>NZ_CP111043.1:1891875-2207187 GCF_026250525.1 Chondrinema litorale
CAAGTTGATTGTAAGTAATATCTCTCAACTCACTTGGGTAAATTCTTTTAGCCAGTAATTCAAACACAGTTCTTTTAATACCTGTTGCAGAAACATAAGCCTCTAAAGAGCCTTTTCTTCCTGTAGGTAAATCTCTTCCTTCATCAACAAAAACGGTTGTGTGGCCTAGTTCGCCAGCAAATCCATCATGACCATAAATCAATTCTCCGTTAACAACAATTCCACTACCTAAGCCAGTACCTAGTGTGATTACTACAAAGTTTTTCATTCCCTGAGCTACGCCAAAAAGCATTTCTCCAAGAGCAGCTGCATTAGCATCGTTAGTTAGAGTAGCAGGAATACCTAATCTTGCTTCAATCTCTTTTACTACCGGAACTTTGTCGCCCCAATTCAAGTTTGGCGCTTCTTCTATTAAGCCAGTATAGTAATTACCATTCGGTGCACCGATTCCAACTCCCTTGATGTTTACTTGGTGATCGATATTTCCTTTGAGTTTATCAACAGAGTCTACTACAACCTTTAAAAACTCATCAAATGGTTTATCAGCTCCTGTTGGAATTGATAATTCTGAAAGGCAAAAACCTTGTTTATTTACCAGCCCTAGTTTTGTATTGGTTCCACCAATATCTATACCCAACGTAACGTCTTTGTTAATCATAATTTATTGTTGAAATACTTTCTATTTTCAGAAAATCCAAAGATAGAAAATTTCTTATTTGAAATAATAAATAAATACAATATAGACTAAGTCCTATGTCTATCTAACCACTTCTCAGCAACGGGAGGGTCGTAATTTTGCATTTTTCTCAAAAGTTCCTCAGGATTTTTATCAGAAACAATAATCTGACGATTCACTTTACTTAAATATCTTTGAGAAACCATATGATTCATAAACTCGATAAATGGATCGAAATAATTATTGATATTTAATATTCCGATTGGCTTAGTATGCAACCCTAATTGTGCCCATGTAACAATTTCGCAAAGCTCATCCATAGTCCCCATTCCTCCTGGTAAAGCTACAAAAGCATCTGAAATATCAGCCATTTTTTGCTTACGTTCATGCATGCTTTCTACTTCTATCATTTCGGTAAGTCCATTATGACCAACCTCTTTAGCTACTAAAAATCCCGGTATTACACCAGTAACTTTACCACCTTTCGCCAAAAAAGCATTTGCAATAAAACCCATCATTCCGGTACTGCCTCCTCCATAAACCATCTCAAAACCCTTATCAACAAGTAACTCTCCAAAGTTTTCTGCTGCTTGTTGATAACTTTTTTCACTTCCCGGACTAGAACCACAAAAAATACATATCTTTTTCATAGACGTAAATTTAATTATTTAAAGCCAGCTTTATAATTTTTTCAGGTTATCTCTATACTGCAATTTTATAAAATACCACAAAAAAAAAGCATCAGATCATTTTATTAATCTGATGCCATTTTGTTAAATATGTATCAATAAATTAATTACAAGATATTTAATTATAGATTAAATGCTTCTTTTAATTTATCAACATAGTCAAGCTTTTCCCAAGTAAAGAACTCAAGAGCTTTTGTTTCTTTAGTTCTGATTTCTTTCTTGATACTTTCGTCTTCTTCGATTTTTACTGTAAATAGATCAACTTCTTTTTTATAGCTTTCTCTACCCATGTGTCCATAAGCTGCTGTATCTGAGAAGATAGGATTTTTTAGTTTTAATCTATCTACAAGGCCTTTTGGTCTCATATCAAATATACCTGAAACTTTCTCAGCTATTTGTCCATCAGACAAACCAACTTTAGAAGTTCCGTAAGTATTTACGTTTAATGAAACAGGCTTAGAAACCCCGATTGCATAAGCAACTTGTACCAGTATTTCATCTGCAATACCAGCGGCAACCATATTTTTAGCTATATGTCTTGCAGCATAAGCAGCACTTCTATCAACTTTTGATGGGTCTTTACCAGAAAATGCACCTCCACCATGAGCACCTTTTCCACCATAAGTATCAACAATAATTTTTCTACCTGTTAAACCTGCATCTCCATGAGGCCCACCAATCACAAATTTACCTGTTGGGTTGATGTGATAGACAGTATTATTATCTAATAATTCAGATGGAATTACTCTAGGAATAAGAATATTGATGATATCATCATTTATCTTTTTTAGCATTTTTTCTTCTACATCAAAAGGATCATGCTGAGTTGATAACACAATTGTGTGAACTCTTAATGGTTTATTATCATCACCATATTCAATTGTTACCTGTGCTTTTGTATCAGGTCTTAGATATGGCATTAAGTGGCTTTCTTCTTTGCGAATATGTGCAAGTTCTTTTACCATCCTATGTGAAAAAGCCAATGCCATTGGCATTAATTCTGGTGTTTCGTTACTTGCATAGCCGAACATCATCCCTTGATCACCAGCGCCTTGTTCTTTATCAACACCTTCTCCCTCATTTACACCTTGTGCAATATCAGGAGACTGGCTATGTAAAGCAACCATAATACCACATGATTCAGCATCAAACATATAGTTATCACTATTGTATCCGATTTTTTTTATTGTTTCTCTTACAACATCTGGTATCTCAACGTAGGCTTTCGTTGTGATCTCACCAGACACAACTACCAACCCAGTGGTTACCATAGTTTCACAAGCAACCCTTGAATCAGGATCTTGTGCCAACATAGCATCTAATATTGCATCTGATATCTGATCTGCAATTTTGTCTGGATGTCCTTCTGAAACAGATTCTGAAGTGAATAAATAAGCCATAAAAAAAAATTCTTGATTAAAAAATTAATTATCTGAATCGTATAGAATTAGCTAAACCCACATTTCCTTTTAATTCTTTTAAAGTTTTCGAAAATGTGAGTGTCATTTTATCATCGGAAAGTATAGCTTCTTCATTAGAATAATTTCTAATTTTAGCGTCAACAGTTTCGATAATCATTGTATAAGTTACATCATCGTACAATGTTTGTAACTGTGCATTTAGTTCTTTATTGGAGCCATCATCATCTTTAGGCACCATTTCACTTGTGAGATTATTTAAGTTGAAAGAGTTTGTTTTTTCTAACCTCCCCTTTTTGTCATAGATATAATAATCTGCTCCTGAGACATTAGTATTACCTTCATCTAATTTACTTAAAGCTTTATTTAAAGCTTCTACACTTTCATAATTAAGTTGCAGCCCAAATTGAAAATTCTCCTCGTCTTTAATGCCATTAGCATCAGATATACCTGCTATCCTATTTAGTTCCTTGCTAAGTACAGTAAATGCTGAATCCAAACCACTTAATGGATTATCTTCTAAACCAACTGCGCTGCCTTCTTTTGTATTTGCCATATCCAGCATCATCTGAAACATTTTTTTACTCGCACTAAAATCCATTAACATTTTATATGTGCCTTGTCCATCTTTATTAATGGTTATCTCTTCTCTAATTTCGAAACATGAATTACAAAAGAAAGCTATAGTGAGAAATAGTATAAAAAATCTGATGGACCTCATTTGTTCTATATATCAGTAAAAATTAGATGTAAAGCTAACAAATATCTTTTATGATTAATTTTTTACTTATTACAAAGAGATAAATTTTATTTCATTAAACATAAAAAAGGGGAGTTGAATTAACAACTCCCTTCATAATCACAAATAAGTATTTCCTATATATTATTTTTCTTTAATTCACTAACAGCAAAATCGCATGCTCTAGCTGTAAGGGCCATATATGTTAATGATGGATTCTGACAAGCTGCAGAAGACATACATGCACCATCTGTTACAAATACATTAGATACTTCGTGTAATTGATTATTTTTATTAAGCATCGATGTTTTTTTATCTTTACCCATTACACATGTACCCATCTCGTGAATTCCTTGTCCTGGATAAGACCCTGCATCATAAGTTGAAATATTTTTCAAACCTGCTGCTTCTAGAATTTCTGCAGCTGAGTTTTGCATATCAACTCTCATTTTCATCTCATTCTCTTTAAACTCGCAATCAAACTTAACGGTTGGTTGCCCCCATTTATCAACATTTTCTTTATCTAGAGTTACTTTATTTTCAAAGTATGGTAGAGTTTCACCAAAACCACCTAAACCCATACTCCAAGGACCAGGTACAACCATTTGTTGCTTAAACTCATCACCAAAACCCATTTCGGCAACACCTCTCATCCAAGACTCTCTGCTTGCTCCACCCTGATAACCATAACCTCTAATAAAATCAGGATGCTTCTCTTTAATATTTCTGAATCTAGGAATATAGATACCATTCGCTCTTCTACCTGAATAATATTGATCTGCAAATCCATCAAACTCTCCTCTAGCACCTGTTCTAAAATGATGGTCCATTAGATAGTGCCCCAAGGTTCCACTTGTATTACCTAAGCCATTTGGAAAAACTTCATCAACAGAATTCATTAAAATAAAAGCTGAACCAACTGCTGAAGCATTTAAGAAAATAATTTTTGCATAAAACTCCTGCATTTCTCCTGATTCTGCATCGATTACCCTAACTCCAGTAGCTTTACCTTGCTCCTTATCATAAATTACAGAGTTAACTATAGAGTTATGGCGCAATGTCATATTACCAGTTTTAGCAGCTGCCGGTAACGTTGACGAAAGACTACTAAAATATGCACCATAAGGACAGCCTCTAGCACAACGGTTTCTATACATACAATGATTTCTACCATTGTGAGCTACTGTAAGGTTAGCAACTCGGCCTATTGTAACTATTCTATCATTAAAGTTTTCTCTTACTTTTTGAGCAGCGTGCTTTTCTAAACAGTTCATTTCCATTGGAGGAAGGAAATTACCATCAGGTAATTGCTCAAGACCTTCATTTTGCCCACTTATTCCTGCAAATCCTTCTACATAATCGTACCATGGAGCAAGGTCATCATATCTTATTGGCCAATCTACACCAAATCCATCTTTAGCATTTGACTCAAAGTCCATTGGACTCCAACGATAAGATTGTCTACCCCACATAAGAGAGCGGCCACCAGTATGATATCCTCTAAGCCAATCAAATCTTTTTACTTCAGAATAAGGATTTTCGGTATCATCTACGAACATATGAGCAATTTCCTCAGTCAAGTAACCGATTCTCTGCTGCTTTTCTTTAGTCGTTTTTAACTGCTCTTGTGTTACTTTCCCCCTGTGTTTTAAATCCCAAGGATCTTTCATCGCAGTTTCGTAATCTTCGGGATGCTTAATTTCGTAACCTCTTTCCAGAACTAGGGTTTTCAATCCTTTTTCAGTTAGTTCTTTTGCTGCCCAACCACCACTGATACCTGAGCCAACCACGATAGCATCGTATGTATTTTGTTTTTTTGCCTTTGTATTTAAATTCATTATAATTCTGTTTTATCAAAGTTGATTGATTCTTGAATTTGATTTCCAGATAAAATCTTGCATATCATGTTTTAGATAGCCCAAGCTTTATCTCCTTCTTTATAAGGCATACAACCATTATAAGCACCAGGCACAGCAACAAAATTAAGAGCTTGTGTTGCACCTACTTCAGATGTGCAGTAACCAACTACTGTCAGTTCTTTCATAAATCTAAAGAAAGGTTTTTTCCCTGAAGTGTTTGCACCATTGTATGCTTCTTCATCAAATTTTTTCAGAAGAGCTACTTGTTCTTCCTTTTCACAATCAACAAAGTCATTTCCATATTCATCTTTTGCTGCTTTGTTTAGGCTATTTATACCTTCAAGAAAACTCTTCTGATCTTCAGGAGTATAGCAATCCTTTAAAACCAAGTCGATATATCTGTTTACAAGTGCCTCTTTAGCACCTGGTGTATCAGTAGTAGGAATAATTAATTCCGAAACTTCTATCACTATTTGGTCTTGTTCAGGACTTAAGAACTCAGGAAGCCAGTCTGGTTTTTCAGAAGGCTTGCAACCATTCAAAATAGCTGCAATTAGTGGAGTGGAAAGGGTACCACCAGCCAAGGCACTAATCCTTTTTACAGCATTTCTTCTGTTCATAGGTTTTTGGGTATGTTATTAAAAATTAATTAAATCGGTATTTTATATTTGCAGATTATACTTTTCATTTTCAAAGAGGATAGCTAATAATAAACCTAAACTCAGAGAACAATTACTGTTATTTTATGGAGACAATCTATTGGCAATAACATAAATATTTATGAGAGATGAAGTCGCCATATTTCGATAAATCTATATAAACTTTTCATTTCTTAATAAATATTAAGATGTTAAAATGTGTAAATCAGTAAAAAAATGTGATAATTCGGCAGTTATAACACCAAAAATCAGTAAAAAACTAACTGTAAGTTATAATAAGGATGAGATAATTAAATTATTAAAAAAGACATTTCAAACAACTCTCTTACACGCTAAACCCGTATAATAAAGCACTTAACCCATTACTTATTACTGTATTTTAACAAGAGAAAATGTAATTTTTTAATCAAATTGTTAACAGTTCTATTTAATTATTGAACAAAGGGTTACAAATCACGTTTTATTTAAATAAATTGATATATATATCCCTTATATGTATGGAAACAATAAAAAAGTATCATTATGAGCAAAAGCATCTTGGAAGAACCTTCCATTTCGATGCTAGCATTGTTAAAGACAATGATGTTTACTATTTAAAATGCAACGATGTTGTTGTAAACATAAAGTCGCCCATTTCAGGAGAGAATTTACTTAAACAATTATTTGTAAATGTTACTGAAATACCAACAACTACTAATCTAACTCTATCTTAGTTAAACTCTATTAATATATTTCGCTTATTTACAACACTATTATTCTTTAATAGTGTTTTTTTTATTTCTAGTTAAATTTAATTGCCAATAATTATTTCTCATTTTATAATTTTCACTTTTAAAAATTAAACCAGTTATCGAAAACCACCATTTATGCTGGAAAATGAGATAAGACTACTTTGGCTAACTGAAAACTATCCACCGCAAAGAGGAGGCATGGCGCAATCTTGCGACAGAATCATTCGAAACCTTAGAAATAGTGGAGTTATAGTTGATATAGTCCATTTTACCAGAAGAAACACTTCTTTTAAAATCACTAACCAAGTAAAGGGAACCTACTTAAATGTGCCATTTAATACTGATGAAGCACATACTGTCAATTGCCTTTGGAACTTTATAGCACAAGAAGCGCAATACAAGTTTTGCACTCATATTGTTGCATTTGGAGGTTATCTACCTCTATTAACAGCTCCTGTTTTTAGCAAATGGTTATCTCTACCGCTAGTTTGCCTTTTTCGCGGAAATGATTTTGACAATGCAATTTTTTCTTCTAGAAAACTGCCAATTCTCGAAAGAGCAATTAATCAAGCACACACAATAGCAACAGTTGCTAGTGAAATGCAGGATAAAATTGAGCTGCTTTATCCAGAAAAGAAAGTAAAATTTATTCCTAACAGCATTGAATCTACCAATTGGCAAGCTTTAAAAAGTGACTTTGAGTTTGCTGAAAAATTTAGAGCAAAACATGTAGAAGATTCTAAACTTGCAATTGGTTTATTTGGCCATTTAAAAGCTAAAAAAGGATGCGACTTTCTTTTAAAAAGTATTGCTAAAAGTGGACTCTCAGAAAAAATACACCTAATTATAGTTGGAGAAAGAGAAACACATATTGATACGATAGTAGCAGGCTACAACCTAAATACTACATTTCTGCCATTTTTAGATAGATACGAATTAATACAATACTATCTTGCCTGCGATGTAATTGCCTTACCTTCGTTTTACGACGGCATGCCAAATGTTTTACTAGAAGCTAGCGCACTTGGCATTCCTGTTTTAGCTTCTTCTGTAGGTGGTATGAGAGATGTTTTAGTTGATATTCCTAATAGTTTTGTTTTTCACCCTGGAGATGAGTCTAGTTGCATAGAAACACTATGGAAACTAATTAATACTTCAGCAGATGAAAGAAAAAAAATTGGCTTGATGCAAAAAGAAGTTTTGGATTCTAACTTCACTTCTCAACACGAAACAGAAGCTTTTCTATCAATTTTTAAAGAATAGCTTAAAATCTATCTACAAAACTCTTTTAACAGGTATATTCACTAATATTGCAGGCAAAGATTAGCACCGTCTCTCTCGAAATGAACAAAGACAAAAAGGTAATCACAGGTCTTCTGGCAATTATTACAGCAACCACACTTTGGGGATTCGATGGAGTAGTACTCACACCTAGATTATACAATCTAGAAGCAAGTTTTGTGGTAATGGTACTACATGTATTACCATTTTTAGTGATGCAACTGTTTCTTTTTAAGCAGTATAAATACCTAAAAACATTTGATAAACAAGACTATCTTGCCCTTTTTCTTATTGCACTACTAGGTGGCTCTATTGGTACACTTTCAATCGTACAGGCCATGTTTCTTATTAATTTTAAAAACCTTTCTGTAGTTGTACTTCTGCAAAAATTACAACCAGTATTTGCCATAACATTGGCAACTATTTTTTTAAAAGAGAAACTCAAGAAAAACTTTTTCATTTGGGCTTTACTAGCAGTAGCTGGTGGCTATTTTCTTACGTTTGAGTTTAGTTTACCAAATTTTCATACAGGTGAAAATACCTCACAAGCTGCCCTACTGGCTTTAATTGCAGCTTTTTGTTTTGGTTCTACAACAGTTTTAGGAAGAAAATTTCTATTAAATCATAATTTTGAAACCGTTACATTCTACCGATTCGGTTTCACTACTTTCATACTAGTTATCTACAATTTAATACTAGGGAGGTTTTATCAGTTTAATGATGTAACTCAGCAAAACTGGATAATATTTGTGGTAATTATGTTTACCACTGGTAGTGCAGCAATTTTTTTGTATTACTTTGGATTAAAAAAGGTAAGAGCAAGCCTCTCAACTATTGCAGAATTATGCTTTCCTGTTTCGGCTATCATTTTCGACTACATATTTAACAATAGTCAATTAACAGTTGTACAATGGTGCAGCGCCGCTATGATGTTTTTTGCAATATTTAAATTGGGGCAGAATGAAGCTGAAAATAAATCTTCAGCTTCGTAAGGTGAAACTTATTTATAAATCTTCAGATCAAAATTCAAAATCTGTATTACTTTCTAGAAAAACTTCTTTTAACTCTTCAAGTTCTTCTTTTTCTAATTTTGAAAGTGCAGAATCTTTTTCTTTTTCTGACAACTCAGCAATCCTTTGATATGCTTGTGTCGGTGTCAAGGAATAATAAATGAAGTTCATAGTTCAGCTTATTAATAATTAATAGTATCTACCAATATAAAAAACAAAACCCTTTTCCCATAGTGCACCTTGTTAACATTATAAAAGACGGCATTTTTGACATTATACAAAAACTTATTTCATTAATTCAAGTCATAATGTCATTAAATTCTACAACTATACTGAAATTTTGACTGTTATTCTGTTAGAAATTGAAATGGAAAATAATTTGATGAGTCTTCATTAAAATAAAAACTGTAAAACCATGAATTTCAATAACTATACAATAAAATCTCAGGAGGCTATACAGAAAGCTGCTGAGATTGCTCAATCAGCACAACAAGCGATAATTGAGCCCGGTCATTTATTGAAAGCAATCTTGTTAGTAGATGAAAACCTAAGCTCATTTGTGATTAAAAAGCTGAATGTTAACAAGGGATATTTAGAAAGTAAACTCGACGAAATTCTTCAAAGATACCCGAAAACAACAGGTCAGCAGCCATATTTCTCTAATGAAAGCCATAAGATTTTACAAAATGCAGAGCAAACAAAAACTCAGCTTAAAGACGACTTTATCGCTGTAGAACACTTGCTGCTAGCATTACTAAATGGCAATAATTCTGTATCAACTTTAATGAAAGATGTTGGGTTTAACGATAAGCATCTTAAAAAAGCAGTTGAAGAACTAAGAGGTGGAGAAAAAGTAAAAGATCAGAATGCTGAGTCTAAATACAAATCATTAGAAAGATATTCCCAAAACCTGAATAAACTGGCAAAATCAGGTAAGTTAGATCCAATTATTGGTCGTGACGAAGAAATAAGGAGAATTCTTCAGATTTTATCAAGACGTACCAAAAATAACCCGATGCTTGTGGGTACGCCAGGTGTAGGTAAAACAGCCATTGCAGAAGGTCTTGCTCAAAGAATTATAGATGGAGATGTACCAGAAAATTTAAAAGATATCGAGATTGTAGCCTTAGATATGGGCTTGCTTGTAGCTGGTGCTAAATACAAAGGTGAATTTGAAGAAAGGCTTAAGTCTGTAATTAAAGAAGTTGTTGACAGCAATGGAAAAATTGTTCTTTTCATTGATGAGATTCATACTTTAATTGGTGCAGGTTCTGGTGGCGAAAGTGCTATGGATGCTGCTAACTTGCTTAAACCAGCTTTGGCAAGAGGTGAATTAAGGTCTATTGGTGCGACTACACTAAGTGAGTATCAAAAATATATTGAGAAAGATAAAGCACTGGAAAGACGATTCCAGACAGTAGTAATTGACGAACCAAGTGTACCAGATGCCATCTCAATTTTGAGAGGTATAAAAGAAAAGTATGAAGTACACCACGGTGTTAGAATTAAAGATGATGCAATTATTGCTGCTGTAGAACTATCTCACAGATACATTAGTGATAGATATTTGCCAGATAAAGCCATTGATTTGATGGACGAAGCTGCTGCAAAAATGAGAATTGAAATGGCTTCTATGCCAGAAGAGCTTGATGAAATTAGGCGTAAGATTATGCAACTCGAAATTGAAAGAGAAGCGATTAGAAGGGAAAGAGATATTGAAAAGGAAAGTTATCTTTCTAAAGAAATTGCTGATCTTACCGAGCAACAAGATAGCTTAACTGCCAAATGGAAAAGTGAAAAAGAAACTATTGAAAGCATTCAGAAAGCAAAAGAAAACATAGACAGATATAAATCTGAAGCAGAACAAGCTGAAAGACAAGGCGATTATGGTCGAGTAGCAGAGTTGAGGTACGGAAAAATTAAAGAATCGGAGCAACAACTCGATTTACTGCAACAACAGTTAAATGAAAAACTAGACGAAAAGCCTTTGCTTAAAGAAGAAGTTACTTCAGAAGAAATTGCTGATGTGGTTTCAAGATGGACAGGAATACCAATAAATAAGATGTTACAAAGCGATCGTGAGAAATTGCTACATCTTGAGGGAGAACTTGGTAGAAGAGTTGCCGGACAAAAAGAAGCAATAGGAGCTATCTCTGATGCAGTTCGTAGAAGCAGAGCTGGTTTACAAGACCCTAATAGACCAATTGGCTCATTCATATTCTTAGGAACAACTGGTGTGGGTAAAACTGAGCTGGCAAAAGCATTAGCAGAGTACCTCTTTGATGATGAAAATGCCATGGTTCGTATCGATATGTCTGAATATCAAGAACGCCATGCGGTAAGTAGACTCATTGGAGCACCTCCGGGATATGTGGGTTACGATGAAGGTGGCCAATTAACCGAAGCTGTTAGAAGAAAACCTTACTCAGTAGTATTATTAGATGAAATCGAAAAAGCACATCCAGATGTATTTAATATCTTATTACAAGTACTAGATGATGGTAGACTAACTGACAACAAAGGTAGAATAGCCAACTTTAAAAACACCATTGTAATTATGACCTCTAATTTAGGATCACATATTATAATGGATAAAATGAGGTCTATAAATGATGAGAATAAGGAGAATGTGTTAACTCAAACTAAAAATGAAGTGTTTGAACTCCTTAAAAAATCATTAAGACCTGAGTTTCTAAACCGTATCGATGAGCTAATTCTCTTTGAACCACTTTCTAGAGAAAATATGAGAAAAATTGTTGATATTCAGTTTAGAGAAATTCAGAAACGACTTGATAACTCTGGAATAGTGCTAGAAGCATCAAGAGAAGTGATGGATTATCTGGCAAACTTAGGTTACGACCCGCAGTTTGGTGCGCGACCACTCAAAAGGGTATTGCAACAACACATTTTAAATGAGTTGTCTAAAGAAATATTAAAAGGCAATATCGTAAAAGATGCTGTAGTTGGCATTACTCTAGACGATGATAGACACATCAAATTCTTTAATATAGCAGATGTAAAGCTTGAAGATTAAACTTTAAGCTCAGATAAAAAAGAAGGCCGGACTTATAAGCCCGGCCTTTGTCATTACCTGAATTAATTATATACTACTTATTGTTCTACTACTACCTTTGGCGCTCCTGCCATAATTTCATCATTTGCGTTTTCTTCATATTTCTCGAAGTTTTTCACAAACTCTTTTGCCAAAAGATTAGCTTTATCATCATAAGCATCTTTATTTTCCCAAGTTACTTTTGGATTCAGAATCATTGATGGAACTTCTGGACATTCTTTAGGCATTGCTAATCCGAATACCGGGTGAGTTTCGAATTCAACATTATCTAATTTGCCATCTAGCGCAGCGGTAATCATTGCACGAGTGTATTTCAATTTAATTCTGTTTCCTACTCCATAAGCTCCACCAGACCATCCAGTGTTAATTAACCAAATATTTACGTCGTGTTTCACCATTTTTTCACCTAGTAACTCAGCATATTTAGTTGGGTGTAGTGGCATAAATGGAGCACCGAAACATGCAGAGAATACTGATTGTGGCTCTGTAATACCAGCTTCTGTACCAGCAACTTTAGCAGTGTAACCAGAAATAAAGTGGTACATAGCTTGGCCCGGAGTCAGTTTAGAGATCGGAGGTAAAACACCGTAAGCATCACAAGTTAAGAAGAAGATGTTTTTTGGGTGGCCACCTACAGATGGTAAGACTGCATTTGATATGTGGTTTAGTGGGTAAGAAACCCTTGTATTTTCAGTTACTTCAGTATTTTCGTAGTCTACTGTAGTAGTACCAGGGAAGAAGCGAGTATTTTCAAGAATTGCCCCGAATTTAATTGCATCCCAGATTTCTGGTTCTTTTTCTCTTGTTAAGTCGATTACTTTAGCATAGCAACCGCCTTCAAAGTTAAATACACCATCATCAGTCCATCCGTGCTCGTCATCACCAATCAATTGTCTGTTAGGATCGGCAGAAAGTGTAGTTTTACCAGTTCCTGAAAGTCCGAAGAATACTGCTGCATCGTCTTTTTCACCGATATTAGCACTACAGTGCATAGCAAGTACTTTTTCTTTTTCTGGTAATAAGAAGTTTAATACTGAGAAGATACCTTTTTTAGTTTCACCAGTGTAACCAGTACCACCTACTAAGATAATTCTTTTCTTAAAGTTGATGATTGCAAAGTTTTTAGAACGAGTACCGTCAACTTCTGGATCTGCTTCAAACTCTGGCACTGCTAAGATTCTAAAATCAGGATGGAAATCTTCTAACTCATCATTTTCTGGTTTTAAGAACATGTTGTAGCAGAAGAGGTTGTGAGTTGCTTGAGTATCAATAATTCTCACATTTAAACGATAACGTGGGTCAGCACCAGCAAAGCAGTCTCTTACGTAAAGTCTTTTGTAGTTTAGACTTTTAACTACTTTATCATATAGTTTATCAAATTTTTCAGCATCAAATTCCTGGTTGATGTTTCCCCACCATACTGTATTTTCAGTAATTTCATCTTTTACGATGAAGCGGTCTTTAGGAGCTCTACCTGTAAATTTACCAGTATCCCACATGAAAGCACCAGTGTCTGCAAGCACACCTTCGTGGTTTTTTATAGCTTCCATTACTAATTCTGCAGGAGTTAAATTCCAAGATACGCCTCTAGCGTTTGACAGGCCTAACTCGTCGAGGCCTTGCATGATAGATTTTAGATTTGATTTTTTCATGATTAGATTATTTTTCTTTCTATTCTGTTCGGTTACTAAGTAATTTTTAGATTGTCTGTTGTTGTCCTTGATTGACACTTCAAAATTTCACATTAGACGAAACTTAATTAATGACATTCATCTGTTTTGGGCATGACTTTTATCAAGGTGATTTTCGGGAACGTTTTAAATGAACTGTATAAAAAAAGTCTCTATTTGTTTATAGAGACTTCTTTAAATTTTAATATCAAAAATATTGATTCTTTGTTTTTTTCTACTTTGAATCCAAATTAAGAGTTTACTGTATCGATCTCCAATGGAAAGTTTTCTCTAACATCTTCTAAAATTTCTACTACTTCTTCGTGGCTACCAGCTTCTACCAATCTTTTTCTGTAAGGCTTAAAGTGATTTACCCCTTTGAAATAAGCTGTATAATGTCTCCTCATTTCGTAGATACCAGTTTTAGGACCTTTCCACTCAACTGAAAAATCAAGATGTTTTCTGCAAACATTTATTCTTTCATTCAAGTCGGGTGCTGGTAACTTCTCCCCTGTTCTAAAGTAATGCTTAATTTCATTAAATATCCAAGGGTAACCAATTGCCGCACGGCCAATCATAATGCCATCTACATTATACTTCTTTCTGTATTCCAATGCTTTTTCAGGTGAATCAATATCTCCATTGCCAAAAATTGGAATATGTATATCTGGGTGATTTTTAACTTCTGCTATATGTGTCCAGTCTGCTACACCCTTGTACATTTGCTTGCGAGTTCTGCCATGTATGGTAAGTGCTTGTACACCAACATCTTGCAACCTTTTAGCAACTTCTACAATTTTTATAGTATTCTCGTCCCAACCAAGACGCGTTTTTACTGTAACTGGCAACTTACACTGCTTTACAATCTCTTCAGTCATTTTCTGCATCTTAGGAATATCTAGTAATATTCCGGCTCCGGCTCCTTTACAAGCCACCTTTTTTACAGGGCAACCATAGTTGATATCTATCAACTCAGGACTTGCATTCTCTGCAATGGCAGCGGCTTCTCGCATAGAATCTATTTTCTCACCAAAAATCTGAATACCAATCGGTCTTTCATAATCGTAGATATCCAGTTTTTGTACACTTTTTACTGCATCTCTAATTAAGCCTTCGGCAGAAATAAATTCTGTATACATTAGATCTGCTCCATTTTCTTTACATACAGCTCTAAATGGCGGATCGCTTACATCTTCCATTGGAGCAAGTAAAAGTGGGAATTCTCCTATCTCTAAGTTTCCGATTTTGACCACGGTGATTTATTTTGATGAAAATTTTCGACTCACTATCAAGTCGATAAACTGAACATAAAGATTTAAAAATGTATCTTTATGGTTTTATAATTTAAAACAGCACAATTAAGTGCAAAGTTAAGTTAAAAATGAATCATCAGAAATTTAGCTCATATAATTTCATTAGACACGATCGAGCAAGTTCATATCTTGTTTTACTTGGGTGCTTAATCGCTGGATTCTTTATTGCACAATTTGGCAGTGTTGTAGCAGTAGCTCTTTTTAATGGATTTGACTTTAATGCAGTTTTTAGCATTTTAAGTCCTCCATTTACAGATGAATCTACCAGAATTCCTTTACTATTAGCTCAAGGAGCCAATAGTTTTATTCTATTTATAGCTACACCGTTTTTTTACCTTCACTTTTATGAGCAAGTATCTCCTAAAGGTGTAATAACCTCTGGTAATACTCCAAATTCTAAACTATTACTCATAACTATTGTCTTAGTAATAGTTTATATGCCAATTAGTGCATATACAGCATTTTGGAACGAAAGTATAGAAATACCAGGAGCTTTTGGTGAGCTTGCTCAAAAAATGGAAGAACAATTAAAGGAACTCACTTTGTTTATGGTGAATTTTAGTTCTTTTGGTCAATTTTTGCTCGGATTAATTATTATTGCCGTAATTCCTGGAATTGGCGAAGAGCTACTTTTTAGAGGGGTTATCCAAAATAAAGTGCTGAAATCTTTTGGAAATGTACATGTTGCCATATGGATTACAGCTTTTTTGTTTAGTGCTTTTCATTTCCAATTTTATGGGTTTATTCCGCGAATGCTACTTGGTGGCTTATTTGGGTATTTATATATTTGGTCGGGTTCTATAATTGTTCCGATGCTAGCTCACTTTGTAAACAATGGATTTACATTATTAATGATGTATCTGAATAAAAGTGGAGCTTCTGAAATAGAAATAGATTCGCCAGATAGCTATAGCCTTTTAGGTGCAATAGTTTCTATTATATTGGTATCTGGAATTATCTGGTATTTCAGACAGATTAACAATAAAAACATTTCAGAATCATAAGCGCAAATGAATGGATAAATTAATGGAAAATTGGCAAAAAGTTTATAGCACTTCTGATGCGCTTCGAGCTGAAATTGTTAAATCAACCCTTGATGGGCACAATATAGCTGCTATAATTATAAATAAGAGGGATTCATCATACAACGATTTTGGCCTGAGAGAAATTTATGTAAGCCAAGAAAACCATGACACAGCACTTATTATCATTGAAAATGAGATCAGCTTTAAATAACTTATCTGAATTACGACAAAGAATTGTAGCAGCATTAGCAGGTGTAGCTATTATATTATCAGCCATTATATGGAGTGAATGGGGCTACTTTGCTATATTTTTCCTTATATGTATGTTTTCTATGCTGGAATTTTATAAGCTATTGGGCCTAGATGGCAATGTACCTCTTAAAACCTATGGTACAATGAATGGCCTACTCATGTTTACACTCACATTCTTAGTAGAAAAGCGAATAATTTCTGATAAATACTATTTACTTATATTTCTGGGGCTATCTGTGGTATATGTAATTATACTATATAGAAAAGCAGAGTTAAAACCCTTTGCTAGTATAGCCTTCACTTTTCTGGGAATTATATATGTAGGAACTCCTTTTGCCTTATTAAACATTACTGTTTTTGTGCATGATAAATACCATGCAGAAATAATAATTGGTTTACTATTTATTTTATGGGCAAGTGATACAGGAGCATACTTTGCTGGTAAAAACTTTGGTAAAACACCATTATTCCCACGGGTATCGCCTAAAAAAACATGGGAAGGTACTATAGGTGGAGGCCTCTTAGCATTCTCGATGGCAACTATTTTTGCCTATAATTTTAAATCTTTAGAAAGCTGGCAGTGGTTTTTTATAGCCTTTATTATGGTTGTAGCCGGTACTTATGGAGATTTAGTAGAATCTTTATTTAAAAGAAGCATTCAAATTAAAGACTCTGGGAACAGTATACCCGGACATGGTGGTTTTCTCGATAGGTTCGATGGATTATTAATTGCTTCACCAATCATTGTTGTATTTATTAATTTGTTTTAGCAATAAGTCCTTCACTTAAACCTGTAGAACTTTAATACAATTTCTCATGGCAGAAAACATTATTTTTACACAAAATGCTTCTAAAGAAACTATTTACAAGGAAATACTTCCACAATTAGAAGCGCTTATAAAATCAGAAACAGATTTAATTGCTAATCTGGCAAATGTGGCAGCAGTACTTAAATCGAGTTTAAACTTTTTTTGGGTTGGTTTTTATCTACTAAAAGAAGACCAATTGGTACTTGGTCCATTTCAAGGGCCGGTTGCATGCACTCGTATTGCACTTAATAAAGGAGTCTGTGGTGCCTCATTTTCACAAGCAAAAACAATTGTGGTAGAAGATGTAGATCAATTTCCAGGACACATTGCTTGCAGTAGCGATTCTAAATCTGAAATAGTTGTTCCAATTTTGAAAGATAACAAACCTGTTATGGTTCTTGACATAGATAGCAACCAAGTAGCAGATTTTGATCAAACCGATCAAAAATACCTAGAGCAACTGGCAAAAATTATTTCAAGTAGTTTATAAATATAAAATAAGTTTGAGATGGAAGTGAATGAGGCGGTATTTGTAAAAAGCAGTGCAAATGTAAAAGAATGTCCAGATGGCGTATTTCCAGAACATGCTTTTATTGGAAGATCTAATGTTGGGAAATCTTCTCTTATTAATGCACTTACAGATAGAAAAAAGCTAGCAAAAATTTCTGGTACTCCAGGAAAAACCAAACTAATTAATCATTTCCGAATTAATAATAATTGGTTTTTAGTCGATTTACCGGGATACGGTTGGGCAAAGGTGAGTAAAAAAGATAAAGCTGAATTTGAAAAACTTATTAGGTCTTACATCTTACAAAGAGAAAACCTTTTGAGTTTATATGTTTTAGTAGATATAAGACATAAAGCACAGCAAATAGACCTTGAGTTTATGCAATGGTTAGGTGAAAATAACATACCTTTTTGCATTGTTTTCACAAAAGCAGATAAGCTAAAACGAATTGGCGAAGTAGAAAAATCTTTCGAAAGATTTAAAGAAGAATTCTTAAAAGAATGGGAGGATATGCCAGAATATTTTATTACATCTTCTGTAAATAAAGCCGGATTAGACGAGTTGCTTTTATATATAAACAAAGTTAATAAACTATATTTCGAAAATAATCAAAGATAATACGATATAAAAAAGTTGTTTTTTAACTACTGATTTTATTTTTACGCACAAATTCTCAAAAACTAAAATACTTTATGACATTAAAAGATATTGTTGCTATTGCCGGTAAACCGGGACTTTATAAGATTTTAAAACTCACACGCAACGGGATGATCGTAGAAGCAATGGAGGGTAAGCCAGTAAAATTTGTCGTAAATGCCAGCCATCGCATTTCTGTATTAAAAGAAATATCTATTTACACACACACACAAGAGGAGTCTATTCCTTTAGGTGAAGTTTTTAATACTATAAAAGAAAAACAAGGTGAAAGCACAATTGATGTAGATATTAAAGATCAAGGTGCTTTACTAAGATTTTTAGAAGGTGTAGTGCCAGATTACGACCGCGACAAAGTTTATGCATCTGATGTAAAAAAACTTGTAAGCTGGTATAATACACTATTAGAAAAAGCTCCAGAAGTTTTTGAAGAAGAAAAAGCTTCGGAGGAAGATACAGAGAAAGAAGATAAACCAACAGAAACTTCTGAAGAGACTAAAGCTGAAAAGAAAGACGAAGAAGCTTCTAAGTAATTTTATTCTTAACTCACCTCCTTTGATAAAAACATCATTAAATGAATACACATAAATACAACCTCGGAATAATAGGAAACTGCGGTTACCTTGCACTTATTGATAAACTTGCAAATGTAAAATGGCTCTGTTGGCCAAAATTTGATAGTAGTTTTATATTCGGAGGCTTGCTAGATGATAACAAAGGAGGTGAATTTTCGGTAACACCTGTAGATGAGCAATTTGAGACAAACCAGTATTACATTGAAAATACCAATGTATTATGTACTGAATTTGAAGTAGGTGGTGGCGATAAATTTAGAGTAACCGATTTTGCTCCAAGGTTTTTCCAATATGAGAGATATTATAAACCTCTAATGTTGGTAAGAAAAATTGAACCTCTTAGTGGAACACCTCTTGTAAAAGTTGCTTGTAACCCTACTGGTGAATACGGTACCATGAAACCAGAAACATTAATGGGAAGCAATCACATTATGTATTTGGGATTAGAACAGCAAATAAGGCTTACTTCTAATATCCCTCTTAACTATATAATGGATAATGATTTCTTTGTACTTAATGAGCCAAAATATCTGGTTATTACTTATGGAATTCCATTAGAAGCCCCTCTGGTAGATACAGCAGAAGATTTCTTAAGAAAAACGGTAAAATACTGGAGAGACTGGGTAACTACCACCAGTATTGGTAGGTTTTACCAAGACAGAATAATTAGGTCTGCACTTGTATTAAAAATTCATCAATATGAAGATACAGGAGCAATAGCAGCGGCCGCAACAACAAGTTTACCTGAAGCCCCTAATAGTACCCGAAACTGGGATTACCGATATTGTTGGATGCGAGATACCTATTATATCCTCACAGCCTTTAATAACATTGGTCACTTTGAGGAAATGAAAAACTACTTCAACTTTATAGAAAATGTGACTAAAAGTGAAGATGACCGTTTTCAGCCTCTTTATAAAATACATGGTTCTAAAACCATAGAAGAAAGAATTGTAGATCTTGAAGGATACTTAGGAAATAAGCCTGTAAGAGTCGGAAACGCCGCTTATACACACATACAGAATGATGTATATGGTCAGGTACTTGTTTCTTTGCTTCCATTGTACAATGACAAGCGCTTTATTACTACTGGTAAGGTATTTTCACAAAGACTGGTAGAACATTGTCTTCAAAAAATTGAAGATACCATGAATGAACCTGATGCAGGTTTATGGGAATTTAGAAATAAAGCTCAATTGCACTGTTATACTTTCCTTTTCCATTGGGCTGGAAGCGCTGCAGCTTACCAAATTGCAGGTTTCTTTAAAGATGAGAAAATGGCTAAAAGAGCATTAGCCCTTAAAAAAGAAGCTTCTAACCGAATAGAAGCATGTTATGATAAGCAAAATAGAGTTTATACTCAGGCTGCAGGCACCAAACACCTTGATGCCAGTTGCCTACAGCTTATCACAATGAATTATCTCGATCCTTCTTCTGAGGCAGCTAAAGTTCATTTGGCTCATATGGAAAAAGAGCTCAGAAGTACTGATGGTCTCTTTTTCAGATATAAGCATCAAGATGACTTTGGAGAGCCTGAGTCTACCTTCCTTATTTGTGCTTATTGGTATATAGAAGCACTTGCTTGTGTAGGAAGAGTAGACGAAGCTATCAAAATCTTTGAAAGACTTAATAAATATTCAAATCACCTTGGCCTTCTTAGTGAAGATGTTGATGCAAAAACAGGTAGTCAGTGGGGTAATTTCCCTCAAGCGTATAGTCATGTGGGCCAAGTGAATGCAGCGTATAGAATTGAGAAAAAACTGGATATGCCTAACTTTTATTAAAAAAGTTGTTTCAGAACTAAATTAATTAGTTCTGAGGCATCCATTTTCTACTATGCAATTTACAAACTGCTAACTCTCTATTATTATAGAGTGTATTGTAGTGCTTTAAATCTTTTAAGAGGCTCTGATCTTTATCAAGATATTTGTAAATCATCTCAACAAAATCGGAGACTTCTTCTTTTACCGAATAGTATGTCCATTGGTCAACCTTTCTGGCATCAACCAGACCAGCATTTTTCAAATAAATGAGGTGTCTTGAAGTCTTTGTTTGTGTAAAGTCCAATACCAGCTCAATATCTGATATACACATTTCTTTATTTTTAAAGAGCAAATGAACAATTCTTATCCTTGATTCATCGCTGAACGCCTTTAAAAACTGTGTACCTAATTGTAAGTTAAAGTGTTTGAGTTTCATTATTTACTGTGAAGATGCATGTTCGCAAATACTGTGTTTGCATATAACCGTTTTGGCAAATAAATAAATAATCTTAACATTTCCAAATATTTAGGGATTTATATGCCGAAATTCTGCGAAATTTCGCTCATTATTTTTGCAACAATACCCACAGTTTATCTTTCATTTCATCTATGCCCAATTGAGCAACTGATGATATAAAAACACAATCAACATTATTAGGTAATTCTTCTTTTATTAAAGCTTTTAATTCTTCATCAATCAAGTCACTTTTAGTTATTGCTAAAAGCCTTTCCTTATCCAACAACTCTGGGTTATATTTTTCTAATTCTTTAAGAAGAATGTTAAACTCTTTAGCTATTTCGGCAGTATCTGCAGGTACCATAAAAAGCAATACAGAATTACGCTCAATATGCCTTAAAAACCTTATACCCAAACCTTTACCTTCTGCAGCCCCTTCAATAATTCCTGGGATATCAGCCATTACAAAAGACTTCATATCTCGATATGCTACTACACCCAAATTAGGAACTAGCGTAGTAAAAGCATAATCTGCAATTTTAGGTTTAGCTTCAGAAATAACAGATAGTAAAGTAGATTTTCCTGCATTTGGAAAGCCAACAAGCCCGACATCAGCCAATAACTTAAGCTCTAAGACAATGGCAGTTTCTATACCCGGCACTCCTGGTTGGGCATATCTTGGAGCTTGGTTTGTAGCCGTTTTAAAATGTATATTCCCCAAACCTCCTTTACCGCCTTCAAGCATTATTTTTTCTTCACCTTCTTCGGTAATTTCTAAGATTCTTTCTCCGGTTTCAGCATCTTTAGCTACCGTTCCTAATGGCACTTCTAGAATAATATCTTCTCCTTGTGATCCGGAACTACCAGCACCACCACCATTTTCTCCACTATCGGCAAAGATGTGTTTTCGGTATTTAAGATGAAGTAAAGTCCACATATTTCTATTCCCTCTTAATATGATATGGCCACCTCTACCACCGTCTCCACCATCGGGGCCACCTTTTGGTACGTGCTTTTCTCTTCTAAAATGTACCGCTCCACTACCTCCTGACCCCGATCTAAAATAAATTTTTACGTAATCAATAAAATTTTCTGCCATATTTCGTTTACTTATCTAATTTATAAAACCCTAAAAATAATTTTTATCAAAATTTTATTTTATGAAAAACTACCGTTTCTACTTTTTCATTTTCTTCGCTTTATTGTTTACAAAGAATGTGTTTGCACAAGCTCCACAAAATGTAATAAAGCTGAACATTTTTAGCCCAATAGTACGCACATTATCAGTATCTTACGAAAGAGCATTAAGTGCTGACAACAGTTTCCAAGTAAATGTACTTTACACTGGTTATTCTATTGATGACACAAAGTTAAGAGGTTTTGGTATTACTCCAGAATATCGCTTCTATCTTTCTGAGTCTAAAGATGCTCCAGCAGGATTTTATATTGGTCCATTTTTACGTTACCAAAATCTAAACTTAGAAATTGAAGGCACTACTGATGAGGCTACATTATCAACTTTTGGCGGTGGTGTACTAATTGGTGGACAATGGTTATTTAAAGATAAAATATCACTAGATACTTTTATAGGCCCCTCATATAATGCAGGAAGCGTTAATGTAAAAGACGGTGCAGATGAAGATACTTTCAGTACAGGTATTTTCTCTGGATTCGGAGTTAGATTTGGCGTTACTGTAGGTTACGCATTCTAAATAAAATAGCCTGAGCTAGCATTCAGCTAACTCAGGCTGTTATATTTTTTAATCTCTTATATTTAGGACTTACGCAATATTAAATTTCTCTAGTAAAAATGCTCAAGATTTGAGAGATTGTTTTTTTTAATACTAATTTATATGGATAAATCTCTGTACATATCATATCTTCTCCATACTCACGGGAATTATAACTGTACCCACATGGCAGCCCATTCTATGGATGTCAGTCATGACCAAGTCACGCGTTTTCTAGCCCATTCTAAATTTACCTCTTCCGACCTGTGGGATATTGTCAAGGGCCATCTCCAAGATAGCCCAGACTCATTTATCCTTGTCGATGACAGTGTTCAGGCAAAGAGGTATTCCCGGTATATAGAATTGGCCAAAAGGCAGTACTCAGGCAATGAGCATGGCCTAGTCAATGGGATCAATCTGGTAAACATGGTACACAGCAATGGCATTGATGGGGATTACTATCCTATCGATTACCGAATCTACCACCCAGAAACGGATAAGAAGACCAAGAATGACCATTTCCAGGAGATGTTCACCCGAATGACCATGCGTAAAGACCTGAAAGCCAAAAAGATACTTTTTGACAGCTGGTATGCTTCCATGGACAACCTTAAGCTTGTGCACAGAAGCGGCTGGACATTCTTCACTACCCTGAAGAGCAACCGCCAAGTCAGCCTATCCAGAGACACAGGGATGCAGGCTGTGGGCACAGTCGAGCTTTCCGGTAGGCAACTGCTGGAAGGCGTACAGGTCAAACTCAAAAAATACCCTTACCCCGTCAAATTATTCAAGATAGTCTCCCTAAACGGGGACATTGAATGGGTGATCACAAATGATCTATCGGACAGGATGAATGTATTTGAGGCCGAAAACGAATCCCAGATCAGATGGCAGATTGAGCAGTTCCACAGGGAATACAAACAGCTTACAGGCTCTGAGAAGTGCCAATGCCGAAAGGCAATCTCCCAGAGGAACCATCTAGCTTGCTGCTACCAGGCTTGGATAGGGCTGAAACTCCTTGCAAAACAGTTGAAAACAACACTCTATCAAATCAAAGTACTTCCGTTCAGCAACTATCTTAAACAGATTCTTGCTAATCCTATTATCATTTTTAACTTAAATGCGTAAGTCCTAATATTATAAGCTCTGTATCGTTTCAGATAAATTAGTAAAAATCTCTTCTACACTACCAATTCCTTTCACTGAAACAAACTTACCCTGCTCTTTGTAATAACCTGCTACAGGCGCAGTCTTGTTTTCATACTCATGCACTCTAGTTCTTATCAACCCTTCGTTCTGATCGTCTGGTCTGCCTGAAGTTTTACCTCTCTCTAATAACCTTGTAACCAACTCTTCTTCAGATACTTCTAGTGCAATCATTCCAGAAATTGCCATGTCATTTTCTTCCATCAGACTATCTAGTGCTTCAGCTTGTTTAACAGTTCTTGGAAAACCGTCAAAAATAAAACCTTCGGCATCTTTGTTGTCTTTTAGTTTATGGTCGATCATGCCAATTACTACCTCATCTGGAACCAGTTTACCTGCATCCATCAATTTTTTTGCTTCAAGGCCTAATTCTGTACCTGCTGCAATCTCGGAACGTAATAAATCTCCAGTTGAAAGGTGTACAAGATTGTACTTTTCCTTAATTTTCATACTCTGGGTTCCTTTTCCGGCACCTGGAGGGCCAAATAGTACGATATTGATCATTTTATTTTTTTATTTTATAGAATGTGTGTTCACCTGTAGTAATGATCTTGAAATCAAATATAGAGCATAACATTTCTAATTTCAAACTAATTATTTTTTTGTTAAAAAGGTTATAATCACAACATAATTAAACCAAATAATTCAAGTACACCTAGTATGAATAAGAAATTCACGATTTGGACAGTGATTCTACTCATTGTCGGAGGAATTATTTATCTATCCATCTATTTCTTTTTTAGTCCTTCTCATAATCTTCAGGGCATTTATCTTGTACCTAAAGATGCAATATACATCATAGAAACTGATGAGCCTGTAGAAAGCTGGTTAAGCATAAAATCAAGTAAAATCTGGACCCATCTCCAAGGCAATCAATTTTTTGCTTCTCTCACAGAAAGCATTAATAGCCTAGATACTCTTATTCAGGAAAACAAAATGTTGATCTCAATTTTAGGATCAAGGGAAGTATACATATCTGCTCATATGACCAAGAGTAATGACTATGACTTTCTGTATATTGTTGACTTACAGCGAGTATCTAAACTGAGTCCATTAAAAACCTATATTGAATCGCTCACATCAGAAGGTTTTAAAACAACTTTTAGAGAGTTTGAAGAACAGGAGATAATAGAACTAACCGATTTAGAAACTAGAGAAACACTCTACATGTCTTTTCTTAATAATCAATTGGTGATTTCATATACACATACGCTGGTTGAAGCCTCAATAAGAGAAATGAATGAACCAATAATCGGACGTGATCTTCAATTTTTAGATGTAAGTAAAAAAGTAGATTATAGTGATATGTTCAGGCTTTACATCAACTATAATTATCTAGATGATTATTTGAGTATATACTCAGAGGATGAAGAAAATTATGGTAAGTATCTAAGTGAAGTCTTAAGATATTCTGCATTAAGTGTAGAAACATCAGATGATGACAAAATATCTATGGAAGGTTTTACCAGTATAAATAATAATGAGAGTTCTTATGTAAAAGCCTTATTAGAATCTGGCAAAGGCAGTCTAGATATATTAAATGTAGCTCCAATAAGAACTGGTTTTTACCTAGGTATTGGTTTCGATAACTTTAGAGATTTTATAGAAAACCTCGAAAACGTATATAAAAAGGAAAAAGCAGACTACAATGAGTACATGCAAAACATGGATAGAGTAGAACGTTTTCTTGATATTGATTTGCAAAAAAACTTTTTCGATTGGATAGATGATGAACTGGCTTTCATTCAAACTCAACCAGGAAAACTTGGTAAAGACAATGAATTTCTGGTGGTTTTAAAAGCAAAAGATGGCGATGATGCAACTAAAAATCTTGACTTTATAAGCGATCAAATCAGAAAAAAAACACCTGTGAAATTCCGTAAGTTAGATTATGGAGGTTATCAAATTAAGTATCTTTCTGTAAAAGGTTTGTTTAAACTTGTTTTAGGGAAACTGTTTTCTAAGCTAGAAAAACCATATTATACAGTAATAGATGAATATGTAATTTTTAGCAATCACCCTCAAACTATAAAAAGTATTATTGATGACTATAATACTAAAAACACACTTTCTAACAGCGAAAGCTTTAATAAATTTCTAAAAAACTTTGATAGTAAATCTAATGTATTTGCCTACATACAAACACCTGTAATGTTTGAAAACCTAAAAAGCATGGTAAACCCAGAAACATGGACAGACATTAGAGAAAATAAAGATTACATCAATTGTTTTTCTGATGTAGGCTTTCAAATTAGTAATGATGGCAATTTATTTTCTTCAAAATTCTTTGTACAATTTCAAGACCTTTCAGAAGTAAGAGCGCTAGAAGAAGAATTGGCTGCTACTGTTAAACCATTCGATATAAACGAGCTAGACTCTATTATGCAGCTCACATTACTAGACAAAGACGATGAACTTATAATAGAAGAAATAAGTCCTGACGATCTGGATGCTAAAAAGTATCAGGAGTTTTTTGATAATGGCAATTTAAAAATCGAAGTAGCTCTAAAAAATGGATTGAAACATGGCACTTACAGAGAGTATTTTGAAAAAGGAAATATAAAAATTAAGGGAAAATACAAAAATGATATGATGGATGGCACTTGGAAAATTTACGATGAAAAGGGGAATGTAATGGAAAGGAAACGATATAGAAATGGAAAAGAATCGTAATCAAACGTAACCTTTCAAACAAAATGCTCGTAAATAATAGGCTGCCTTAGATTAAACTACCTACCAATATCTGGTAGGGTTTAAATTTTTTATAAATACAAAAACCAAGTCATTGTGAGTGAAGAAGAAAACAAAATAAGAAAAGCCTTTGCGAGAAAGGATTGGAGCGAAATTAAAAGTGCAAACTCTTGGGTTATTTTTAAAGTAATGTCAGAGTTTGTAGAGGGGTTCGAAAAACTTGAAAGAATAGGGCCTTGTGTGTCCGTATTTGGCTCAGCTCGTGCAACATCAGATAGCAAAGTGTATAAAATGGCTGAAGAAATAGCCGCAAAGTTAGTAAGACATGGTTATGGAGTAATTACCGGTGGAGGCCCCGGCGTAATGGAAGCTGGAAATAAAGGAGCAAACACTGAAGGTGGAAAATCAGTTGGTTTAAATATAGAACTTCCATTTGAACAAGGAGGTAATATTTATATTGACCAAGATAAACTCATCAACTTCGATTATTTCTTTGTAAGAAAAGTGATGTTTGTAAAATACTCTCAGGGTTTTATTGGAATGCCTGGTGGCTTTGGAACATTAGATGAAATATTCGAAGCTATAACATTAATCCAAACCAGAAAAATTGGCAAATTCCCAATAGTATTAGTTGGAAAAGAATACTGGTCAGGTTTATTAGGTTGGATTAAAGAAACTGTACTCGGTAAATATCAATACATCAATCCGGTAGATCTGGAATTATTTAGTATTGTAGATACTGCAGACGAAGCCATTAAAGTAATCGATGATTTTTACTCGAAATATTTACTTTCACCAAATTTTTAATGTTTGAAACGAATTCAATACATCATATTATTATCGCTTTTCTTAGGTGTAATTCTTTATAATTTAATAGAGAAAGATTACATCTCGTCGCTAAGAAATAACCTGGATAAGGATGCAAAGTATGCTTCAGAGAGAAGTAATGCTTTTTTCCCTTCTCCTGTGTTCTATTGTGAAGAAGAAATTCCTTTAACAGAACCTGATGTACTTGAAAGATTTAACAAAGAACTAAATCTGTACCTAAAATACAGGTCTAACACTAAGTTACTTTTTAGAAGAGCAGAAAGATGGCTACCTCAAATTGAAAAAGTACTGGAACGACAGGGTCTTCCGACTGATTTAAAGTACCTAGTTGTAGTAGAAAGTGCATTTACCAATGTTACCTCAAGACGCGGCGCTGCTGGATTTTGGCAAATAAGAGCAATTACGGGTCGAACGTTAGGCCTTAAAATAAATGCAGAAGTTGATGAAAGACTAGAGCCTATAAGGGCAACTTCAGCCGCTGCAAGATACTTTAAACTGGCATATAAAAACTTTAATAACTGGACAATGGCTGCAGCTTCTTATAACATGGGTATTAGTGGTCTCGAAAGGCAAATTAAAAAGCAAAAACCAGAAACTTTTTACGATCTCAAGCTTAATAAAGAAACTTATAGATATGTCTTTAAAGCCATTGCATTTAAAGAGATTTATGAAAATCAGGCTAAATACGAATTTGCTCCACAACTTGCCCAAAGCCCTGATGATGATTTAAAAAGTTTCGATCTAGATCAATCTATTGAGGATTTAAGTGAATTTGCCAAGATTCACTTTACCCATGCAGATAGTATAAGAAAATATAATCCATGGATTGTGGGTAATAAAATTCTATTAGATAGAAATCAAGAAATAACATTGTATTTTCCAGAAATAAAAGCAGACAGTATTCAACTTTCAGCAACAGAATTAAATACCGATGATGATACAGAACAGGCTGGGATATTATCAGATCCAGATACTCAGACTAAATAGAACCAATCATTACGAATGCCCCCCAGAAAATAGGATCATCAAACTTTTCTCTCAATTCTCTTTTAGCTTCTCTAAAAGCAGTTCGCTTATCCATCTTTTTATATAACCAGTTTCTATAAAAATTAACCATTAACTCCTGAGTAGCTTCATCAGACACTTTGAATAAG
The DNA here is from genome assembly GCF_026250525.1 of Chondrinema litorale. GTDB lineage: Bacteria > Bacteroidota > Bacteroidia > Cytophagales > Flammeovirgaceae > Chondrinema > Chondrinema litorale. Next base: position 1,920,646 of record NZ_CP111043.1, read on the forward strand.
CTCATGATTAATGATTTTGTGCCCGCTACTAGAAAAGCTCTTTGCAGACCATATACACCCTCACCTACTTTATTTTCTCCTCTACCTGTTTCGCAAGCACTTAAAACTACTAATTCAGTTCCATCTAAACTCAAGTTCATTGCTTCATAAGCAGTTAATACTCCGGGCTCTTTATTAAATGCATATACATTGCCCGATGCCATTAAATCTCCAGCATTACTCAGTAATAAGCCTGATCTTAAAAGTGGGTTATTTACCACTTCCTCGCCAATTTTACCACTTGCCTTATTTTCTTCGTCTGGCATAAAAAAGCCGTGTGTAGCAATATGAAATATTTTCGGATTCTTAAGCTCCTTTACTTCTTCTTCAGTAGCTTTTAGGTTAACAAAACTCACCGTTTTGTTTGCTGCTTCTGACTGTAACAATGAATCCAATTTGGCAATTTCATGTTGGGTACCTGGTAACTGAGAAATTTGTCTATCGTTGTACAGATTATATTCAGTTTCTTTTAAATCTTTATAGAATACTGGGTTTCCAAATAAAGCAATTTCAGTTGTACTATCACCACTATTATCTTCCTTTCGGTTTAGCAAATCACTAGTACTACTTATCAAAATCAAATTATTATGATCTAGTACAAAATTGCCATCTGGATGCCTCATAGCTTCCATGTTAATCTGGTTAAAAACACCATCTGCAGAAAGGTAAATTTTAGTACTTTCAGGTAATTTATCGTGTATTGGTTTCCAATAATAATTATATGAGTTTTCGTCTTCAATATTATATATAATACAATACCTATAGTATCTTAAATAATTAGATTCCAGCAAGTTACCTTTTGGCAAAATAACTAGTTCAGGTTTTTTCTTACCCGATTTCAAAATCATAGCGGCATAGACCACAGAATCTGAAAATGTTTTATCAAAATGTCTGTATCTAATAATTTCTATAGCAGCTTCACCTTTTTCTAAAGATTTTTGAACGTCTTTCCAATCGCGATCTTCATGGTGAGATGACTCATTAAAAATAGCTGACTTACTCCCTAGTTCCTTTTCAATTTCTTCAATTTCTTTTTCGAGGTCTTTCGGGTCAATATCTGCTTCTTTCAGCTGATCATTACCCATCGCAAGTACTTTGGTTAGTGTTTCTTTTTTCTGTGTCCAATCGTTATACTGGCTAATGAGCACACTATCTTTACTATTCATTATTTGATTTCTCACTTTAATAGAAGAGCTCAGTAAAAGTGATTTAGTACCCATTGTATTATTGAGCACCTCACCAATTAGCTTTTTATTTTTGTTTTTAGCTACTCTGGCTAATGCCATGTTGTTAAAAAACTCAAAATCAGTTCTGATTTTATTCCAAAACCTAGCTTTCTCTCTATCAGATAGTGCAGGAAAAAATTCATTGATGTACGTTGTGTAATTACCTAAAACTTCTTTGGTAAATTTTTTAGATTTTTTAAACTTATCCATCATATAAAAACTCCTACCCATTCTGGCAGTAGCCTGTACATATTCCGGATGTTCTTTATTAAATATTTTTTTAAATACTTTTCTGGATTTATTGTAGTAGTCATTTGCAAGCTCAAACTCTCCTTTCTTCAATTGTACGTCACCCATCAATAATTCTATTTCTGCACTGTTGGTATTAACTGTTGTCTGCAAACGATCTATCCATATTTTATTCGATGCATCTAAGTTCTTTATTGCTTCATCCAGTTTATCGCTTTCTGTCTGAATTAATGCCAAATTTTTTAGTGCCTCAGCATAAATCGGATTATCTTTTCCTAAATTTTGCTCGATGGTTGAAAGAGATTTCTCCATAAGTATTTCAACTTCGTCAAAGTCTGCACCGCTATACAACTTTGTAAGTGCAAGATATGAGTATGAATTTGCTAACTCAATATGATCTTCTCCAAAAACCTTCTTTTCTATACTTATAGCATGTTTTATTAATGATTCTGCCCCTTCGTAATCTCCAATTGCATTATCAATTTCTGCATGTATAACAAGACTCTCAACTACTTGCATCGAACTATCACCGAATATTTGTTCAGCAATTTTTTGAGCTTTATTTACAAAAGTTTCCGCATCAACATAATCACCTTGTATGTGAGCAAGTCTTGCTAATTGATTATATGGCTTAATTAAAAACCTTGTTGAGTCGCCATATCTATGTTCTCGCACCTCAGTTGCCTCTATTAGCATATCTTCAGCCTGTCTAAATCGCTCCGTTTTTAGATATAAATAAGCTAACTCATCTACAGTGGAAGAATTTGTTCTGGCATTAACCGTCTTGTCATAAAATCTCTGTGAGCGAGCTAATAAACCTTCTGCTTCATCAAACAAGCCCATTAATGCAAAGTATCTTGCTGCCGTCTCAAGTGCCTGTGAGTACTCAAATGAATGAAGTTTTTTATCGAAATTATTTTTAAAAATGCCGAGTACATCTTCAATCTTTTTATCGGCTTCATTAAACTCTCCCATAGAAAGCTCAAGATTAATTAGCCTATCCATAGAAGCAGCATAATTTATATGTTCTTCTCCAAACTTGTTCTTTTTAATGTCAACAATCTGATTGTAAAGTTGGCGAGCTCGGGTGTAATCACCCATAATTTCATGATACTCAGCAAACTGTCCCAAGAAGTAAGTATAATCAATATGTTGAGGTACTATACGCTTTGATATTACTCCGTAAAAACTTGATTTTAAAAGTGTATCTGCCGTCTCAAACTGATTAGTAAAATTCATGTAATAATCAGCCAACTCCATATCTGTATAATAAATCTGCAAAGCTGAATCTCCATAAATTTTCTGTTGAGCTGCTTTCAATTCATACAAATAAACTTTTGCTTCATTATAAGCTTCTCTGGCAAGCGACACATCATAAAGTTGATGTAACAAGTTAACCCTTTCTTTATGATTTAGAGGAACTTTCTGCTCACTGTTATAGAGTTCTATTAATAATTCGTGAGCTACTTTAAAATTTTTATTATAATATTCTTTTTTGGCATCTATCCTCCTCGAAATTGCATGTTTCGCATTTGCCTTTCCATAATATTTTGATGTATTGGTTCTTATCTCCCACTGCTCAAGCTTACTTTTCCCATCGTAGGTGGCTATATAATGATCTATTAAAGTCTCCTGTATATCCATGTACAATGTATGTACAAGACTTAATTTCTTATCTGCCAAGAAAAGATTCTTCTCTAACTTCTTTCTGATTTCTTTTGGATTATCTTCTCGAGCAATCATCAACTTGCATATGCCATGTTGATTTTGAATGAAAGCAGGGTCTTTAGTACTTAACTGCATTCTAATCCATATATCAGCATCTTCGTATAACCTTGCTGCTAATTCGTAATCACCAATCTCTCTTTGAACATCAGCTTCCATTATTAACACTTCTGCATATTCTCTCTTTCTCCTTCTAACTTGAAAAGCATCCAATTTTCTTTCTTCAACCTTAAGTGAAGCCTCATTAAAATAAGATTCTTTACTTACTATTCGCTTAAGTTTAATCTCTTTTAATGCTGGCAAAACTTTGTTGGTCTGCTCAAAAAGTCCTTTTTGAAATAATATTTTAGCTTCTGCTTCTAAGATGGAGGCTTTAAAATAAGAATCAGTAATTACGTTGTTACCATCTTTTTCAGATTCTAACTCATGAATAATGTCTTTGGCAAATGTTAGATAGCTTTCTGCTGTAATTATATCAGAATAATAGATATACAAAAGCGAAGCATCTAATATGGCTTTGGCATACAACAAAGTGTGCTCTCCTTTATATGCCTTTTTCTTTAGTACTTCTGTGAGTATTGCCTCAAAATCACCATACTCGCCTAAGGCAATTAAATATTTTAAAGACTGCATTTGAGCCTTTACAATTGCCAACCCTTTCCTGTTTCTATGGAGATAATCAACTGTACGCTGTGTTTTATCTAGTGCTTTTTTGTAGCTACCTTCATCAAAATAGCGTTCAGCGATTTCTAGAGCATGCTCATATTTTTGTGAGAAAGCCGAAAAAGTAGAACAGAAAAAAAATATATATAAAAAAATCAGACGCATCATTAAGTGTTTTCCACAATTCTTGAACAGGTAAATTGTGTTAACCAATAACGCAACTGATTAAAAATTCTTGAAAAACATCTTGAAATAAAAGCAGTATTTATTCGCAATTACTTAGTTTAACCCAGTCATTTTCTCACTTATCTGCCATAAGCGTTTACAATATTCATCATTTAGTGCATTTTTGATGGGCTTTATAGATTTCTTTTTTTTGAAATAATGGCCATTTAGCTTTCTTACTTCGTCATTAGTTGCCAAAAAAACAGAGGTCTCTGCACCCTCTTTATTAGAAATCATAAATGGTGATACCATTCTGAATAAAACACCTAAAACACCAGACATTTCTGTAGCAAAGTTAGATGCAACCACTCCCGGATGCAAACTATAACTGGTAACAGAAGTTCCTTTAAGTCGTTTTGCTAGCTCTCTGGCAAACATTACATTACACAATTTAGAAGAACAATAGGCTTTCATGTTGCCATAGCCTTTTTCCATTTGTAGGTTGTTTTCATCAAAAACTGCATATCTATGCGCTTCTGATGACACTGTAATTACTTTAGCATTTTCTGTAGATTTCAAAACATCTATGAGCAAATTGGTAAGTAAAAAAGCACCCAAATGATTCACTCCAAAAGTTTGCTCGAAACCGTCTTTTGTTTTGCCATACGATGCAGCAATAAACCCAGCATTGTTAATTAATACATCAAGTTTATCATATTTTGCTTTAAATTCTTTAGCTGCGTTTTGAATACTTTGTTGAAAAGCAAGATCACATATAATTAGTCCTACATTATGTTTTGAAACATTGCTTATTTCTGCTCTTGCAGCTTCGGCCTTTTCTTTATTCCGGCACATTATTACAATTTCGAAGCCTTTTTTAGCCAATTGGATGGCAGTTTCTTTTCCTATTCCTGAGTTTGCTCCGGTAATTAAGCATCTAGTGTTGAGTTCCATATCATCTATTTATCTTCTCAAAAGTCATATTTTATTAAAAACATAAGGTTTTATCCTTGTAAATTCAGTTCTATACTATCAATAAAACAGGTGTTTTTATATCTTGTTAATAAGCTTGCTATATTTGTGACCGAATTTTCACTAAAAGCCTTATTTATGAAAGCTTATGTATTTCCCGGACAGGGAGCTCAATTTGTAGGGATGGGTAGAGACCTGTTCGATAGTTCTGATAAAGCAAAATCTTATTTCGATAAAGCCAATGAAATACTCGGTTTCAGTATTACCAATGTAATGTTTGAAGGTGCTGCCGAAGACTTAAAGCAAACCAAGGTAACTCAGCCTGCTGTTTTTCTTCATTCTGTAATTTTGGCATTAACTTCAGAAGGCTTTGCACCTGAAATGGTAGCGGGTCACTCTTTAGGTGAATTTTCAGCTTTAGTAGCGGCAAAAGCATTAAGTTTTGAAGATGCATTAAAATTGGTTTCGCAAAGAGCTACTGCAATGCAAAAAGCTTGTGAATTAAAACCATCTACAATGGCTGCCATTCTTGGCCTTGAAGATAATATTGTAGAAGAAGTTTGCGACAAAATTGAAGAAGTAGTAGTTGCTGCTAATTATAACTGCCCAGGTCAATTAGTAATTTCAGGCTCTATAGAAGGTGTAAATAAAGCATGTGAAGCTTTAAAAGAAGCCGGTGCAAAACGTGCAATGGTATTACCAGTTGGTGGAGCATTCCATTCGCCATTAATGGAACCTGCTAGAGAAGAATTAGCTGCCGCAATCGAAAACACAACATTCTCAGCTCCTATTTGCCCTATCTACCAAAACGTAGATGCAAAACCTTATACTGATGCAGAGCAAATAAAAGCTAACCTTATTAGCCAACTTACTTCTCCGGTAAGATGGACACAATCTGTACAACATATGATTGCTGATGGAGCAACTTCGTTTACTGAGTCTGGCCCAGGAAAGGTATTACAAGGTTTGGTAAAGAAAATTGACAGATCTATGGAAGTAAGCAGTATTTAAGCTGTTTTTTTAAAAGTCTTCCCCAAAAATCTTTTTAATAACTTCCTGTCGGTAGGTTTTACCGATGGGAATTTTTTTATCTCCAATCTCCAACAAATTGCCTTCTAGTGCTCTTACTTTATTTACTGCTATAATATAAGATTTGTGCACTCTCATAAATTGAGTAGATGGCAACAGTATTTCTAGTTTCTTTAAAGATTCAAGCGCAATTATTCTTTGATCGTTGGTATAGAAAGAAACATATTCTTTGAGCCCTTCTATGTACTTGATATCATCAAAAGGAATTTTATAAATTTTATGATCTGCTTTTACATTGATATACTTCTTCTCTTCGTGCATGCTTATTTCGCCTGCATTTTTTAAAGCTTGCAAACTCAAATCTATTACACGTTTGGCTTTATCTACAGCTTGTATAAACCTCTCCAAAGAAAAGGGCTTAAGTAAGTAATCTGTTACATCTAATTGATAACCTTCTACAGCGTATTCAGAATAAGCGGTAGTTAAAATTACTACTGGTTTTTGTGGCAAAACACGCAGTAATTCTATACCAGTTAGTTCAGGCATTTGTATATCTAGAAACAAAATATCAATTGTTTCTTCTTCTAGTATTTCAATCGCTTTTACAGGGTCTTTTGTACTTGCTAATAACTCCAGACCATCTACTTGGCTTATATACTTTTCGAGCAGTGTTATAGCCAAAGCTTCATCATCAACTACTAAACATTTTAAACTCATACAATGCTGATATTTAATTGCACAAAAAATTCTTTTTCTCTCTTTTCTACTATCAGTTTATGATCTTTATGGTAAAGTAGTTCTAATCTTCTTTTTACATTTTCTAGCCCAATACCACCTACTTTATCTTTTGAAAAATCTTTTTCAGGCAGACTGTTTTTTACTATAAATTCAATGTCTTTATCATGCACATTCAATAAAATATCAATCCAGCCTTTTTCAGAATTTTCTATGTAACTATGTTTAAAGCTATTTTCTATAAATGGAATAAATAACATTGGCTCAAGCATTAAAGAGCTATTATTAATCTTGAAAGACACATTAATGTTATCTGGATTATCTAACCTAATTTTTTGAATGGCAATGTAATTCTCTATATAAGTAACCTCTTTCGATACAGATACTTTGTCTGCATCACACTCATAAATTAAATAGCGCAACATATTAGAAAGCCTCAGAATTACTTCTGGCGCATCGTCAGACTTAATATAAGCCAGTGTATACGCACTATTTAGTGAGTTAAATAAGAAGTGAGGATTAATTTGAGATTTGAGAAATTTCATTTCTGCATTAAGTTTCTCATTCTTAAACTCGGTCGCTTCTTTTTCTCTATCAAAAGCCATTTGAGCCATACCTACGGCAGTACTCATCAGAATTATAGCTAGCGAAAGCATGCCATTAAAAATGTTTCTGCTTTGCCTTATCATTCTAATAAAAAAATCTGGTCCAGGACGATTTCTCATTCGTTGCCTTTGCTGAGAAAGCTTTCTTCTTTGAGTATCTGCAATTTTATTATCGTCTCTTAATTTCTCAAGCGAATCTCGCAAAGCCTGTCTTTCTTTATTTCTGTTTCTTCTACCAGTTTCCTCATTTTGTGGTGGAGTAGGTACAGGATCGATTAAACCAGAAATAAAAACACTACTTGCGATAAGTAACAAACAAATAATTACATAGCTGAAATATTTCTTTTTCATGAAAAAAAGAGGCAGCAACACGAGTAAATTGAGATACGCGATAGATGCTTCGATAGTGGTTACCATCAAACTTCTCAATATAGCCTCTTCTGTTTCGTACCTTGCTGACCAGAAAAATGTAAACAAGGCAAAAAAACCAAACCAAAATACCAGATGGCTTATCGTTTTTTTATTGTTAAATATTATTGATGACATACACAGTAACTTACAGAATAAACATACAGGAATCTTTCAGTATCGCCAAAACATTTCAACCTATGCTGCATTATTCTCAACCATCGACTAAATTTTCTACATACTGAAAGTTTTTTTCTATTCTCATCTAAATTCTACTAATTTTATATTCGCGAATTAAAAACATGAGTATTACTGAAAGGTAAATTTTTAGATACAATTTTTTTTTTTACATATGCATACTGAAAATAAGGCAGCTATGTAATTTTTCTCGGAGTGTTGAAATACACAAAACGGAAAATCAATAAATTACCAAAATATTTATCGCAAAATGATAAGTGAAAACAATCTTATACTCGACCACCAGCAAACGCTTAATAAAATAAAAAGAATTGCTTACGAAGTGTATGAGCAAAACTTTGAAGAAGAAGAAATCATATTTGCTGGCATTCACGATACAGGTTATGTATTTGCGGAATTGCTATCAATCGAGTTTGATAAAATTGCTCCAATAAAAAGCAAGCTAATAAAATTAGTGTTAGATAAAGTATCGCCAACCCAAAGCGATGTCGAGATTAGTGAAAATGGAATTGATTTTACCAACAAGGTAATTATTATTGCTGATGATGTTTTAAGTACCGGAAAAACCATAGCTTATAGCTTAAGACCTTTTCTTAAAATACCAGTAAAAAAAATACAGGTAGCTGTAATTGTAGACAGAAACCTAAAGTCGTTTCCAGTAGAAGCCAACTTTGTAGGCTATGAGTTATCCACTACTGTTAACCAACATATTGAAGTAGTACTTAACAAAGACAGACCGCTCGGAATTTATCTTTTATAAAGAGTAAACTTTTTGCTGCGAGAGACAATTTATTAGTATAAAAATGCTATGAACGCACCAGAAAAAAACGATAATAATAAAAATACTTCTTTGCTTAATAAGATAGAGAATACGCATTCTAGTCTTATTATTACTTACCTATTAATTGGAAGTATTTTTTTCATTTTTTTCGTTCTGGTTACCGCATTTTTTCTATTAACTATTAATAAAAATATTGCCCTCAATTATACCTTCCCAAGTTCTTTTATTCTTAGTACTCTCATTCTTTTATTAAGCAGCATTACAGTTTATAAGAGCATCGAGTACTTTAATGAAGAAAAGTCTCACCTCTTAAGAAGATCGCTAGAGCTCACTTTTATACTTGGTTTAGTATTCTGTGCACTGCAAATCTCTGCTTGGCAAGAACTTCAGCAAAGTAACATTTTTCTCAAGGGAGAGCCCTCTGGCTCATTTATTTATTTAATTTCAGGATTACATGCACTCCATGTAATTGGTGGCTTAGGATTCCTTTTAAGGATCTATTTAATAGCTTATCGTGTAACCAAAGACCCTGTTTACTCCCTCATTACTTTTACCAATCCATATGAGAAAATACGTCTAAAAATGTTTTCTATTTACTGGCACTTTATGGATTTGCTTTGGCTCATGATTTTTTCAATAATTTTATTCACTTTTTGATATTTATCGACAAAAATTAGCCATTAGTAGAAAAGTTTAGTTAACACAACTAAGATTTATAATTAAATCCACAGTTTTTGTTAATAATATTTAATGCCTATTGAATTATTCTTTAAATTTAACTGACCTTGAAAAATGCAATAAAGTACTAGCAAAGTTCTATTCCCATTTAAATCCAATTAAGATCAAATGAGAAATAATCGTAAAGCCATAATTGCTGAATTAAGATCAATCGAAGCTACTCACCTAAAATTAATGTTGAAAAGAAAAGGCTGGGACTCAGACGTGGTCAACAACAGTATAGATTTACTTAACAAAGTTGCTAGTGGTAATTATGAACTCGTTCTTTTAAGTAACAATTTGCTTGATGAACCTGCGGAGGAAATTGCCCAAGAAATCAGAAATATCGAAAAAGATAATAACATTCGAATTCCAATAATTGCCATTACTAGTTACTCTATCGAAGCAGAAAAAAGAAAGCTAATAAAAGCTGGAGCTGACTATTGCCTTACAAAACCTGTTTACAATCAAAATTTGAGCGATGTAATTATCGGGCTCACAGAACAGGATAATTACTCGCTTGCTTAAGTTGAAAGGGAATTAAATAATTTCAAAATATCTTCTTAATTCCCAATCAGTAACTTCTTGGGCAAATTGCCTGTATTCCCATTCTCTGGTTCTTACAAAGTGATCTGTAAAAGCTTCTCCGAATAATTTTACCGACAAGTCGGAATTCTTCATTCTTTCAGTAGCTTCTTTCAGAGATCCAGGCAAAACCCCATTTTTTGTTTCTTCATAGCCATTGCCTCTAGTTGGGGCAATTTCGAGCTTAAGTTTATTTTCGATACCGAATAGTCCGGCAGCCATACAAGCAGCCATAGCCAAATAAGGATTCACATCAGATCCACAAATTCTGGTTTCTAGTCGGGTGGCTTTTTTAGAGCCGGGTAATGCCCTAAGTGCAGTAGTTCTATTATCTACACCCCAAGTAATGGTAGTTGGTGCCCATGCGCCTTCTACAAGTCTTTTAAAACTATTAATGGTAGGTGCTATCATTGGTAAAATATCTGGTAAACAAAATAATTGACCAGCAATGTATTGCTGCATCAGTTCACTTATGTTGTTTTCCGCTTTTTCGTCATAGAACAAGTTGTGCTCTTTAGACTCGTCCCATAAGCTTTGATGTACATGCCCGCTACATCCTGGTAACTCTTTGTTCCATTTAGCCATAAATGTGGCTATAATACCATGTTTATAGGCTATTTCTTTTACCGCTGTTTTAAAAAGCACAGCTCTGTCGGCAGATTCTAAGGCATCTCCATAAGTAATTGCAGCTTCAAACACACCCGGACCAGTTTCGGTATGGAGACCTTCTAGTGGTACTTCAAACTTTTCTAATAAATCAAATAGATCGTTAAAAAATGCACTTCCATAAGTGGATCGAAGAATTGAATAGCCAAACATACCCGGTGTTATCGGATTTATCCCACTAAATCCTTTTTCGTCTAAACTTTGTGGTGTCTCTTTAAAATTAAACCATTCAAACTCTTGAGAGAAAACAGGCTTATAACCCATATCCTCTGATTTTTTTATAATTTTTTTAAGTAGTGTTCTTGGGCAAACATCTAAGCCTTCATTATCCTTGTTTCTAAAATCAGCTAGAAAAAATGGTATATCATTATCCCAAGGTACTTTTCTAAAGGTAGCTGGATCTACTATAGCTACCGCATCGGGGTAACCTGTATGCCAGCCAGTATATTTTCCATTGTCGTAAGCAACATCTACTGCATCCCAACCAAATACTACATCACAAAAACCAAAATTGCTATCTAATACATTTAGGAACTTGTCTTTATGCATTACCTTACCTCTCAGTACTCCGTCAATATCACAAATAGCTACCTTAACTTTGTTAAGTGGTGAGTTCTTAATTGTTTCTATGATTGATTCTTTAGTTTTATTCATAATTGCTGAGATGAACAGTAAAAAGTTTTCTTTAATATGTTAAATTTAATCTAAAAATTAGGATATAATTTTAAGCAGAAAAATTTAGAATTTCAGCTTTATTCAGGATAAATAAGGCAGAAACTATGTATTGGTTATTTATTAATTATCAGCAACTTAACAAATAATTAAACTACGAAAATTTAATTAAATGCTAAAGCTCGCTAGCTTTGCAAGCTTAAACCAATGAAAGCAGACATTAACTTAAGGTGTTGACATTAACTCGGCGGAAAATAGACATAATAAATTATAGTAAAAGACTTCTAAGGTTTGCTGCGATTTTCTTAGCATTCTTTCTGTCTTTGAATCTTATGAGCAATGCATTTAGTTTGCTTAGCCAAGACGTTGTTAAGCAAATTATAATTGCTACCTCAAATCCTTTTGTAGGCTTCTTTATTGGAATATTAACCACAGCGATAATCCAAAGTAGCTCTACTGTTACTTCACTTGTAGTAGCAATAGTAGCTGCTGGCACAATCTCTTTGGATAGCGCTATTCCAATAGTAATGGGAGCAAATATTGGTACAACAGTTACAAGCACTATTGTATCCCTGGGATATATTTCAAAGAAAAAAGAATTTAAGAAAGCACTCGCTGCTGCTGCTTTGCACGACTTCTTTAATATATTTACTGTTATAATACTGTTACCTTTACAGTATTTCACAGGGTTTCTTTCGTATGTGAGCAAAAAAGTCTCACTCCTTTTTTACATTTTCAATTTAGAACAGAGTAATTTCTTTTCATATAATTTAAAACCGGTTAGCACATACATTTATCATTTGTTTGGTAATAATCCTTTTCTGGTTTTAGGCTTGGCTTTTTTCCTTCTATTTTACTCAATCAGGTCTTTTACCAATGTCATCAAAGACATTCTCATTGGAGACTCTCGCAGAAAAATGAATGAGTTTATCTTTGGTAGTCCATTAAAAGCCTTGGGTATGGGAACATTATTTACTGCTGCATTACAATCTAGCTCGGTAACAACCTCTTTTATAGTACCTCTTGCAGCTACTAATAAAATTACATTAAAACAGGCTTTCCCATTTATTATGGGTGCCAATGTAGGTACAACTGTAACTGCATTAATTGCAGCTTTCTCTACTTCTGAAACGGCGGTAAACCTAGCTGTATCTCATTTAGTATTTAATCTAATAGGTGTTTTAATGTTATATCCTATTAAAAGTGTAAGGTATATTCCGGTTTATTTGGCTAAAAAAATGGGTGTATATACCATTAAAAACTGGGCTATAGGCTTTAGCTACCTCATTCTTACTTTCTTCCTTATTCCTTTTCTGCTAATTCTTATTTTTAAATAAGAACCTTGTAAATTGTAGCTTTTTAAAGCAGGTAAAACCTGTCTACATATTAGTGTTTAAACTCACTATGTTAGAAATTAACTCATTTAAAAAAGCTTACAACGAACAAGTTATTCTTAGTATTAATCATCTTTCTCTTAACCAAGGTTTCTATTGGATTAAAGGGGAAAATGGTTCTGGTAAAAGTACCCTGCTAAAAAGTATAGCGGGTCTTATACCTTTTGAAGGTTCCATTAAGCTATTTAATGTTGAAAATAATAAGCAAAATATTCAAAAGTATCGCTCACTTGTTCGCTATGCACTTGCAGAACCCGATTACCCAGATTTTTTAAAAGGAACTGATCTGATTAAACTATATGAAAATGTAACAGAGGCTAATTCCAAACAGATAGCAGAAGTTACTCAAAAGCTGAGCGTAGATAAATTTCAACATCGAAAAATTGGAGAGTATTCTAGCGGAATGGCAAAAAAACTTTCAATTGCGCTCGCATTTATTTCAAGTCCAAAACTGATTTTATTAGATGAGCCATTTAGTACTTTGGATATAGAAACAGGTAAAATTCTGATCGAGCTGATTGAAAAATATTTACCAAATGGTACTTCTTTTATCGTGACTTCGCATCAAGATTTTGACCACCACTTACCAGTAAAAGTACTTCATTTACAATCTCAACAACTAACAACAACTTAAGTGAAACCTGTTTTAAAAGTTTTATTGAAACTTATAGTTGCTCAGTTTTATAAGATAAATGGAGGATTTTTCTTATTCTGGTTTATTTTTTTATTCGGAATAATCCCCCCCCAATACCTAATTCAATATCACTATTCGCTCATACAAGCACAAATTACCTCATTAGACATGACAGCCATCTCCAGTATCTTATGGTTATTTTATGCTGCTAAATGTGTTCTTGCTGCAGAAAAAATAATTGAAAGATACCAGTCCTCATTTCTTCACTTATTACAACAACTCACTAGCAAGAAACTATTAACATCACTAGGGATAGTCCATTTCCTCATATTCTTTCCAGTTTCAGCTTATATTATCTTATTGGTTATAATCGCTCTTTTACAAGGCCATTATATCCAATCTGGCTATTTCCTGTTTTTTGTTATTGGCGTTACAGTAGTTAACATCATTCGAATAAAAAACACATTACTTAATTCTCACAAAGCCCAAAAACAGAACTTTTACTTTTTAAGTAAACTCATTCCTTCTCAAAAAACGATTAACCTCAATTTCTTTCTTTTACTATACATTTTAGAGAAAAGAAAAATCAATTTTCTACTGCTTAAAACACTTACCTTTGGAGCTTTCTACCTATTCTTTACAGATTTTTATGTGAATCTAGATGAGGGTTATTTTATCTCAGTTTTGTTGCTGGCGGGCTATATTAACTCAGTTTTAATCTTCTATATCCACAAACATCACGAAGAGAAATTAAACTTCTTAAGAAACCTCCCCATATCATTAACAAGAAGGTTTTTAGTTTTTATAATTACCAGCATATGCTTGTTTCTGCCTGAGTTAGTTGTAATGTTGGTAAATGGCTCAGATGTAATACCCATTACAGAAATATTCAAGTATTATTTCTTACTTGTTGCTCAGTTTATACTCTACCTCACATTGCTATACATTCCCGGTGTAAGTACCAACATGAGAAAATACATGCAGTATTTATTTATAGTTTTTACAATCTCAGTATATTTATTTATCCTTTTCAACCACTGGCTTAATATACTTTTCTATGTCGGATTAGGCTGGTATATATTTCAGGCTTATTATTTAAAATACGAACACATCGCTACTGTAAGCAAGGAATAGATTATGAGAATCTGATATTAAAAAGATTCGAAAAAAAATTAAGATGCCTTGTAACCTTTCGATTTTGCCTGAGTCTTCCCTATACAAGCCCTTAAAAAAGTGAGTATTTTGGACAAACTATCGGATAATGCATTAATGCTACAGGTGAAAGACAATCAGGTTGATAAACTTGCATTGCTTTTCGAGCGCTATCACAAACAACTTTTTGGCTATTTCTATCACCTAACTTCTAACAAGCAGGTGAGCGAAGACCTTGTACAAAATACATTTTACCGCATTTTAAAATACCGCAAAAACTTTAAGGGAGACGGAGCTTTCAGAGCATGGATGTACAGCATTGCCAGAAATTCTCAAGCAGATTTTTTCAGAAAAAACAAGATTCAAAACCAATCTGATGAAATCGAAAACTGGTCGGATAAACTACCTGCCAACTCAGATTTACTGGAAATTATTTACCAGAAAGAAGATTTGGAAACATTGCGGGAAGCACTATCCAGACTTGATATTGAAAAAAGAGAAATTCTGGTTCTCAGCAAATTTCAAGGAATGAAATACAAAGAAATTGGCGAATTACTCAACTGTACAGAAAATGTAGTGAAAGTTCGAGTTTATAGAGCTTTACAAGATTTAAAAAAAATATTCTGCCACTTAAACATCAATAAAGATTATGACTTATGATGAGGCTAAAATGTTAATGATCGACTATCTGAACGGGCAACTTAACAATGAGAAAGCAGCTATGATGGATGCTTTTATCAATGAGAATCCGGAGTTCAGAAAAGAATTCGGTAACATGAAAAACTTGTGGGCAAATATGGAGCAAATAGAAACTCCTGAGCCTAGTGACAAGATGCGCGAAAACTTTAATGCCATGTTGCAAGGTTACCAACAAGGGCTTGAAGCCAAAAATGATAGCTTTTTTCAAAGACTTTGGCAACAATTAGTCAACTGGTGGAACCAGAGTTATGTACCTCAAACCGTGATGGGAATTGCGCTTTTACTTCTCGGAATTCAAATAGGCTATAACCTACAAAACCAAAACGGAGAAGAGAAAATGGAAGGCCTAACCACTGAAGTACAAGAAATGAAGCAAATGATGATGCTGACACTCATTGAACAGCAATCTGTTACACAAAGGCTAAAAGCAGTTAACCTCACCTATGAGATTAATAATGATAATGATAAGATAGCAACAGCATTATTAAATACCCTAAATAACGATGAGAATATAAACGTAAGACTGGCCGCTGCAGAAGCATTACTTTCTTTAGCAGATCAACCTAAAGTAAGAGCTGGTTTAATCCGATCTATTTCTCAGCAAGAATCTCCTATTGTTCAATCTGCTTTAGTAGATGTACTGGTTGTACTGCAAGAAAAAAACGTGACACCAACATTACAGGAATTATTGAAAAAAGACGATTTAAACCCTGAAATAAGGGAGAAAATAAATACAAGTCTAAGTACCCTACTATAAAAATTTAATTAAAAACTGATGAAATCAATATTATTTATGATGCTGCTTTCGCTGGCATCACACAGAATACTTATTGCCCAAACTCATTCAGAGACGATTACTAGAAAACTATCTTTTACTTCTGAAAGCAACAACTTTGTGGTTTTTATAGAAAATATAAATGGTTCGATAGATATAAGCCCAACAAATGGAGACGAGGTAGAATTAGAAGCATTGCTCGAAATTACCGGAGAAGACCAACAAACGCTAGAACAAGGCAAAAAGGAAGTAGAATTGGTTAGTAGAGCTAAAAAAGACACCATTCTCATATTTATCTCTTCACCAGCAATTAGCTATTACCGCCACGATAGTCGGAGAGGTTTTAATTATGATAGCAGAAAGGTTGACTATGAGTTTAAAGCCAATATTAAACTAAAAGTACCTGCCAAAGCACTAGTTGATGTTTCGACAGTAAATAAAGGCGATGTAGTGATTTCTGAGCACAAAGGACAAGTAAAAGCCTCTAATGTAAATGGAAGTGTGCATCTAACTAATGTGGGAGAGGTTTTAAAAGCGGTAACTGTAAATGGAGACATCACTGTTTCGGCAACAGAAAGCCCAACTGAAAATGCCAGTTTTAAAACCATCAATGGAGATATTAAAGTAAAATACCCGCAAAACTTAGGAGCAGAACTCAGCTTTAAAAGCTTTAATGGCGAATTCTATACAGATTATACAATTGCAGAATACCTACCAGTAAAAGTGTCTACTTCTCAATCTTCTAAAAAAGAAAATGTATTTAAACTAGAAGGAACTACTGTAGTAAAAATCGGTAAGGGTGGGCCTGAATTAAAATTCGAAACACTCAATGGAGATGTATATGTGAGCAGTAAATCACTTTAATAAACTAATTTTTAAAAACAGAAAAAATCGAAATAATGAAAGCAAAATATATCATATTACTTTTCAGCCTGACTTTATGCAAACTAACATTTACTCAGGAAGCTTTAGCGCAAGAGGAACAAGAATTAACGATACCTCTCACTAATCCCGGAAAATCTGGCTCACTTAAATTACATCAAGTATCTGGTTCAATAAATGTAACTGGCTATAATGGCAAAGAAGTACTTATAAAAGCCAAAACAGAACAAGAAGACAAAGAGATAAGCAAAGATAACAATGGCATGTTCCGCATCCCTAATAACTCTTATAACATGTCTGTAGTCGAAAAAGACAACGAAGTAGAAGTAAGCAGTAATTCTGTTCACAAACCTGTAAACTTCGATATTATGGTTCCTATCGATTTCTCTCTAAATATCCATACAGTAAACAATGGTGATATTGTGATTAAGAATATCAATGGAGAAATTGAGGCAAACAATGTAAATGGAGCTGTTTTTCTAAGTGAAATTTCTGGTTCTGTAGTAGCTAGTTCTATTAATGGAAAAATTGAGGTAGGCTTTAATAAAATCACTCCTGATGTACCAATGGCATTTAGTAGCTTGAATGGAAAAATTGAGGTTACTTTTCCTTCTAATGTAAAAGCAACAGCCAAAATTCGCAGCGATAGAGGCGAAGTTTATAGTGACTTTGAGATGAATATTTTACCTATAAAACCTAAAGTAGAAAAGAAAGAAGGAGGCAGTTACAAAAAGTATTCTATAGACAATTGGGTATTCGGTGAGATTAATGGAGGAGGGCCTGAGTTTCTCTTTAAGAATATGAATGGCAATATTTACATTAAGAAAAAATAAAACAAAAAAGCCCCAAGACTAACACTTGGGGCTTTTTTGTTGAAATATTTATAATTAATCTGATGATAAAAACTCACCTAAAATTGAGCTACTTCCTTTATCGTTATTTTTACCATATGGAGCAATTGCCTGAATTAACTTTCTAATTGGCATAGACTGTAACCAAACTTTACCTGTTCCTTTTAAAGTGGCTAAAAACAATCCCTCGCCACCAAATATCATAGATTTTAAAGAGCCAGCTCGCTGTACATCAAAACTAATTCCCGATTCAAAAGCTACTACACAACCTGTATCTACTCTTAATTCTTCATTGTAAAGCGTCTTTTCAATTACAGTACCACCAGCATGGATAAATGCCATTCCATCACCTACCAATTTCTGGAGAATAAATCCCTCGCCACCAACCAAACCAGACCCTAGCCTTTTATTAAAAGTAACTGAAATATTAGTACCCAAAGCAGCACATAAGAAGCCATCTTTTTGTACAGTTATGGTATTTTGAGGATGATTCGATAAATCTAGTGGAACAATAGTACCAGGATATGGAGCTGCAAAAGCAACATGCCCTTTACCTACACCTCTATGTGTAAAGTGCGTCATAAAAGCAGATTCACCAGTAATAATTCTGGAACCTGCTGACAGTAATTTACCAAAGAAGCCTTCGTCTGGCCTAGAGCCATCTCCCATTTTGGTTTCGAAGGAAATGCCCTGTTCCATATATACCATAGCACCAGCCTCGGCAATTACTGTTTCATCCGGATCAAGTTCTACTTCTACAATCTGGATAGAGTCTCCAAGAATCTGGTAATCAATTTCGTGTGAGTTCATAATTTATTTTCAGATGTTAGGCTTTAATTTTTATGATCTTTGAATAATTATATTACGAAATTGAAAAAGCAAAATGTTACAAATTTTCTATATAAATTAAAATTTCAACCTTTTTTGGCTTTCAACTCTACTTTACCAGTTAGAAATATCTTGGTGTTAATAACACATTTTTCTTAATGCCGAACCTATAGTTAAGTGTCAATTCATGTGTTCCAAATTGCTGGCTAAACAAATCGGTATGCACCATGTCATATGAGTAACCTACAGTAAAGTATGGTTGAGGAAATCTAATTTCAGCAATTAAACTAAAAGCATCTAATGAGCGATAAGAAACACCTAGGCCAAAACGGTTATTAAATAATGCATTTGCATTTAAATCTATCTGTACAGGTGAGCCATCAACATACTTTAATAAAACATTTGGTTTAAGTTTCATAAACTCGTTAATGTTGATCACATAACCTGCATAAGCGAAAAAGTGCTGCTTTGCTCTAAAGTAAGATGCCTCATTATTTTGCACATTACTATTAATGAGGTTATTGGTAGATACACCCAAAAAGAAAATATCGGTGTAGTACATCACACCTGCTCCTACCTCTGGTTTTGTAGTAGTAAAAGAAGCATTTAATGGATCGTTTGGATCACCCACTTCCGAAGCACTGTATGAATCTAGGTTATATACCATCATCCCTCCTGATAAACCAAATGACAACCTGCCCAAGCCAACTGGTATTCTATAAGCCAAACTTAAGTTTAGGCGATCTCTATTAGTTCTACCAATTTGATCGTCTGTAAATGCTGCACCAATAGCCAATCTGTCTTGCAAAGGAGCATGTACAGAAAATGTGTTTGTAAAAGGTTTTTCAGAGCCTGTTCCAGTCCACTGTACTCTTGTTCCTGCTGATAGTGAAATGGTCTCATGTACACCCGCATAAGCCGGGTTTAACACAAGCCCATTAAACATGTATTGCGTAAACATTGGGTCTTGCTGAGCAGTAGCATTTAAATAGCCCAATAATATTATAGCAGGTATTAATAACTTTTTCAGTATTGTAAACATCATATCATAATTTAAAAAAGGAATTATCTATTGGACCCTCTAATTTCCACATACTCAGAAATATCGTTGCCATTGCCCAATTCTAAGACACAGAAGTAAGTACCATCTCCAACAAGAGTCCCCGGTGTAATTCCGGTGCTTTTGTTCACTTGACCAGACCAAGCTTGCTCTGCATTATTGGCATAATCGTCTGTTTCGAAGATAAGATTACCCCATCTGTTAAATACCTTGAAGGTATGTACTGGGTAACATTCTATATTTTTGATGATTAGGTAATCATTGTAACCATCGCTATTAGGAGTTAATAGCTTGGTAATTACCGGAATACTAACATCATTATTAGTAAGATCGAAATAGATCGTAGCTGTTGCCGATTTCTCACCACAGTCTTTTACACAAGCAATTTCATAATTGACTGAATCGATACCATCAAAGTCGAGATCGGTGAGTGTATAAGTAAAGCTACCATCGTTACTCATAAAATTAAATGTACCATGCACTGGTTGACTAATAGTAGTGTAAACTGTGGTTTCACACTCTGCTAATGCATCCAATTGGTCAGTAAGTTGATTTCCACAGGCTTCCATCTCAAAAGTAACATCTTCAACTTCTATGTCTGCACAATTATCTACATCACACTCAATATCTACATAAACCGAAGCTGTTACTAGTTGATCTTCGCAACTTTGGCAGAATACTTCATAAGTTATTGTATCGATTCCATCGTAAGTATCATCCAACAAATTATAAGTAAATATGCCGTATTGATCTATTTCAGCAGTCCCATAAACAGCAGGATTAGTTATGCTGATGTATGAGCTATCGCATTGAGCTAGAATATTTTCTAAATCCAGAGATTCTGAAATTACTTCGTCAGTTTCGCAGTTTGTTGTAAAGGTTTTAGCTGCGATATTAATTGGTGTATCTCCATCTACTAGCTCAATTACAACCGTTGCTGTATCGCTGAGTGATGAACAACTTTCGCATGTCACCATGTAGCTCAATGTATCTGTTCCAGTGTATGAGGTATCTGTTAAGCTGAAAGTGACCATACCTTCTGAATCGATACTGGCCGTGCCATAAGTCGGCTGAGTGAGGATTTCAAAAGTAGTGAGTGCACAATCTTCTATCGTATCATTTGCCACTACATCAAATGTGAATACGGAGTCTGCACAGGTATTGAACTTACCAAAATCTTCGCTTGAATCGTCTTGTAACACTAATTTACCTTCTTCTGATACTAGCTCAATTACAACCGTTGCTGTATCGCTGAGTGATGAACAACTTTCGCATGTCACCATGTAGCTCAATGTATCTGTTCCAGTGTATGAGGTATCTGTTAAGCTGAAAGTGACCATACCTTCTGAATCGATACTGGCCGTGCCATAAGTCGGCTGAGTGAGGATTTCAAAAGTAGTGAGTGCACAATCTTCTATCGTATCATTTGCCACTACATCAAATGTGAATACGGAGTCTGCACAGGTATTGAACTTACCAAAATCTTCGCTTGAATCGTCTTGTAACACTAATTTACCTTCTTCTGATACTAGCTCAATTACAACCGTTGCTGTATCGCTGAGTGATGAACAACTTTCGCATGTCACCATGTAGCTCAATGTATCTGTTCCAGTGTATGAGGTATCTGTTAAGCTGAAAGTGACCATACCTTCTGAATCGATACTGGCCGTGCCATAAGTCGGCTGAGTGAGGATTTCAAAAGTAGTGAGTGCACAATCTTCTATCGTATCATTTGCCACTACATCAAATGTGAATACGGAGTCTGCACAGGTATTGAACTTACCAAAATCTTCGCTTGAATCGTCTTGTAACACTAATTTACCTTCTTCTGATACTAGCTCAATTACAACCGTTGCTGTATCGCTGAGTGATGAACAACTTTCGCATGTCACCATGTAGCTCAATGTATCTGTTCCAGTGTATGAGGTATCTGTTAAGCTGAAAGTGACCATACCTTCTGAATCGATACTGGCCGTGCCATAAGTCGGCTGAGTGAGGATTTCAAAAGTAGTGAGTGCACAATCTTCTATCGTATCATTTGCCACTACATCAAATGTGAATACGGAGTCTGCACAGGTATTGAACTTACCAAAATCTTCGCTTGAATCGTCTTGTAACACTAATTTACCTTCTTCTGATACTAGCTCAATTACAACCGTTGCTGTATCGCTGAGTGATGAACAACTTTCGCATGTCACCATGTAGCTCAATGTATCTGTTCCAGTGTATGAGGTATCTGTTAAGCTGAAAGTGACCATACCTTCTGAATCGATACTGGCCGTGCCATAAGTCGGCTGAGTGAGGATTTCAAAAGTAGTGAGTGCACAATCTTCTATCGTATCATTTGCCACTACATCAAATGTGAATACGGAGTCTGCACAGGTATTGAACTTACCAAAATCTTCGCTTGAATCGTCTTGTAACACTAATTTACCTTCTTCTGATACTAGCTCAATTACAACCGTTGCTGTATCGCTGAGTGATGAACAACTTTCGCATGTCACCATGTAGCTCAATGTATCTGTTCCAGTGTATGAGGTATCTGTTAAGCTGAAAGTGACCATACCTTCTGAATCGATACTGGCCGTGCCATAAGTCGGCTGAGTGAGGATTTCAAAAGTAGTGAGTGCACAATCTTCTATCGTATCATTTGCCACTACATCAAATGTGAATACGGAGTCTGCACAGGTATTGAACTTACCAAAATCTTCGCTTGAATCGTCTTGTAACACTAATTTACCTTCTTCTGATACTAGCTCAATTACAACCGTTGCTGTATCGCTGAGTGATGAACAACTTTCGCATGTCACCATGTAGCTCAATGTATCTGTTCCAGTGTATGAGGTATCTGTTAAGCTGAAAGTGACCATACCTTCTGAATCGATACTGGCCGTGCCATAAGTCGGCTGAGTGAGGATTTCAAAAGTAGTGAGTGCACAATCTTCTATCGTATCATTTGCCACTACATCAAATGTGAATACGGAGTCTGCACAGGTATTGAACTTACCAAAATCTTCGCTTGAATCGTCTTGTAACACTAATTTACCTTCTTCTGATACTAGCTCAATTACAACCGTTGCTGTATCGCTGAGTGATGAACAACTTTCGCATGTCACCATGTAGCTCAATGTATCTGTTCCAGTGTATGAGGTATCTGTTAAGCTGAAAGTGACCATACCTTCTGAATCGATACTGGCTGTACCGTAAGTCGGCTGAGTCAGGATTTCGAAAGTCGTCAGCACACAATTTTCTATGGTGTCGTTGGCTACTACATCAAATGTGAATACTGAGTCTGCACAGGTATTGAACTTACCAAAACCTTCGCTTGAATCGTCTTGCAAAACCAACTTGCCTTCTTCATCACTTACTGTTACATATACATAAGCTGTATCTATTTTCTCGTCGCAAGAAATACATTGAAGTTCGTAAGCCAATGTATCAGTTCCTGTAAAATTTGAATCTGTTAAGGAATAGGTTAAATTGCCTTCTTCATCGAGAGAAACATCTGCATATTCTGAATCTTTAATCAACTTCAAACTTTCTTCTGGGCAAAAAAGTAAGGTATCATTATCGAATATATTGAATACAGTAGCTGTATCAGCACAAGTTAGAACCGTAAAATCATCATCTGATAAATTGAATTCTAAATCTTCGAAAGAGATACTTTCTGTATCTGGATAAACATCTACAGAAGTTGTTCCCGGCTCAACCAGAATATTCACTTCTTTTCGGGTTCCGTTGTAAACCGGATATTTTACATTTAATACAAATTGTCTTTTAGAAATTCCTGGTAAGGTAAAATGCACTTTAGAAGGGTCTTGCGTACCGTGTCCATTACCTCCGTTTACTTCTCTTACACCACTTATCAACTCCCCACAAATATCTTTTATAGTAATAGTAGCACCCAAAGCATATCGTTGGTATGCAGCTCTACCTGAAGTATTAGTGCTTAATCTGTTTTCAAAAACATCTACTTTTACATAATCTGGATAGTCAGCAGCATCGTTTAGATTGTTTTCCCAATACTGATTTTTACCATCTTTTATATTTATGTAAAGGTCAAGGTCTCCATCATTATCAAAATCGACAAACATACAACCCTCGCCATCTGCATCTACATTTATGCCTTTATTGTCTCTAATAAAAGTAAATGGTGCAGCACCATCTGTTTCTGTTAATTGATTGATAAATAGAAAGCTAGCTCCTTCTGAATCTGTTAAGAACATATCCAAATCGCCATCGTTATCTATATCACCTGCTGCTACTCCATCTATCACAAAACCACTAGAAACATCTAAGCCTGTTTGAGCTGGTAAAATTTCCTGAAAGTTTCCATCAACATTTTCATAGAGAACTGTTCTTTGCGCTTCTGTCCAGACTAAGTCAAAATCGCCATCATTATCAAAATCATGAAAGGCAACTGCTCCTTTATTATCGTTATCGGCATCTTGTAAATCAATTCCATTTATAAAACCAGCTCCATTAGGGTCTCTTTGCATGAGGTCATAAGCAATGCCATCACTTTTTCTAGCAGCAATATCTATATAACCATCGTCATTAAAGTCTGTAACTGCTGAATAATCTCCATTTAGCCTGTTACCATATTTATCGAGTACAGATGCTGGCTGGCCTGCTGGTAATCCTGTAATCTCAGGAGAGATGTATTCAAACATAGAAGCTGGGTCTCCAGTATTTCTGTAGATTTCCATCCCCCAGTTGTGGTTTTCTATAAATAAATCTAGTAAACCATCATTATCGTAGTCTAACACACCAATACCTTCTGTATTCATACCTTCGGGAATACCATTGGGAGGATTGTTACTAGTAAGGTCGGTTGTAAATAAGAAAAAGTTTGGTTTCTGATCTACACCTGCGCCAAATGTGTAACCATCATCGGCGCCATTATTTAGAAATACATCTAGCCTTTTCGAATTATTTCTTACAAAATCGTAGTAACCGTCATTATTAAAATCGGCGATTATCAGCGACCTTTCATTAACAGAGCTGCCTTCTTGTTCAGCAAAACAACCTTTGCAGTGGGTTGCTGTTACATCTTCAAACTGATTTACTGCCGGATTAAAAAATAATACTCTAGTGCGGTGGGTTGCATCATCCTGAAAGGTATTTACGATCAGGTCTATGTAGCCATCATTATTGAGGTCGTTAAAAGAGAAGCCTCCATCTTTTTCTCCATCAAGATCAATCCCAAAGTCTGCTGCTTTTTGTATGAATATTTGTTGCGCCTTTAGGTGATAAGCATTCGAAATAACTAAAAGTAAAAAGAATGTTTTTTGTAGAAGTCCACTATGCATTAGTGTTTAAAAAATTAAGTTTCAAAATTTATCTGATTCCAGAACAGATTATTCTAGCTATTGTTAGTAATATATGGTAATTGGCGGAAATTTAAGGAGTTTTTGGATGCGATTACAGGATTTCTGCTATGAATTGCGGTAGAGATGGATTCTATTTTCAATATAAGAAAATATAACATAAAAATAATCACAAACTTTTAATCTTCTTAACTCTAATTAAATATTATTAATAATTCTTCTGTTTTTTCAAATCTGACATAATACCCCAATTAACTTTTTGCTTAAAAACATTATTGACAGAGTTATTCTTATCTTTATAAATACATAACATAGGAGATAAATCATGAATAGTATATTCACAGAATCAAGTTTGGAAAAAATAGCTGCAATAGCTGATAAATATAAAGTAAGTACAGAAGCAGTTTCTGAACTGGCAAATGCAATAATAAAGAGTAATGGAACAATGGCTCAGTTTAACATACCTGAGCTGGGTGGTTCTGGACAATGGATGCAGGGCGGAATGACCATGGTGGGTGATATGTTTAATAATAGCCTAAAAGCACTTGTTGACGGACTTTGCTATGAGTTATCTGGTCTATATCAAAACGGAAACATTCAATACAAGTCCATTCCCAAAAGTGAAATGCAGAATAGTGCAAGTTTTAACGCTGGAAACTGGTGGGGAGATTTAGGTCAACCTAGTTCATCTGGCAGCCAGAACAACATCCACTATGCTATATTTCCTTATGCCAGAAGGTTGGCAATACAGCAAAATGGTAAAATAACTGTGTATGATACACTAAGCCACCAAATTTCAGGAGTGTCTCAACAACAAGGTAGAGGAAATGACCTTACATTTAGCAGTCAGTTTGGTATTGTTTATCTAAGTACTTTACCGATTATTTCAGGTGAAAACCAACAGGAAGCAGAAATAAAAACTTATGAGGCTTCTAAAATGAATGTTGAAGAAAAGGTAGTTTCTCCAGATAATAATGAAGAGGATATTTTTGGGAAGATTGAAAAACTGGCTGGCTTAAAAGATAAAGGTATATTGACCCAAGAAGAATTTGAAAGTAAAAAATCTGAATTGCTGAGTAGGTTATAATTTGATTTTAAAGTCAATAAAAAAGAGACCTTATGTGAATAAGGTCTCTTTTGCTTTATAGAATCTGATTATTCTTTTTCTGGTCTTAATATCGTAATTTTCTCAAAATCTGTAAAAGCTCTTTTCTCTGGGTAATACATCAACTGTACAACAGCCGGATTTACCTCAAATACTCCCGGTATTTGTGCTTTCATTAAATAAGAATACTCATACTCACCTTTGCCTAATCTGGTTAGCACAATCGCATATCGATTATCTCTGTATTCTTCATGTGCATAATACATCCAACGGTAATAGTTTCTGTAATAATTTCCGTTTGAATATGCTTTCTCATCTTCGATGTTATATCCGGTTTTGTCTTTGATAAACTCAAAGCCTGCTGGTATTGGGTCTTCTATTAAAACATAATCTAGCGACTCATTACTTTCGATTTTTACTTTTACCAAAATATCACTTCCAGAAGGAACTGCACCTTCTTTAATTTTCTCTTTTTTGTAAATCACTTTTTCGTTTTCATCAAAACCTCTAGAAAGCACATAATACTCTCTAGTCATTATTAGGTTTTCATTTTTAGCCTCAGCAATTCCCTTACTTTCTTTTTGTAAGAAATAAGTGAGCGTAGCATTTACATAAGCAGTTCCACTACCAAGCTTATTGATGTTGATGGTATTTTTCCCATGTTTTAACACACCTAATGGATTGGTAATTTGCTTTGCCTTAGATGACAAGAAATTCTCTCCTCTCAATTCTACGCTTTTTGCTTTCTCAAAAACATCTTCAGACTTTAGTTCTTCACTCAACACTTTTTTACCATTTGTATTAATTACTAACTCGTAATCTGGATTGAGTTCGCTAGCAATTACATCTTGCAAACCAAGCACAATAAAGGCAGTTTGTCTGGTATTATGCCAACCATTTCCACGACGTTTTTGCATAAGCCATTGCACAGCCGGTGCTATCAGTTCATGTTCTGGATTTACAGCAGCCAATGCTTTTACTGCATTTGCCGTAGTTTCTACCTGATCTTCTTGCCAGCTATAGTAAAACTTCTGCGCTCCCCAGAAACACCTGTTACCATCTTTAATAGCTTTTTCTTCTAGTTGATGTAACATCTGATTTGTTATACTATCATCACCAGCAATTTGTGCAGCTTGTAACCACAATGCCGCTTGGTATGCATCTAATGAATCTGCTGTTGGTATTGGAATATCATCCCAAATATCTACTAAACCTGCTTGCATTGCACTCAATGCCTGATAAGCATAAGTAGTGGTATCTGTCTCACCTTTGTTTTTCATTGAGTTTTTCAAAGCATTTTTACCTTCTTCCAACATGTATTCTGGTACTTCATAACCAGTTTTCTTAGCCAAAGCCAAACCGTTTACCACATAGGCTGTCATAAATGGATGGGTATCATCATTTTCCCACCAACCCCAGCCACCATCGCTGTGCTGTAGTTCTTTTAATCGCTGTAAACCTTGAGCAGTCATTTTCTGCATTTCTTCTGCCGAAATATCAGAGGTATAACTTCCTTTTAATTGCTGCAAAGTGTTCGATACAATAAGTGTAGGCAAAAAGCGACTCATTGTTTGCTCTACACATCCGTATGGATAACCAATTAATTGATCTAATGAAGAAAGTAGAGCTGCCGCAACTGAAGGTGCTGCACTTAATTCTAACTTTACGGTATTTAAGTCTACATCCTCTGGAATAATCAATTCTATATCGCCTGACTTTTCTTTATTTAATACAGAAGAATATCCCTTTACCATTTCTAAACCTGTTGGTTGTACTGGCACCGTAACCTTCTTCGCATCAGACTCTTCGTTGGTGATTGCTTCAGCAGTAATTACTGCATCCAATGGCCAGTTTGCATCTACTTCCCAATCTACTCTAGCTTCGTCATTTGCAGCCACCGTAATAGTTTTAGAAGTACCGCTTACCTCTAAACCATCCGCTTTAAGCACTACTCTTATGCTCTTTCTTCTACTTAGGTAATTATGCACATTGGTAGCGATTAATAACTTATCTCCTGTTTGGATGAAGCGAGGAGTTTCCATTCTGATAAGTAAATCTTTTTTAACCACTATTTTAGCTAGCGACTGACCAACTTTACTGTCTTTGGTAATTACCTTGGCGGTAGTTCGCCATGTGGTAAGATTATCTGGTAAAGTAATAGTTACTTTAGCCTCGCCATTTTCATCTGTTTTTACTGTTGGGTTCCAGTAAATGGCATCTTTAAAGTTTTCTCTTACTACTGGTGTAACTTCGGCTTTTGCTGGAGCACCTATCTTACGTCGCTGTATCGGAATTTTTTGAGAAGAGGCAGCAGCCTGTTCTACAACAACTTCTTCAATTGCTGAGTCACCAAATCCTGCAGCCATGTCTTCAACCATCACTGGTTCTCTTCTTCCGAAATAATTAGGGTTATTTAATGAGATTTCATTATCATTCTTTTTTGCTTGATTTAAGCGAGTATTGAGCAAAATATCTCTGTAACCCCAATCATTATTACCCTTGAAAAAGTGAATATCTGTAAATGTGATTTTTGCTTTTTTGTATGAAAAAGTAAGAATGGTATCTTCTGGATTAAACATTTCGTAATAACCCCACTCATTGGTTTTTACAGTTTGCTTACCAGATTTTATTTTAACTCCGCTTAGCAGATTTCCATTTTCATCTACCACATAGCCATGCACTCTGTGACTATCATCTCGTAAATCTCCTGGGTTCAAATAATAAAGCATTCCTTCTGATACAAAGAAGTCTTTGTCTGGTTTTAATCTTTCAGACTTGATTAAATCAATCAGATAATCATAAGATAACAGGTTGCTGTTATCACTTTTTCCATAAGCATTATTATAGAACTGCACATATACCCCTCTTTTATTAGGGTAAAAAGCTTTTCTAATATCTTCAGTCTTATCTGGGTATAAGAAGTAAATACTTTCGTCAGCCGTGTTTAGAGAAACTAAGGCATCTTTTACTGGCTTGCCATTTTTATCGGTTACCAAAATAGTTGCCTCTGCTTTTGTAGCCGGTTTGTATTGCTTCTCATCAAAGTTGATGGCTACATCTAAATATTTCTCTTCTGGAATTACAGTAACATTCTCACTACGCGAATAAAGCTTTCCATTTGCAACATAGACTAAGCTAATCGCTAACTGTCCATAAACATCTTCTCTAATTGGAATATTAAACTCTTTAAATGAAGTACCACTTTCATTAAACTGATAAATGCCTTTAAAAGTAGTTTCTGCTCCATTCGCAGAGAATAATGCATCAGTAGCTGAAGGAGCCAATACCATGGCATTTATCGTATCGCCTGCATTATAGACTTTCTTATCTGTAAGCAATTGCACTTCGGCAGACTCATTATTCCACCAACTGTAAGACGAACTACCTTCTTCTAATATATAAACCGAAGTAGTCTCACTGGTAGATTTACCATTATCATCAGTAGATGTGACTTTTACTTGATAATAACCCGGCTCTTTTAAAGGAAACTCAACAGTTGCTATTCCGCTTTTCTTATCAGTTTTTCCTGTGGTCTTATAGATTTCCTCATTGTCTTCGTACTCTCCATCACGGCTATATCTATAAGTACTTGCTACTAACTCAAACTCTTTAGATACTGGGTTCTCTGAAAAATCGGCAGTACTTACTCGAATAAGTACATCCTCATCTGTTTTATAATAAAATTTTTCTGAGTTGATATTGATTGTAAATGAAGTAGCTGTAACCAATACGGCGGCATTTCCATTTATAGTTCTTCTACTCGCATCTGTTACTTGTGCCTGAATTCTATAGCGATAGTTTTCGTTGGTTTCTGCATCTGTAGGAACAACAATTTCGAAATTACCGTCTTCATTTATTTTACCAGACTTACTATATAGTTCTTCTGCATTTCTAGAATAACCTATATCATCATCTTCGTACCACCAAGAGTAACCATATCGCATATACCAAGGCACATAATAACGCTCTCGCATTACACGATACTTAACCGTTGCATTTTTAACCGGAGCACCAAAAAAGTAAGTAGCATTTACTTTTGCTTTTACAGTATCTCCACTCACATAGCGTGGCTGATCGAGTGTTACGTTTACTTCGTATTCGGGCTTTTTGTATTCTTCTACTCTAAAAGAACCTTGTACTTGAGAATAGTAATTCCAACGTTCTATCTTGTCGGTTAAAACTGTGATGTTGTAATTACCCAATGCATAATTTTCTCCTATAGAAATACTATCGTCAAAAGAGCCATTATCATCCGTAAGTAATTCTTTCTTGTAGATTTCTTCACCTTGGCTGTTTTCAATAATTACTGTTACAGTATCTGAAAAAACAGAAAGCTCATAGCCATTTTTATTTCTTATAATTCCTTGGAAAAACAACTCTTGCCCTGGTCTGTAGGCAGGTCTGTCTGTAAATACAATACCTGTTTTACTTTCGTCATCAGAGTAATTGTAATAGTAAAAGTCTGAGAGGGTAAAGTCTTCATCGTTAACAGCTAAGAACTGATTCTTATTCCCGCTTTTGCTCACATCATTAAAGATGTGAAGTCCATTTTCGTTAACATCAGCTTCTACTAGTTCATTTGTTTTCCAGTAAAATAAATCAAAACTTTTATCTTGTTTGCCACTTTCATTATCAGCTACATAAGCTAGCATGCCTTTACCATGCCTTTGTGTTACAAGTGCATAATTGCTAATTAACACCGGCACTCTGGCAACCTCGTTCTGGCAAATCATTTCAACTATGTAAATGCCTTTAGACAAATTACCCAAAGAGATGTTGTTTTCTCCCCAACGCGTATTTAGTGGATGGTTTACTGTCCAGTTTTTAATTAACTGACTTGACGAAACCACACTATCACTAATTGAAACACCATCGCCTTGTTGCATTAAAGACTTTACAAAGTCTTGTTGATTCACTGGTTTATAGAGCGAGACATACAACAGAATCTCTTTATTTGTAGAATCATCATAAACGTAAGGCAGGTTACCTACTTGCACAAAAGCCTCCTCCGATTCAGAAAACACCTGATTGATATACAATCTGAAATTATCTGCCTGTAATCTTGACATAAATAATAGAGATGTTAATGTTAAAAAAATTATTTTCTTCATTATGTGTGATTTGATAAATTAAAGACTTAACAATCTGGTTACTTTATTAAAACCTATTTCTTCTAAGATGTTTAATGCATGCAAATTCCATAAGTTACAGAAAAAAAAAATTCAATAAAGTCGAAAAAATAAATAATAACCTCTTACAGTGCGTATATCTTGAATTTCATATAATAAAAAAAGCTTTTGGCGTATTAAATATCAGAATTACATTTCTTCGAGTTTAAAGATTTTAAAGCATCAGCAAACATGGAAAGATTTCATATAGAAGGAGACGAATTTATTCCAGAAATAGATCTGGATCCGGAAAGTAATATTTTAAGAATATCCGGCGAATCCTATCATGAATATACAGGCGAGTTTTTTGAACCAATATTTGAGTGGGTCGAACAATTTACAAAAACACCAGACAGAGATGTTCATTTGAAATTTAGAATGGATTATTTCAACACAGCTTCTTCTAAATGTTTTTATGATATTATTGAAATGCTGAATACTTATTCTGATGCCACAGGAGGCTCCTTAAGAGTTTCGTGGTTTTATGAGGATAACGATTTAGATATGCTTGAATCAGGACAGGATTATGCAGAAGATTCAGGAGTTAATATAGAATTTATTCCTTATCCAAAAGGAACACTACCTTACTAACAAAATCACAAAAGAGATTAAAAACACAAAAGCGCCACAAATGGCGCTTTTTTTATAATGTTATTTTTTCAATCAAAAAGAGATAAAAAGTTATTTGTATTAGAATTTACAGAAAATTGCTCTTCTATGGTTTTTCGAGCATTTACTCCTAATGTTTGCCTCATCTGTTTCTCATTAATCAGCTTTTCTAGATATAGAAACCAATCTGTTGTAGACTCGCAGATATAACCATTTTTACTATGTTCTACAATGTCTGTATTTACACCTACAGGTGAAACTAGCGCAGGAATACCTAAAGACATATACTGTAAAGCTTTAAAACCACATTTACCTTTTGCCCATTGGTCTTCTTCTAAAGGCATTACACCTACATTAAAACTCAATAAATCTTCGATTTCAGTCGCCTTCTCCCATTTCTTAAATGAAAAAGACTTTAAGTTAAACTGAGGATTTTCGTTGGCAATTACCCTAAATGTAAAATCGTAGTTTTTTTCTAGCTCTTCTATTACTGGTAAAATGGCATAGAGATATTTTATAGTGGTTAAAGTGCCCGTCCAACCAATAACTACCTTGCCAGTATCTTGATCTTTAATTTGATTGTGATAGTTTACTGTATCTATCGTGGTTGGGTTAACCCTAACATCTTGATTAAAATTTTTGGCGAAATCGGCGAGGTAAGCATTTCCAGCACTCACTTTATGGCTCCAGCCCATTATACTTTTTACCTTAGAATAATACTTTAGCTTATTAAATGCCTTGTTGTGTTCTGAGTAATTGGGTAACCAGATAGCATCGTCAAAATCGTAAATCATTTTCTTTTTAAACACTTTGGCTATCATCCACTCAAACACTGGCGGGCCAATATGACTGGCTTCACGATGGATGAAAACAAAACTATAAGGTTTTAGATTTAGAATAAGAATGAGCCTTCTGAAAAATGCATTGATAATGCCCAAAGCTTTCTGGACAAACTTGCCGGGCTTATGCAGAATCTTCCATGTTTTTTCGTCGATAAAAGGCTCATAATCGTAATCGATGCCATTTTTATCTAATGCCTCAAGATACTGCTCAAACCTGAATCTCTGTGAAGGTGCCTGTTTTCTAGGATATGGAGCCAGAATCAGTATTTTCATAAATGCTATTGAATAGATTTAGTCAGTTTTGTTTCTTCTGTGATTTTTGGAAACCCAATCAATCGTTGATAAATAGAGAGGTAAGTCGATGCACCTTTCTCCAAATCAAAAAATTCTTTGGCGTGTTTTCTAATATCTTCTGGTGATGCCCAGCCTTTATTATCGATCTCATCTATCGCTTCTTGATAGGCAATTTCTTTAAAGTCTTCTACCACAATACCAGAATTATATTTTTTCACCAAATAATCTGAGTCACCTACATTGCTATTACAAATTACTGGAAGACCCATGCTCATCATCTCACCTTGTTTTGTAGGAGAAGACGCCTTTTTAGAAAATACTGGTTTTATAAAAAAGATACCTGCATCAGCTAGCGACAATAATACTGGTACTTCGCTTCTTGCAGCAGTAATTATTCTAATACTGTTTGGAGAGATGCCCTTTCTTTTTGCTTCTTCTAATATAAACTCCGGATTTTCGGCAGTAACGAATAGGAAAATAGCATCTGGCTTATTAAGCAACAAAACACTAAAAAAGTCTAGCATTTCTGGCAACATATACCAAGTACCTACAGAACCTAGATAAGTAAGTATAAACCTGTTGTCTTCAATCTTGAGTCTTTCTTTGTAAACAGCCTGAGTACCTTTTTCTATTTTTTCAGGATCGAAGTGAGAAGTATCAGCACAGCAGGGAATTACTTCTACTGGCACAGGTTGACCATCTAAATGAGGCATTTCCTGAATTATTTTTTTACCAGTATGAGTTAAACAAACTGTACAATCTGCCTGCTCAAAAAACTGCTTTTCCTTTTTCTTAAAAAACTGATATATCTTTTTAAATACAAGTTTTTGCTGATTCCACAAACCACCTTCTACCCTTTCGTCAGCAAAGAATCCTCTCATATCAAACAGAAACTGAACACCAAATCTGTTTTTCATCCACTGGCCTATAAGTGCAGTTATATAACTACGGCAGTGAACCATTAAGAATTTTTCTTTTAAATGCAGTTCTTTTACCTTTTTCCTCAGGTTCCAAATATCATATAGTGTTGATAACACCGGAGGTTTAAAAGTATAATCTAAAGGATGCCAGACTATTCCAACATGATTTAGAATATGAGCTATTTCGTTTTTTCTTTCTGCTCTTTCTGGTTTCTCAAAGCTAATCAAATGAATTTCATACCCTTTAGCTACCAAGTTTTCCAAATAAGGAATTACCTGAGATTGCCCCAAAGGATCTGTCATTCCATCATAAGAAAGATATAGAACTTTATGCTTTGCCAAGTTTTAAATATTAAAAAATTGTCACTTAATTATGCCTTAACTGGCTGATGTTTTATTCGGCCATTTTCAAATAACCACTTATGTAACAGCATTAAAACCCAGATTCTATTATAAAGGTAGTCGTGTCCTTTTTCAAACTTTTGCAGTAGTGAGCTTACCTCTTTGTAGTTTACAATACCAGCAGCTTCTACCAAACTTTCTTCTAAAAACTGATCTACCAAATATTTCAACTCATTTTTTAGCCAATTACCTAATGGAATTGAGAATCCCCACTTAGGTCTGTCCATTAGAGATTTAGGTAAGTAATCGTATAATACTTCTTTTAATAGATATTTGCTTGCACCTTTTTTCATCTTTAAAGACTCATCGAGGTTTACAGCAAATTCTACAATTCTATGATCTAGCAATGGCACTCTTACTTCTAGCCCATAATACATAGAAGCAATATCAACTTTTACCAGTAAGTCATCTTTAAGATAATGTCTAAGATCGTAGAATGCCTGTTCTTCCACAGCACTTAACTCTCTTTTTAAATTCAGTTTTTCTTGCTTAAAAATATCTTTCTTCTGATAAGGAGTTTTCAACAAGTTTGATAATTCTCTTTCGCTAAAGAGATATTGTTCCTGAGAAAAAATATGGCTCTGTCTGTTACTATGCTTTTCAAAAAGATAAGCTGCTCTTTTCATTCTATTTTGTGGGTGCAACTTCATCCCTTCTCTCAATACAGGAGCAAAAAAGCTATTTAAAGGATTTTGTAATCTTTTTGCCCAGTTGTACATTCCGTAACCCATAAAAAGCTCATCGCCACCATCACCAGAAAGTGCAACAGTTACCTTTTTCCTCGCCATCTCTGAGATCAACAAAGTAGGAATAGCAGATGAGTCTGCAAAAGGCTGATCGTACATACTGGTTAAACCAACCACTTTTTCAAGAGCATCACTCTCTGATAAAGTAAACTCATGGTGCTCAGTTTTCAATTTTTCAGCTACACTTCTCGCATACTTGCTTTCATCAAACTTGCTTTCCTTAAATCCGATAGAAAAGGTATTGAGTGTTTGATCTTTTACAAATTTAGAAGCAACTGCTGTTACCAAACTAGAATCTGTGCCTCCACTTAAAAATGTACCTAGTGGCACATCACTAATCATTCTTTTTTCTACTGACTTTTCAATGAGCGATCTCAATGTCTTTTTTGCCTGACCCTCATTAGACATTGTTTGTCTTTCTACTTTCTCTTCAGGCTTCCAAAAAGGCATAATATTAAAGTCACCATCTTTATAGATACCTACATGTCCAGCAGGAAATGCCTTTACATCTTTAAAAATCGTTTCGTTATTTCCAATAAATCCTAAATGCAAAAATGAAGAAACTGCATTGTTATTTAATTCTAAAGGCTCGTCTTCAAATAAAGATGAAATACCTTTCAATTCTGATGCAAAAACAAAGTCACCATCTTTATGATAGTAATAAAGTGGCTTAATACCCATGCGATCTCTAAATATATATAATGCCTTCTCTTGCTGATCAAAAATGCTGAATGCAAACATTCCATTCAGTTTTTGCGCCATACTCATACCCCAAAAAGCAAAAGATTCAACCAGTACCTCAGTATCACTATTGGTTTTAAATTCCTGCTCGCCGATCAGTATATTTCCATCCTCTAAATTCCCACCAGTCATACCGTTTTTCGACTTTACATTCATCAACTCTTTTTCTCTTCGAAAAACCTGAATCTTATTTTTAAGATCAGCATAATTGTAGATTTCTCCATTAAAAACCATTACATACCTTCCACAGCTTGAGTAGAAAGGCTGATTGGCATGCTCAGATAAATCGAGTATACTTAATCTATTATGCCCCAGTGCAATTTCCTGTGCTTCGTTAAAGTATATACCACTGGCATCAGGCCCCCTATGCCCGAGGCTTCTGTTCATTCTTTGTATATGAGACCGAGAAAAACGTGGAGATAAAAATCCGGAAATTGAACACATATAGTTGTTAGCAAAAAATTGTGACTAAAAAATAATCTCTGTTGAAACGATAAAATTTTAAAATTAGGGTGATAGAAGCCATAAAATAGTTGGGAAAGTGAATCAGATAGAAAAAGTGAACAATTTGCAGCTTCTCATGTATTATTTGCACGCTATTTTTGATGTGAATTTTGGTGCTCCTATAAAAACTTTTTCAGGTATTATTGAAATTATTAGCGTAAAAAATCCCGTTTAAATCAAAAAGAATTGATATTATCTTGAAAAAGAGAATTACATTTCATTATTTTTCAGTTAATAAATAAACTATATCATTCTACTGTAACTAGCAACCAGCTTTTTAAATCAAATTTTTTCACCTTGCACGAAGCCCTCAAGATATATCAGAAGAGACTTACCAACCTGACATCTAAAAACAGGTCTTTGCTATTATTACGACTAAATAATAGTCAGTTTCTGGATATTCATCAATGTAACTATCTCGATAATCAACCTTCTTTTAGCATTATAGAAAGTCTGATCGCCCAGAAAAAAGACATTGTACTTTGCAGCAATATTGATAGCAGAGATAAGGATGCGAATGCTGTTAGTGCCAATCTTCGAAAGGTTTCACGTACAGAGAAAATGATTTTTGAAGAGCGAGGAGCAAAAGATTTATATGTTGGTTATCCTTTTGTACAAGGTAAAATGCTAGACGACAGCCCAATCCGTTGTCCGCTACTTTTTTTTCCAGTAAATCTAGAACTAAAACAAAACCAATGGGTGCTAAACCTACGCAAAGATGCGGGCATCACATTTAATAAAAGTCTGTTACTGGCATTCTCTCACTATAACAATATCAGCTTCGATGAGATTTTTATTGAACACGATTTTAGTGAGTACTCTCTTGACAGCCAAGAATTTAGAACAGAGCTATATAAATTACTTAAAGAATCTCCTTTAGAGCTGCATTTTAACCAAAGTACTTTCGAAGATTTACTCCAAGATTTTAGGCAGTTTACTAAGAGTGATTTTCTGGAAAGCACAGAAACAGGCAAATTAAAAATGACTCAGGAAGCTGTTTTGGGAATTTTCCCACAGGCTGGCTCCTATCTAATGCCTGATTACGATTTTCTTCTTTCTAATGAGCGTGTTAAAGATTTAGAATCCTTTTTCGCTTCTGAATTAAGCGCAGAAGAAGATAACAGCAATAGCATTCAGCTAACGCATATCTCTAAAAATGCGCAGGAAGAAGAGTTATTTACACCTTATACAATAGATGCCTCTCAAGAAGAAGCTATAAAGTCGGTAAAAGGGGGCTCATCTTTAGTAATACAAGGCCCTCCGGGAAGTGGTAAATCTCAGCTCATTTGTAATTTAATAGTTGACCATATCG
Source organism: Chondrinema litorale (assembly GCF_026250525.1). GTDB lineage: Bacteria > Bacteroidota > Bacteroidia > Cytophagales > Flammeovirgaceae > Chondrinema > Chondrinema litorale. The sequence goes on from NZ_CP111043.1 coordinate 1,958,329, forward strand.
CCAGAGGTAAAAATGTATTGTTGGTTTGCCAGAAGAAAGCTGCCCTAGATGTGGTTTACCAACGATTAGGAGAAAAATCTTTTGATGATTTTGTAGCCCTTGTACATGATTTTAAAAATGACAGAAAGGATATTTACGAAAACATCAACCGACAAATTGAATTTATAGACAAATTCAAAAGAGAAAATAATAGCCTAGATGCTATCTATTTAGAACGAAAGTTTCTGCAAACTAGTCGGGAAATAGATCAGCTTACAGATGAATTAAAAGAATTTAAAAAAGCACTTTACGATACCAGCGAATGTGGCATTTCGGTAAAAGAACTTTACTTAACTAGCGATATTGATCTGGAAGGAATAAACCTTAGAAGGGAGTACAACTTTTTTAAATTCGATAACCACAACGAGATACTCAGAAAGTTAGACACCTACATTCGCTACCATGCGAGATTAGATACAGCAGCACACCTTTGGTACGATCGGGTTTCTTTTGCCAATTTTAATATTGGCGACCTACAACAGATTGAAGATACACTTAAAGAACTCAGCCCATATTTAGAAGAGGTTAGCGGAAAGGTAAAAGACATTATAGGTATTGAGATTTCTTTTGATGATTTTGAATGGATTTACGACAGGCAAGAAGACTTTTTAGCATTACTCGATCTTATAGCCGATGAAAAAACATATCGCTATTTTAAAAATGATCTGAAGTATAGTAAAACAGATTATTTGTGGTTAGCCAACAGAAAGAAGAATACACTAAGTGCTTTCGGAAAAGAAGGAGTTGAATCTACGCTCAAAAAAGAGGAACTAAGAGAGGCACAGGAAAAACTACATCAAGCTCAACTTGCCAGAACAAATTGGTATAAAAAACTGCTGTATTATCTTTTCTCTAAAGACAAACCTTTTGTTGATAAGTTAATCGCTGATAATAACCTGCAAGACGAGCCTAATCCGCTACAATATTTAATGATGCGGATTGATAACAGAATGAATCTCGAACACCAGATGTCGCTGTTAGCTGAACAAGAATGGCTAATCGAACTACCAGAAAACAGAGATTTGTTCGAACTAAAAGACTGGTTCGATCTCCATTTAAAAGCAGTTGATGGTAAAAGGATTTACACATCTCTCAGAAATGGAATTAAATACCTTGAAATTGAGCAGTTCAGTTACGATGAGTTATATAAGAAAATCAACTCATTACTCAACATTGTAAAAGAAGTAAAAGCCAAAAAAGCTGTCTGGAATCAGTTTTTAACTACCCGACAAATAAATATGGTGCTAAATGGCTCACTTGATGTTGATAAGTTGATAACTGAGTTGAAAGAAGATTTTGATGTACTTTGTGAATACGATCAGTTAAAAGCATCTCTCAACGAACATGAGAATAATATTCTCAAAAATTTCGAAGAGAAATTTGAAGCACTTAACCCTGAAATCGTTCAGCTTTTTGATAACAGCTTGCGAATCGCATGGATCAATCACATAGAAACCAAGTATCCCATATTAAGATCGGTTACTTCGGAGAAAATGTTGACGATGGAAAGCCGCTTACAAGATGCTGTTACTGAAAAGCAAGAAATTGCTAAAGACATTGCATTACTTAAAGCCAGAGAAAGAACCTATGCCGAAGTTGAATACAACCGCTTAAATAACCTGGTTACTTACAGAGACTTAAAACATCAGGTTAGTAAAAAAAGAAGTATCTGGCCAGTAAGAAAACTAATTCAAAACTTTTCGCATGAGTTGCTAAATCTAGTTCCCTGCTGGATGGGCTCTCCCGAATCGGTTTCTGCCATTTTCCCAATGGAAGAGTTTTTTGATCTTATCATCTTCGATGAGGCATCACAGTGTTTTGCTGAAAAGGGAATTCCTGCCATGTATCGTGGCAAACAAGTAGTAATTACTGGCGATGATCAACAACTTGCTCCTTATGATCTATACCACCCACGTTGGGAAGAAGACATGGAAGGTGAAACAGCACTAGAAGTAGTTTCGCTACTGGATTTAGGAAAACAATTTGTGCCAGAAGTTTCACTAAAAGGGCATTATAGAAGTAAATCGCTCGAACTGATTGATTTTTCAAATACCAATTTCTATAAAAATCAACTTCAGTTAATTCCTCATTTCGAAGATTATACTAGTGAAACTCCATCAATAGAGTATATTAAAGTAGATGGTGTATGGGAGAAAAACGCTAACCAACAAGAAGCCCAAGAAGTAGTTCAATTACTAGAAAAACTAGTAAATGAAGGAGAAACGAGTATCGGTATTATCACTTTTAACTTTAAGCAACAAGAAGTAATACAAGACTTATTAGAAGAAGCTTCTTTTCCCTTACCTCGCGATTTCTTTATTAAGAATATTGAAAATGTACAGGGTGATGAACGAGATAACATTATCTTTTCGGTAGCCTATGCCCTATCTCCTAAAGGGAAAATGACATCGCAGTTTGGTTCACTCAGCCAGATAAAAGGAGAAAACCGCCTAAATGTAGCCGTAACCAGAGCTCGTAAGAAAATTTATTTGGTAAGTAGTATTTATCCTCAGCAACTTCAAGTAGAAAACGCCAAAAATATTGGTCCCAAACTACTGAGAGACTATTTACAATATGCTTTAGAAGTTTCTTCTGGCAAATACAGAAGTATAATTCAAACAGAAGAAAGGCAAAATAAAAGTTGGTATTTGAGATCACTCATCAAAGACAAACTTCCTGTAAATGATGGAATAAGTCTTCAAGCTAATTTACCTTTTGCAGATTTGAGTGTGAATAATGAGCACTCAATGAAGTTACTTTTAACAGACGACCAGCTTTATTACCAAAGTATATCGCCAAAAGAAATTCACGCCTATTATCCAGAACTTCTCCGCACTAAGGGATGGAGTTTCCAAAGGTTTTATAGTAGAAACTATTGGAAAAAGAAAGATCACTTCATCAACGATTACCAAAAATTCATCAATTTATAAGCAAAGCTCACTTAGCATTCTTTACTATATTTCTATAAAAGCAACGTGTAACTAATAAACCTTGCAGTGTAAGTTTTTGCATTGCACCCTCTCAAATTACACAGTCTAAGTCTCAATTGTGGAAAAAATTTCCCAAAATAGGATGATTTATATTAGATACATCTATTAGCCCTTTCTGATTAAAATTATATAATCAACTGATTATAAGCAATTTACATCTCGGTTAATTTTTGTTCACAGCTCCATTTTAAAGCTAGGCACTTATTTTTCTTTATATCAAGCAACAATGTAAGATAAATTTAACTACGAAACTATTAGCGCTTAAAAGCTGAGGTATGTAGGAATAGATTACATTTTTAACTGAAACTATTAACCTTAAAGCTTTTGCACCATGCTAAAACGCTTAACGATATTAACCTTATTTATTTGGATGACCGTTTCTCAGGTCGTAATGGGCCAGGGGAACCGGTCTTCTTTTGAAAAAACAGAAGATGTATCCGGAGAACAAATGCTAAGTAGTAGTACTAAAAGCCTCTATAACGATCCAACAGTAAAAGACCCTAACGAGCCAGAAAAAATAAATAGCAATCACGCTTCTTTAAAAAGTATGCCCGAAATGATTAGAATCAACATGGGCAAAAATGGGAAAGATGAGTTTTTGATTGCTCGTACTGAAGTTACAGTGAGACAATTTAAATTGTTTTGCGAAGAGACTGGTAAATCTATGCCATCTAGAATGCCAAATTGGGGGTGGAACGAAAACCACCCAATTGTATATGTAACTTGGAAAGATGCCAATGAATATTGCATGTGGTTATCTAAAAAAACGGGATTAAACTATAGACTGCCAACTGTACAAGAGTGGGAGACTGCTGCAAAAGGTGGTGCTAAAAGTCTTGGTTACACTTACAGCGGATACGACGACCCTAGAATGGTGTCTTGGTATTGGGGAGATGATGATGATGTAAACAGTACCCAAACAGTTGCTACCAAAAAACCAAATGAAATTGGCTTGTACGACATGAGTGGTAATGCTTGGGAATGGTGTAGCAATCCTAAGGATAAAGATGGAAACATTAATACAAAATATTTAAAAGGCGGAAGCTGGAACAGACATAAATCAACCTTAGAAATTGATTATACAGAAGAAGTTCCATCAAACTATTTCAATTTTGATCTTGGTTTTAGACCAGTTGCAGAACTATAATTTGCTTCACATTAATAAAAAAATAAATATCAGGTAACTCTCATTGAGCTTAACATTAAGCTGACTATTTTTGCAGAATATCCCATTCTGAATTAATAGTGATGATAGAGTTACCTGAAAACATTGCAGCATTAGAAAGTTACAAGCCCGGAAAAGCAGTAGATAACGTTTTCGAAGGAAAAGATTTTAAGCAAACTGCCATTTTAAGCAGCAATGAAAATAATTTGGGAACATCTCCCAAAGCAATTGCAGCCATGCAAAATGTCTTGAGCAATTCTTTTGTTTATCCTGATCCAAGCGGGATGAAGCTCAGAACTAAACTGGCAAAAAAACACAATACTGAAATCAATCGAATTATTATTGGAGATGGCTCTGATGGCATCTTATCAGTAATATTTAAGGCCTTTTTTAAGCCCGGCAACGAGCTAGTATCTTCAAAAGGTTCTTTTGTTGCAGTAAATGTAATGACCAAACTCAACAATATTCCTTACATACAAGCGCCTTTAACTGCTGAATATGCTTTTGATTTAGATACAATTTATAAACTCATAGGTCCCAAAACTAAAGCTGTTTATCTCTGTAATCCAAACAACCCAACAGGGGCGATGATTGGCAGAGAAGAGTTAATGAATTTCGTCAATAAAATTCCAGCAAATATCTTAATTATTATTGATGAAGCTTATGCTGAATTTGCTACAGAACTAGCTGATGATTACCCTGACACGACTGAGATTAATTTACCTAATGTACTCACGCTGAGAACTTTCTCTAAAGCTTTTGGACTGGCAGGTGTAAGACTTGGCTATGGAATCGGTAGTACTTTCATTATTGAAACATTAATGAAGGTAAAACTTACTTTTACTCCTTCTAGCATTGCACAAGCAGCTGGTATGGGTGCACTAGAAGATACTGAGTTTATGAATAAAACTGTATCTACAAATAATGAAGGAATTGAACATTACTACAAAGCTTTTGACAGATTACAATTGAAATATGTAAAGTCTTATGGCAACTTTGTAATGATAGATTTTGGTACAGAAGAAAAAGCATTAAAAGTATTCCAAGGCTTATTAGACAGAGGGGTGTTTGTACGTCTACTCAGGTTTTTTCAATTGCCACATTGTATTAGAATTACTGTGGGCTTACCAGACGAATGTAAATTACTTGTTGAAAAACTGGCAGAAGTTCTTAAAACTTTATAAACCTCAATCATTTTTTCAAGATCAATTAATTGATTATCAGATAATTATAAAGATAACTTATGATTATCTGATAACTCAATCAAAACCAAGTTTCTCAGGAAAGGTAAATTGAGGTTGTTTCTTTTCTAACTCTGTTTTATCAAATTTTCTACCGGCTGATTTATTCAGGATAAGGCTTGTATATTGCCCTAGGGTATTATTAAGCTTTTGTAGCTTCACCAAATTACTTGTCCAATTAGCTTGTGGCAACTCGAGCATATTTGCAATATCATCCCCCATTAAATAGCGCATATATGATGTTAAATAGCCATTTGGGAGCTTAACAGGTAAATCTTTATAACTTTCTAGCAATGCTTTTGTAAGCAACTTACCTTCGGCGGAGGGTTTCATATGTCGCCTTTCAATTAATTGGGCAAGATCATATGCAGCTTTTAAATTTTGAGGAATTAGTTTTTCATCTAGTCCCAACATAAATCCTATTACATTCCAGATATGCATAAAAGCATCTGCATTTTCAGTAGAAATTACTCTGCCTGACTTACGCAAGCCTCTCAAAATAATAAAAGAGAAGGCAAGGTTAGTCCCGGCCATATCTTCTTGATTTACAGGCAAGCCCCACTCCATTTTCCATTTTCCCGATTTTAAAATATGGTATCGAATAGATGCATGTATAAGCCTTACTTTTTGGATACTTGTAACAGCTTTCCCACTCAACTCAAACATATTTGGAGAAAGTACATCCAACACAAACTGCCCAGTCTCTGCTAATCGGTTTTGTGTGTCTTTTTTAATCCTCTCAGAAAATGCCAGCACTTTTGCTCCATCTGCCGCCGCATAGCAATATGGTAAAGATAAACTACCCAGTAAACCCATTATATCACCAGAATATTCTGAGAAAAACATGTTGGCTTTTTTCATTTTTCTTGAGTCAGCCCAAGCAGGTAGCTCTTGCGATACACTAAAAAATCTACTTAGCTGCTCTTTTGTATTTTCCTGTATCGCATCATTCTCTCTCCAATTATTATTAAAAATATCTTTAAAACTAATTGGTACTTCACCCTCAAATAAGCCTTTAATTGCATTATCTGCCAGTTCATCACCAACAAGGCGCATATCATTTAAAAGATTCTCAGCAAATCGTTGCATAATCCATCTAAATTGTTTTTTTGAGAAACCTTTGTGTAATGTGAATGTTCTTTTTTCAAAGAATTATCATTAAATAATATGTAAGTTATTTACCCTTAACAATTGAAATACTGTAAAAATCAATTTGAATAGCTACAATAGAAACTGAAACTATCTATAGTATCTTAATATTAATTTTTCTTTACAGTTAATTAGCGGTTTTGGGAAAATAATTTGGCTAATTTGCAGGAATATTCTAAAAGTTATGAATAAAAGAAAACCTACAAGTTTCAGAAAGGGGAAAAATGCGGATAATAAACCTGCTTTTGAAAAAAAAGGCAAGTCAAAACCTGTATTTAAAAAGAAAAACGAGAAGTTTTCCAAGCCCAAGCCACCTGAATATGGCGAAAGATATGTTAAGGCAATAAAGAAGGAAGAAGAGGAAAAAGGAAGTGATCAAATTCGCCTTAATAGATACATTGCAAACTCAGGAGTGTGTTCGAGAAGAGATGCTGACCAATTGATAACCGATGGAAAAATCACGGTTAATGGTAAGGTAGTTAAAGAAATGGGATACAAGGTATCTACTACTGATACAGTTAAATACCAAGGTAAACTCCTAAAAAGAGAGAGCTTTGTATACGTGTTACTAAATAAACCAAAAGGTTTTATTACCACCATGTCTGACGAAAAAGGCAGACGAACTATTATGGATTTGGTTAGTAACGCTTGTGAAGAAAGAATTTATCCTGTAGGTAGACTCGATAAAGAAACTACGGGATTAATTATGTTGACTAATGACGGTGATCTGGCAAAAAAGCTTTCGCACCCTTCTGGTAAAACCCAAAAAATTTACCACGTAGAACTAGATAAACCGATCTCTAATACAGATTACGATACCATAGTACACAGAGAATTTGAATTGGAAGATGGACCAGTAGATTTGGATGGGATTAATATTATTTCTGACGACAGAAAAAAACTTGGTGTAGAGTTGCATTCTGGTAGAAATAGAATTGTAAGAAGAATGTTTGCCCACTTCAAATATGAAGTTGTTAAACTAGACAGAACTGTTTTTGCAGGTCTTACCAAATTGGATTTACCGCGTGGAAATTGGAGATATCTTTCTGAAAAAGAAGTAATAAGACTCAAACATTTTCAAAGAGTATAATTTTTATACCCTTAATTGATTAAATAATGCAAAAATGCATGTATGTTTTTTTAAAGATTATGCATTTTTCTCTTAATTAGATTAAGGCTTAAAATTATCTTTTTAATTTTGCAAAAATTTTATAAGCAATAAGCTCATTCTGATGGACTCAAATAATAAAAAAAGATATACAATTACTGCTGCTTTACCGTATGCTAACGGACCGTTACATATCGGTCACATAGCTGGTGCATATCTTCCTGCTGATACCTTTGTGAGGTTTCTCAGAATGAAAGAAGAGGATGTAGTATTTGTGTGTGGTAGTGACGAACACGGAGCGGCAATTACCATTAAGGCACGAAAAGAAGGAGTTAGTCCTCAGCAAATTATTGATAAGTTTCACGAACTGAATAAAGATACTTTTAAGGAGTTTGGAATTGCTTTCGATATATATCACCGTACATCAGCCAAAATCCATCATGAGACTTCTCAAGATTTTTTCACTGTATTAAATGACAAAGGAGAGTTTGATATAATTGAATCTGAACAGTACTATGATGAAGAAGCTGAGCAGTTTCTAGCCGATAGATATATTACCGGAACTTGCCCTAAATGTGGTAACGAGAATGCTTATGGAGACCAGTGCGAAAGCTGTGGTTCTTCACTAAGCCCTACTGATTTAATAAATCCGAAATCTACTTTAACAGGAAGTGAGCCAATACTTAAGAAAACCAAGCACTGGTATTTGCCAATGCAGAATCATGAGGGTTGGATTAAGAAATGGATTGAAGAAGGAATTTTAGATAATAAACAACATCACAACCCTGAAGAATGGAAAAAGCATGTATTAGGTCAGTGTAAATCTTGGATTGATGGTGGTTTACAAGCCAGAGCCATGACACGTGATCTTGACTGGGGTATAAAAGTACCATTAGAAGAAGCCAAAGGGAAAGTACTATATGTTTGGTTAGATGCACCTATCGGTTACATTTCTGCTACTAAAGAGTGGGCCAACATGAATGGCAAAAACTGGGAAGATTATTGGAAAAGTGAAGATGCCAAGCTCATCCATTTTATAGGAAAAGATAATATAGTTTTCCACTGTATTATTAACCCTATCATCTTAAAGAGCTATGGAAATGGTTTTGTATTGCCAGATAATGTACCCGCAAACGAGTTTTTAAATTTAGAAGGGAATAAACTTTCTACTTCAAGAAACTGGGCTGTTTGGTTACATGAATATCTAAAAGAATTTCCTGGAAAGCAAGATGTACTTCGCTATGTACTTACAACCATTGCTCCTGAGAATAAAGACAGTGAGTTTACTTGGAAAGATTACCAAGCTAAAAACAATAGTGAACTAGTTGCAATTCTTGGTAATTTTGTAAACCGTACTATGGTACTAACACATAAGTATTTTAATGGCGAAGTTCCTGTAAGAGGTGAGCTAGTAAAATACGACCAAGATGTTGTAAACATGGTAGCTGAAATTCCTGAGAAAATTGAAAACCTAATTAGGCAATATAAATTTAGAGATGCGCTAGCAGAAGCAATGCAACTGGCTCGTATTGGTAATAAATACTTGGCTGATACTGAACCTTGGAAACTATTTGCGCAAGATCCTGATATAGTAAAAACCATTATGAATATTTGCCTTCAGATTACAGCAAATCTGGGTGTTATTCTACAACCATTTTTACCTGATACTGCTGAGAAGATTCAGTTTATGTTGGGAATGAAAAATGTAAAATGGAATTTAGCAGGCAAAATGGATATACTTTTCCCATATGATAAACTGGGAAGAACTGAGCTTTTATTTGATAAAATAGAAGATAGTGTAGTAGAACAGCAGGTTAAAAAATTGGAAAAAGCTAAACTGGCATCAATACCTGCAACACCTGCTAAAGAAGCTGTAAGTTTTGATGATTTCACAAAAATGGATATCAGAACTGGTACCATCTTACATGCAGAAAAAGTAGCTAAAACTAAGAAACTTTTAAAATTAAAAGTAGATACAGGAATAGATACTCGCACCATTGTAAGTGGTATTGCAGAATTCTTTAAACCTGAAGAAATTATTGGTCTTCAAGTAAGTGTATTGGTAAATCTTGCACCTAGAGAAATTAAAGGAATTACCTCTCAGGGTATGATTTTAATGGCTGAAGACAGAGATGGTTCATTATCATTTATGACTCCACGAAAGAAAGTAAACAACGGAAGTGTAGTTAGATAATAGTAGAACTTCACAAGTTTTAGCGAATCCATTTTAATATCTAAATTAATGTGAAGATTCGCAATAATTATAGTAAAACATACATATAGAAGATAGTATCGAACATTTCGTAAAAATACTATCTTCTTTTTTGTATGGAGGCTAATTACAAAGTATCAATAATATATATCATCTTTCTTTGCTTGCTAAGCTCTTTTACTGATCCTGAAGACTTAAAGCCCACAGTAAAAGTAATTCGCAACAAACCTCAAGATTGCGATGGCAAGGGATCAGTTTTCGATAAAATTTATGTTGGTAGCCAGATAAAAGATGAACAAATAGAAATCTGGTTTTTTGTTCAAAAGTATGACTTGCAATGGCTTAAAAAAGTATATACTGTGGAAAGCCCATGCATTGTAAGTACAGACTTAAACTCTTGTACCTTCACAGGAAATTATCTTGTACTTGCTTTCTACAAAGTAGAAAATGAATCACACGACATCAATATTGCACAAGTGCCTATTATCCATAATTCAAGAGGAGAGCAGCCTAAATTTAGAGTTACACGCAGGAGAAAACTAGAAGAAAATGTAGGCGGTGGAGTACTCTTCGAAACAGGAGAAGTTTTTACACCAAAAGGAGAAGCTATAGAAATTACTTTATTTATGGAGAAAAAAGATGGTAGTTGGAGAAAAAAGCATTTTAACTACATCGGTTCCGGCAATATTGATTTAAATACTGAGGGCAATGATTTAACAGGAAAATACAAATACCACATTGATGTAAAACACGATTACACACAAAATGTAACAAATGGTTAATTGAGTTTATTAACCATTTGCCAGATCAAACTGAAGTTTTACCAGATTGCTATAAATGCCATTTTCAAGTGCTAGCAACTCGTTATGAGTTCCAGATTCAACCATTAGTCCTTTATCTATCACAAAAATCTTATCTACTTTTCTAATGGTTGCCAATCTATGAGCAATTACAATTGTAGTTCTGTTTTTCATTAACTCCTCAATTGCTTGTTGCACTAATATTTCTGACTCTGCATCTAACGAACTCGTTGCTTCATCTAAAATTAAAATAGCTGGATCTTTAAGAATTGCTCTTGCAATTGCAACTCTTTGTCGCTGTCCGCCAGATAGTTTCAAGCCTCTTTCACCTACAACTGTATCAAAGCCTTCTGGAAAACTTTCGATAAAATCGAGGGCATATGCTTTTCGAGCAGCTTCTCTCACTTCTTCATCAGTAGCATTAATTTTTCCATAGGCAATGTTCTCTTTAATTGTCCCTCCAAATAATACAATATCTTGTGGTACAATACCTATATTTTTTCTATAAGCATTTAAGGTATAATCATTCATAGAAACTCCATCAATACCTATATACCCATTATAGTTATGATATAACCTTAGAATTAATTGAGCGATGGTAGATTTACCAGCACCACTATGTCCAACCAAAGCTACTTTTTCACCCGGTTCAATTTTAAATGTGATGCCTTTTAATACTTCTACATCTTCTCTGGTCGGGTAAGCAAAAGTTACATTATCAAAATTAATACTTCCTTCAAACCTCTTTTGCGTACTATTATCAATAGTAGCTACATTTAACTCAGTGTCTTCTTCTAAAATATCCAAAACTCTATCTGAAGCACCCACTGCTTTTTGTAGTGAGCCATATATATTTCCCAAACCGCCAATAGAACCACCAATAAACATGGTATACAAAATAAAGGTAACCAGATCGCCAAAAGAGATTTCGCCAGATTCTACCATACTTGCTCCAAACCACAACACCAGTACAATGCCACCTAGTAATGCAAAAATGATAAAAGACACAAATGCACCTCTGTACACTCCATTTTTTAAAGCTAGATCAACCACTTCTTTTATCGATCTGTTATATCGATTCGTCTCGAAGCGTTCGTTTGTAAAGGTTTTTACTGTGCTTACTGCTTGAAGAGTTTCTTCCACTATAATGTTAGCTTCTGCCAGAGCATCTTGTGTTTTCTTCGATAAAGTTTTAATGAACTTACCAAACACAAAACCACTGATTGCCAAAATCGGAATGGTAACCAACATAAAAAGTGTAAGCTTAGGATTGGTTACAAACAGAATTCCGATACCGATAAAAAGCGTACTGGTCTGTCTTATAAATTCAGAAAGTGTTACACTAAAAGTATCTTGCAGTAAAGAAATATCTGCGGTAATTCTACTAAAAAGCTCTCCAGTTCTGTGTGAATCAAAGAAACTTACTGGCAAAGTCATGTATTTTTCGTAGAGGCCTTTTCTAATATCGGCCATTGACCTTTCGCTCACTTGTGCAAAAAAGTAGATTCTTAAGAAAGAGAAAAAACTTTGTGAAATAAGAATTGCTACTAGTCCTAATGCTATATCATCTATCCCTTTTAAAACCCAGTCGTTTTTACCGAGTGATGTATCAACCAGCTTGCCGGTTAAGTAGGGGAATCCCAATAAAATTGTGCTTGAAAAAACAAGACTTATTAAGCCTAGAATAAACCATCCACGGTAGGGTAACATAAATCGGTAGATACCCAGTAGCTTCTTGAAAGACTTTTTATTGAGTTTATTTTTTTTTGCTTCTTGCTTATTGTCGTCCATTGTAGTTGACATCTATATAATCGCTTCCTATACAGGCAGTTTCGCAAAGTTATATAGACGCACCAAGAAATACGAATTATTAAATTATTACATAACATATAAGCACATAAAATTCATTTATATGTCTTGTAAAAGATTTGTAGAGCTTAAAAAATTTCAGGAAATTAAATCTCTTACTGCGGAGGTATACTCATTTATATGCTCTTTGGGCACATTATAAATAGACATTACCATCATAATAGCTTCTAGTTTAGATTCCAACTCGTCTACAATGATGTTATCAGCTCCGTGTCTGCGTAGATTGTCCATTTCTTCTACCTGTTTGGTTCGAGCAATTATTTGCAAATTCTCATTAAACCTTCTGAGGTGATAGGTGATTTCAGCAGCCTTAGTTGTAGCAATAGTTGTAATAACCGCTACTTTGGCTTTGTCTATATTGGCATGGTGTAAAACCTCTTCTGTACAAGCATCTCCATAGATTATTGGAATACCCGCTTTTGCAGCTTCTTCTACCGTTTTAGGGTTAAGTTCAATAATTACATAAGGAATTTGAGAAGCTAGTGCACAATGCGCCAAACTCTGGCCTGCTAGACCATAGCCTATTATTACAATGTGATCTTTGAGTTCTTCTACATTGTAAGCTGAATTTTTGGCTGGCACTCCAAACAACTTCACTTTCATCCTTTTGCTTACCGGCAAAATTTTAATAATCCCATTACAGATTTTTTGGTCGAAAGTCATTAATACTGGTGTAATCGCCATAGTTAATATAGCAACAGCCAATAGATACTGATGTATTTCGATTGGTAATAAACCAAACTCCGACCCTGAATTCATCAATACAAAAGAGAACTCACCAATCTGACATATATTAATAGCTGTAAGCAATACAGTTTTAAGTGGTTTGCGTAGTGCTGCTGCTGCTATGCCTCCAATTAATGCTTTAATAAACATGGTAAGCACAGTAAATAACAACACATATAAAAGGTTATGCCAGAGAAAATTTAAGTCCATCATCATCCCGATAGACACAAAAAAGATACTGGTAAAAATCTCTTTAAAAGGTAAAATAATTCCCGCCGCCTCATATCCATATTTTGATTCTGAAATCATTAAACCTGCAAGAAAAGCCCCTAATGCTAAAGATAGACCAGCTTTTGAGGTTACCCAGGCTATGGCAAAACATAATACCATAATGCCTACAATAAACAAATCTTTGCTCTTGGTTTTGGCAATCTGATAAAGTAGGTGTGGAATAATAAACTTCATACTAACCACAATGAAAATAAACACACCAACAATCTTTCCTGCTAATACAAGTATTTCTGTCATTAAGTCTTCTGCCATACCCATCAACAGCGGAAAGGTAAGCATCATAGGTACTACAGCAATATCTTGAGAAATAAGTATAGCCAGAATTACTTTGCCATGATCTCTTTTGATATCGCCATTATTTTGAAGCAATTTTAATACAATGGCAGAACTACTTAAGCTAAATACAAAGCCTAAAAAGAGTGCTATAGGCAAATAATCGTAACTAAAATAGTAAGAAAGGGCTGTAAATGCACCAATAGTTAATACCAACTGGAGTAAGCCTCCAATAAAAATTGCTCTTCGTATTTTTACTAAACCCGAAACAGAAAATTCTAGACCAATTGTAAACAGTAACATTACAATCCCAATCTCTGAAAGTGTTTCCACCTCAGCTTCTGAGTTGATTAAATGTAGTGCATATGGTCCGCAAATGATACCACTGATTAGAAAGCCAATAATTGTTGGTAATTTGATACGATGTAGCACTAAAATCACCATCACTGCTATTCCAAGAATCAGTGTAAGATCTGAAAGAATAGGTATTTCCATTAAAAAGTACTTAAAAAGTGCATCTACTCTATTTGGTAACTTTCAACACGAAATATTTTCATATTAATTGTAACCTCACATATTCTTAACTTCAATTACAGAGCTCACATACCTTTTTTTAGAGTTTTTCGTTATGCCCAAAAAATAACATTTTTTTAACGACTGATACCTTAAATAATCCGATTAATCTATTTAGCGCTATTTAATCTAAACAGTTTAGCCAGTCCATATTTAATTTTTTTCGACTAGATAACATGCATAATTTTTCCGTTTCCGATTGCAGTAATATTTTACTAATTTCTTCAGATCAACTACCAGCATCTAAAGGTAGTTTCAGAATTAAAGAAGTGAGCAGAAGTTCTAAACAGATTTACGATCTCTACTCAGAAGAAAAAAACAATCGTAAGCTTTGTTTGCACAATGCCCCTTTTAATATTGATGAACTTTCAAATACTGTAAATTCGAATGATTTTGCTGGAAGCACATTAATTTATATTACAGGCGTGTTATTAGATAAAAATGGAGAGTTGCACTTACCTGTTTATAAACCAAAACAAACTGGTTTTGCTGAAAGCATTAATCTTAAGTCTTTACTACAAGATATTGAGTCAAAAACATCGAATATCTGTGTGGTACTAGATACCATTTATTTTTCAGAAGCAATTCAGCTTTGCGGTGTAACTGAAGCACAGCTTAGAATAAATGAATTATTAAAAGATTTCTCTGATATAAAATTCATTGTCAATTCTCCTGAGAATACCACTTCGACATATATATATCAAAATAACAATACTGTTTTAAGTTCTTCTCTCGCTGAAGTTTTAACGAAATACATCGAATCTGAAGAAGAATTAAATTGTAAACAGTGGATTGATGAAAGCTTAGCATTTCTCTCACAATTGGAAGAATATAAATTACCTCTGGTACAATTATCTGAAAATGAAAAAAGCCAGAAAAAGCAAAAAGAAGCGGTAATGAATGATGTTATTCCGATTAAAGAGATTGCAGAAACTTCTATTTTTAATTTCTCTGAAATAGAAAACCACTTTTCTATTAATCATGATTATACTGAGCAAGAAAGTGCCTCAAAAAATCATTTTAACAAATACAACGAAGATTACCAATATCTACTAAATAATGTTATTGAGGAAGAAAAAGGGAAATTAGAAGATGCTTTCTGGCTAAAAATTAAAGACTCAAATATTCCTTCGGCTTATAAATTATACCTAGACTTTTTCGATACTGGTAAATATAAAAAACAAGCTGAGGAGTTATTTAAACAAAATATTAAGTTAAAAGAGCAAGATCTTTTAAAAGATGAGAAGCAAAAGCTGGAAGAAGCTATTCTGGATTTTATGACTGAAAAAGATGAAGACCAGAAACAACGAGATGCTTTTGCCGAAAAAGTAGGAAAAACCTATAGATTACTTGAAGATCAGAAATCTGAAATGTTGTTTGAATTACAACAACAGAGAAAAGCCATAGAACTAGAAAAAACAGATTTAGAAGATCTAAAAAAAGACTTACTCGACTTCCAGAAACAACTCAAAGAAAAAGATATACAATTGAATAGTCTTGAAAACAAATTAAGTTCTAAACTTCCAACTGAGAATAATCAGACAGGGAATGATGGAGAAGTTTCTATGATTGAAGCACTTCAAGAAAAGCTATCTCTTTTGCAGTTAGAATTCGAGCAATTAAAGCTTGAAAATAAAGAAACAATTTCTGAAAACGAGAGAGAAAAAGAACTTCTAATCACTAGTTATGAGTTTGAAAAACAAAATCACTTAGAGCAAATAGACCAGTTGGAAAACACTATAAGCTTGCTTAATATAATTCAGGAACAATTGGCAGAGCGAATGGTGAAGCATGAAAAAACACTTCATGCTGAGAAATTTATTCAGGGTGAAAAAGACAACTGCATTAACCAGCTCAGAAGTGAAAACTTGAATTTAAAAGAGATGCTTTTACAGGCTAATGAGAGATGTTTTAATTTGGAGGAGAAAAACTCAGAACATCTTGGAAAACACAAAGAATTATTGGCAGAAGTAGTTTTTCTAAAAGCACAGTTAAATAGCATTCAATCAACACCTGTAGAAAAACCTGTAAAAACAGAAATTACCTCTGAAGATCAGATTTGGGCAAAAACTCGTGCAACTGGCACCACCGAAGCATTTAGAAATTATATTAAAAGCAATCCAGATGGCATTTATGTAAACGAAGCAGAAATGCACATGGCTACACTCCAAATGATTAATCAAACCATGAAAAAAGCATCTGTGCAAAAAGACTTTGATGAGTAAATAAAATTTATCATTCCAGTAACTACGTAAAAAAAGCTTTTTACCTTCGTAGCATTAAATTATTGCTAATTTAATTTAAAAACTGAAGGTAAAACAAGATGAAAGTATTGCATTTAAGTTCAGAAGCTAGTTGGAGAGGAGGAGAACAACAAATAGCTTACTTAATAACCGAGCTGCAAAAACTGAATGTAGATGTAATGGTTGCTTGCAAAAAAGGGAGTCCTTTTGAAGATTTTTGTATTCAGGAGCACATCCCTTACAAAGCAATAAACTTTTCACACCAATATGCTCCAGGCACAGCTTTAAAAATAAAAAATATCTGCAATGAGTTTCAGGCTGATATTTTACATATGCACAGTAGTAAATCGCACGGTGCTGGTGTAATAGCTACTTTGCTAGGAGCAAAAGCTAATTTAGTTCTAAGTAGAAGGGTTGATTTTCCTGTAAAACAGGGGAAATTATCTCAATTTAAATACAACTTTGATGGCATAAAAAGAATAATCTGCGTTTCTGATGCCATAAAAGATATCACTGCCAGAGGGATAAAAGACAGCAGCAAACTGGTAACCGTACATAGCGGTATTGATATTGACAAATTCCATCCTGAAAGTGTAAATAAATCGATCTTACATACACAGTTTAATATTCCAACTGATAAAATAATTATTGGAAATACCTCAGCTTTAGCACCACATAAAGACTACTTCACATTTATAAATACTGCTGATATTTTATTAAAATCGAATAAAAACCTGCATTTCTGTATTATAGGAAAAGGCAAACTCAAAGGTGAGATAGAAAACTATATTCAAAAAAAACAACTTACAGAAAATTTCACGCTAACAGGTTTTATCAATAACATACCCGATGTTTTACCTGCTCTCGATCTGTTTCTTATGACTTCCGAAACAGAAGGTTTAGGAACCAGTATTCTCGATGCATTTGCATCTAAAGTTCCGGTTGTTGCCACTGCTGCTGGTGGTATTCCAGAAATGGTTATTCATAAAAAAACAGGAATGATTGCGCCAATAAAAGATGTTGAGACTTTGGCGAAAAATGTAAAGGAAGTATTTGCAGACTTAAATTTACAAAAGGATATTGTTTCTGGTGCTTTTAAACATTTGCATAGCTTTAGTAAAGAGCAAACAGCTCTAAAAACACTAGAGATTTACAAACAAATACTCTCTGAAAAAGCTATAAAAAGTTAGTTATGATAAGCTTTGGCTTTTTCAAAAACCTCAAGCAACTGTGTAGTTTGAATACCTTTTGCGCATGAAAAATGTTTTTGGGGACAAGTTTTATAACCGTGTAACCCGCAAGGTCTACAGTCTAATTTTTCTTTCACCTCAACTACTTTAGAAAACTCGCTTAAAGGACCAAAACCAAAATCGGGAACAGTAGAACAATAAATAGCACAAACAGGTGCATTCACTGAAGATGCCAAGTGCATGGGAGCCGAATCGTTCACAAAATTTACTAATGCTCCTTCCATTAAAGCTGCCGATTGCAATAAATTCAACTTACCAGTCAAATTAACCACGTTAGATTTAGCTGCTTCATTTATAATTAACTCACATGCATCAAAATCTGATGAAGCTCCTAAAAGATATATTTTCCCTTCAAAATCTAGATTTTTAATAAAATCTACCCAACCTTCTTTATGAAATTGCTTGGTATACCAAACTGAAGTAGGTGCTAAACAGATATAATCATCTTCTTTATAAACTGCTACTTTTTCTCTGTCTGATAGTGATGGATATAATCTAGGTCGGTGATCTTCAATATTATTAATACCAAGAGGTGCTAATAAAGAGAGATTTCGTTGAGTTTCGTGCACAAAGCTAGTTTGTATTTTTTCTCCAATTAAGTGAGGCAACTTGTCTGAAAACATAAACGACATTGGGTTTTTATCAAATCCGATTACTTTTTTTGCTCCTGAAAAAGCAACCATTAAGCCACTAGATAGAAAACGTTGCAGGTTTATTACTGTATCGTACTTTCTTTTTCTTATAATCTTTGAAAGCTTCCAAAGGCCTCTATTTTTGTCTTTTTTCTTATCCCAGATTAACACCTCGTTTATAACCGGATGATTTTTTAGCAAAGACTCATTCCCTTTTCTCAACAAAAAGTCTATGCTTACATCATTAAAATGATTTTTTAGATTCTCTATTAGTGGAGTTGCCAATATTACATCACCAATGTATGCAGTCTGAATAATCAAAATTTTCTTCATGAGCACTCCGCTATTGGTTATAATACGATTCAGGGGATTTCTATATAACCAGATGATTCTAAAAATGTGGAATACCTGATTTAAAATATTTTATAACGATGATAAAAAACTTAATTAGCTTTCTCTCTATCAATTACAGTAAGTTGTACCATATCTATTCTGGCATCTTCCATAGATTTTATAGTAAAAAGCAGATGGCCTGCATCTATCTGATCTCCGATTTCTGGAATATCTCCATGTAGATATAATATAAAACCTCCCAGTGTTTCGTAATCACCCTCTGGAATTTGCCAGTTAAATTCCTGATTTAGTCTATCAACTTCATTTCTTGCATTTAGAAGGAAATTGCTGTCATCCAGTCTTTTTACTTTATAACCTTCTAAGTCATCGTATTCATCCTCAATTTCACCAAAAATCTCTTCTATAATATCTTCGATGGTTACAATACCAGATGTACCTCCAAATTCATCTACAACCAATGAAATACTCTTTCTCTCACTAATAAACCTCACCATTAGCTCATTAGCCAGCATAGTTTCAGGCACTATGATAATGTCCGTCATAATGCTAGCAATGCTTTGAGGCTTTTTAAATAACTCAAGGTGATGGCAATAGCCAACTATATTGTCTATCGATTTTTTGTAAACCGGAATTTTTGAATGTCCACTTGAAGTAAATGCATCAGAAAGCTCTTCTATATCATCTTCATACTCAATTGCTACAATTTCCTTTCTGGGAATCATGCAATCTCTCACCTTTATCTTTTTAAATTCTAATGCATTACTAAAAATCTCTTTGTTTACCTCAGGGTTACCGTCTGCTTCACTTTCGTTGCCTGCAATAACATTATTTACTCTTTCGATATAGATGTTTAAATCGGTAAGACCAAATGCAGGTTTTACTTCTTTATATTCTAGTTTAAAAAGCTTCGCAATTAGCTGTTTAGACAACCAATCAATCACAAATACTATCGGATACAAAAGCTTGTAGATAATATTCATTGGGATGGCTGCCGCAGTTAAAAAGTCGTCTGGGTTAATTAAAGAGAGACTTTTAGGCAAAAATTCTGCTGTTGCTAGTACTAATAATGTAGACAGAATTGTCTGAAGAATTAGCACTAGTGTAAGTGATGTGTTTTCTGAGAGTAATGGGAAGGTGCTATGTAAAACTGCCTCTAAAGATGGCTCTAAAATTAAAGCAAAATAATAACCATACACCACCAATGCGACTGTATTCCCCAGTAATGTGGTTGATATAAAATAGGATGGCCGGTCTACAAACTTAGCAACGATTCTTCCTGCTAAGGTGTTTTTTTTACGCAATAACTCTAAATGCAAGCGATTAGCAGATATAAAAGCTATTTCAATCGCAGAAAAGAATCCTGAAAAAATAAGTGATATTATTACTAGTAGTATATTTTGATCCATTATGCTTTGAAAAGCAACATTCGTTTAAAGTAGTTTTTTTCTTTTAACAATAGTCTCTACAAACTTAACATCATTTTCGGTTCTAAAAACTTTGTTGGGTAAATAAATAAACTGAACTTTTGATAAGAAGAACAAGAAGTAATCTTTTCCTTTCTTTACTTTCTTTACAGTATCCCAAGTTACTGGCATACCTCTTTTACTATCCAGTTTAATCATTATATGCCTGCTATCAATTTCATAAGCAAGCTTTTCAAATAATATCTTATTCTGTTCTAGTTGTGTTACTCCGGCAAACTGAATTAGCCAAAATAGAACATACAAAACTATTAATGTAATTGAAATACCTAAACACCAGCCTAAAGCTCCTTCAACAAACAATGGAATGAGCATAACTACCACTGGTACTATCCACACCCACCAAAATTCCAGCATTACATTTTTTAAAGCTATAGAAATATAAGTTTTGTTGTCTAACTGATATTTTTTTGTTTTTACTATCATTTTCTAAATTTTATAAAAGCCGCTCCAAACCTAAAGTTTCAACCTAGCTAAAGCTTGCCAGATTAATTTGGCAAAACTAATACCTGTAAATTAAATTCTTTGATTTTTTATTAAGAAACTGCTTTTAGACTCATATCTAAACTTGGTGCAGAGTGTGTTAAAGCACCTACTGAGATATAATCTATACCTGTTTCGGCTACTTTTCTTATAGTTTCTTCGGTAATACCACCAGAAGCTTCAGACTCATATTTTCTACCTATTATTTCTAATGCTTGTGACATAATTTCAGGTGACATATTGTCAAGCATAATAATGTCCACCTTGCCTACTCGCATTACCTCTTTTACTTCTTCTAAACTTCTGGTTTCTATTTCTATCTTAAGAGCAAGATTTTTTTCTTTTAGATATGCTACTGTAGAGTTAATTGCGGCTTCTATTCCTCCTGCAAAATCTACATGGTTATCTTTTAACATTACCATATCAAAGAGGCCGAAACGGTGATTTTGTCCTCCACCAATTTTAACCGCCCACTTTTCTGCAATTCTAAAATTAGGAGTTGTTTTTCGGGTATCTAGTAACTTGGCATTTGTACCTGAGATTAACTGGTTAAGTTGTGTAGTATAAGTTGCAATGCCACTCATACGCTGCATACAGTTTAAAACAAGTCTTTCTGCGCTGAGTATAGATTGTGCTTTTCCAGAAACTTTAAAGGCAATATCTCCAAAGCTTACTTTATCTCCGTCTTTCACAAAAGTTTCAATAGATAAATCTTTATCAACCTTATTAAAAATCTTTTCTGCTAAAGCAATTCCAGCTATTATACCTTCGCTTTTCACAAGTAAATTAGCTGTATCTTGAGCCTGAGCAGGCACAGATGCCAGAGAAGAATGGTCTCCATCCATAATATCTTCCTGTAGTGCTGTTGCTATAAACCTATCTATATTCTCTTCTGATAAATAATTGTACATATATCTGGCTGTTATTACATATGCAAAAATAAAAAAAGACACCGATTTCTCAGTGCCTTCTCCACATAGCTGGTAAATATCTTACATTACTCTTTTACTATGTCTAACATATCTATTTTATACATTCCATTTTCTTCCTTAATTAACATATGAACTCTGTACTTACCATTTGTACATGTATAGGTACCAATCATAAATTTGAGTCCACCTCTGGAAGTTGTGTTGTGATCATACTCAAAGCTTCTGGCAGGATTTTCATCAAAAAACTTTTTTAAGATAATTTCTGCCTGAACTTTATTATAA
Source organism: Chondrinema litorale (assembly GCF_026250525.1). Classification (GTDB taxonomy): domain Bacteria; phylum Bacteroidota; class Bacteroidia; order Cytophagales; family Flammeovirgaceae; genus Chondrinema; species Chondrinema litorale. Next base: position 1,980,422 of record NZ_CP111043.1, read on the forward strand.
TTTTTCTTTTGGTTTCTCACATTTAACTCTACCGGCTCATTTAAATGAGTCGCTAGTTTTTCTGCATTTCCACTTCTTATTGCTTCCCTTGCACTGGCTACCACCTGATCTTGAGCTATAGCAAAACTTTGAAAAAACACGAAGCTCAAAGTGAGAAAAATAAGATTTTTAGTAGGTTTCATACATTTAAAATATATTATGAAAATGACACATATAATGCCAAAATAAGTCTACCTTAAACTGTTTTTAATAATATTCTCAAAATAGAACTACGGAAATATAAGCAATAAATTCTACCAGTTGTTTTATTAATAATGAGTAGAATTACTGATATCGGAAAATTTAAAGATGAATTAATACATTAAAAACATTAAATGATCTAATAAAAATTCCGTAAACACTCGCTTAACAGTTCTAAGACAATTCTCTGCTAGTTCGAGGCAATAACATTTATTAATCTAGCTTGTTCATCTTACTGGGCATTTTATTACAAAAGAAAATATTCAATCTTAATCAGATTATTGTAATCCTTTCCTTGTTACATAGCAAATACCTAACTTTGCAAACAAACTCATAAAAGCATGCTGAACCGTAGATTACTTAGAATAAAAGCCATGCAAAGCATTTATGCTTTCAAACAGAATGAAGAATCTGATTTCTATCTGGCTTTAGAGAAAATGAGTGAAGACTTTAGGTTTGAACTAAATATGATAGGCAAAACTGAAGCACCAAGGATGAAAGTTGAAGAGGATATTGCCACTCAAATATTTAAAAACGCGGTTTTTCCCGATGAAACAGTTGAGGTAAATACATCTTTACTTTCTGATAAAAGTAAGGAAATCGCCAACGAAGTCATTCATTTTTATAAAACTAAAAGAAACAACGATTATACGCACCATAAAAGAAAAATGGTGAAAGAAGCTGAAAGCATCTATGATCGCTATCTTATGTTTCTAAGGTTTTTTGAAGAAATGGTGCTTTTAGATAAGCCTACAGGTATATTTGCTTCTAATAAAGTAATTTCTTGCTTGTTGCGTAGCACAAAACTTCAAAGGCTTATTGCTACAAAAGAATTAAAGTGGGACCCTGTAATTGCAAAGAGATGGCATAAACTTTTTTATAAAGAAGAAACCATTTTATCTGAACTAAGTACGCATGAACGCGATTTTGAAGGAGATAGGTTAAGGTTTAGAATTCTGGTAAGAGATTTTCTCTTTAAAAATGAGATTGTACTTTCACATTTTGAAGAAGACGATATTAATTGGGCAGAAAATAAAAGTATTTTAAAAAGCATGCTCATTAATACCATTAAATCTGTGGAAGAAGGCGCATGTGAAGATGCCGAACTATTTTTACTTTCCAGAAACTGGGAAGAAGACAGAATTTTCTTTCAGCAATTGTTTGAACTATATCTGACTGAAGAAAATTATTATGAAAAACTAATTACAGAAAAAACCAAAACTTGGTCTGCAGACCGTATTGCTGTAATTGATAAAATATTAATGAAGCTGGCTATTTGTGAAATGATGAATTTCCCTAATATTCCGGTTAAAGTATCCATCAACGAGTACATTGATATTTCTAAAAGTTACAGTACACCAAAGAGTGGCCAATACATAAATGGTATGCTAGACGAGATTTCTAAAAAGCTTTCTGATGAAGGAAAACTAAAGAAATCTGGTAGAGGTTTGATTGATAACAAGTAAAATCTTAATTTCAGGAAATAAAATTTTTTAATAATGAGCAAAGGTGGAGGAAACAACTTTATATCTTTTTTAACTGGTGCTATTGTAGGTGCAGCATTAGGTATTTTGTATGCACCTGACAAGGGTAAGAACACTAGAGATAAATTAAACTTTGCCCTAGATAAATACTCTGACAAGTTGCAGGAGATTATTGATGAATTATTAGAGGGCAAAAGCGAACCTATAAGTATGGCTAAGTCTGAAGGTGAGAAAGTAATCGCAGATGCGATTCAACAGGCTGAGCAACTAAAAAAAGAGGTTGATGCATTAAGAAACAAAATTGTTCCTAAACAAGAAAAGGAAGCAAACGAATCATAAGATTTTTTAAACAGTTTAAATTTATAAATAGCTATGTCAAAAGTTCTTAAATTATTTATAGCTTTTGTATTTGCAGCTGCATTTGTAAGTTGCGAAAACAAGAAAACAGGTGTATCTGAAGAAAAAGCATCTGCCTCTACTGAATCTGCACCGAAAACAGAAGTGTCAAAAGCTGAAGTAGATCAAAAATATGCCAATTTCGCATTTGAAGAAACTGTTCATGATTTCGGAACAATTGCCAAAGGTGATGTTGTAAAGCACGTATTTAAATTTAAAAATACTGGTGAAGCTCCTTTAATGATTTCTGATATTAAAACAACTTGTGGTTGTACAACTCCACAATATACTAAAGACCCAGTTGGTCCAGGTGAAAGTGGAGAAATTCTAGTGCAATTTAACAGTGCTGGAAAAGCGGGTGTAATTAATAAAAGAGTAACTATTTATGCTAACGTTGAAGGTGGAACTGATGTAGTTTCTATCAAATGTAAAATAGATAGTGCAAGTGAAGTAGATGGTCCTTTTAAAACACAGCCTAACAGCTAATAAAAGGTCGCTACAGCTAAATTTAACTAAATTAATAAATAAACATGTTGGGAATCGCAGCGATTTTGTTACAGGTTGATGCTGGAAACAGCCAAATGATAAACCTGATCTTTATAGTAGGTATGGTCGTAGTTTTTTACTTCTTTATGATCAGACCACAGCAACAAAAACAAAAGAAACAAAAAGAGTTTGCAGACTCTATAAAAAAAGGTGATCAGGTAATTACAGTAGGAGGTATGCATGGTAAAATTGCCGCAGTTGAAGGAGATACTGTATTACTTGAAGTAGACAGAGGAGTAAAAGTTAAAATGGAAAAAAGCTCTCTTTCTTTTGAAAACTCTGCCACCGTAAGTAAAAAAGAAGCTTAAATCTTTTAAATTGCCGGATTAATTTCCGGCTTCTTTTTTTACAATAATATGCCTAATAGGGTAGTAGATAAATTTAACGAATTTGCACCGGCTTTTAAAGAGTATTTTGCTTCAGTTAAGGACTGGGACTGGAGGGTTATAGGAATTTGTTTTTTTACTTCTTTTACCTTCTGGTTATTTAATGAGCTTAACGACGAGCATAATTACGACCTCAAAATTCCATTACAATTCGATTACGACAACAATAAAGTTGTTATCTTAAAAGATCCCCCGTCAGACCTTGTAGTAAATGTAACCGGCAATGGCTGGGACCTATTCAAGAGTACTGTAAATCCGGAGTTTTCTGCCGAAGTAATTTCATTTGAAAACATAAACATGGCTGTAAATACAAACTTTATAGCCACCAATAGTTTAGTTTCTAGAATTACTTCGAAGCTTAAAGAGTTACAGGTGAATTATATTCTACAAGACTCTCTATTTTTTAAGTTCGATACTTTATCTACTAAAACTGTTCGGCTTGCCATTAGCAAAGAAAAAATTCCACTAGAACCCGGATTTTATATAACTACACCTATAGAACTGGAACCACATGAAGTGGATATAGAAGGCGCTTCTTCCATTTTACAACAAATGGACGATACAATAGCTCTGAGCTTAGATAAACAAGAAATAGATGGTGATATTGATGAAAATATTTCGCTAGGTTTTATCACCTCAAACTTTCTAAATCCTTTAACAAAAGAAGTTAAAGTTAGCTTTAGTGTGGCAGAGTTTGAACGAAGAAATATTAATGTTGGATTAGAACTAGATAACTTCCCTAAAGGTGCTAATGTAACTGTAGACCCTGGTACTGCTGTAATTTCTTATTTAATTGAGAAGAATGAGCAATACATGCCAAGAGACTCTTTAAGGGTTCTACTGGATTATAATATAATGGATAGAAATGATTCTACTATAAAGCCAAAAATAGTAGTTCCTCCATATTTTATGGAATACAATTGGTCGCCAGATAAATTCAAAATAACTCTTGAAAAAAAATAAACCACTCATTATAGGAATTACTGGAGGTATTGGCTCTGGTAAAAGTGTTGTTTGCAGAATTTTCAAGTCATTAGGTATTCCTGTTTATGACTCAGATTCTCGTGCAAAATGGTTAATGAGGCATAGTAAGGAATTAATTAATGAGATAAAAAAGAGTTTTGGTGAAAATGCCTATTTACCAGATGGACAAATTAACAATAAATATCTGGCTGAAAATGTATTTCATGATAAAGAAAAACTGAGATTACTTAGCTCGCTTACACACCCTGCTGTTGGCAAAGACTTTCAAAATTGGGTAGAAAAAAATCAGAGCCAAAAATACTTGTTAAAAGAAGCTGCTTTAATTTTTGAAGCTGGCATTTATAAAACTTTAGATAAAACTATTCTTGTTACAGCTCCTCAAGAAATAAAAATCGATAGAGTTTTAAAAAGAGACCCACATAGAGATAAAGCTCAGGTTTTAGCCATTATGGATAAGCAAATGAGTGATGAAGAAAAAGTCCCACTAGCTAACTATCTTATCTTAAACGATGATACCCAAATGGTTTTACCTCAGGTATTGAAGTTGCATAAGGAATTTAATAAACAGGAAGTTTAGCTTAATAATTAGCCTACTCGATTACTGCAATTTTTCCTTGAAACACATCCTCTCCAGACTCTGAAGCTACATATACCAAATAAATTCCTGTCTTCGCTTTTTCACCATTGTAATTTCGAGCATCCCAAGTAGCTGTACCGCCATTTGCTACTGTATCCCAAATAAGTTTTCCACTTATATCTGTGATTTTCACACTTGCATTGTATGTTAAGCCACTAATACTGATGTATCCATCAAAGTCTTCTCTTACTGGGTTAGGAAATATTTTTGCCTGATCGTAATTAAGGCTAGCCTCTGTGGCAAAACCTCTGAAAGATAGTAAGCCTTCATCTGTTGCAATAAACACTTCTCCTGTTTCATCTTCTATGGCAACATCCAAAATGTTTGAGGAAAACAATGGACTGTTATCTTCATCATAAAACTCAACTAGTTCTGTACCATCTTCATTAAATAGCCACAATCCACTTTTTGTACCAAACCACTTTCTATTGGCACCATCTATAGCTATAGAGGTTACTTCATAATCATTTAAAAGCAGATAACTTTCATAAACAGGAGTTGCTGATACTGTTTCCTGCTTGATGTTATCTACACTCGTTGCAAAAAACTCAATAACACCTTCGGCAGTGCCAATCCAAACTTGGCTTTCTTTATCATTAGCCATTGAAAGCACTTCTGAATTAGGTAATGGATTTATGGCACTATTTGCATTAAGATAAGCATAGTTTCCTGTTTCATCCATTACAATAAGCCCTGTTGATAACTTGATCCAGACATTACCAAAATCATCAGAAATTATTCCTAAAGGATACCTACCTACATTTTCTGAAACTGAAAAAGAATTCCATTGCCCCTCATCTAATAAAAATACTGAAGGACTTGAAGAGCTTACTCCATATACAGTTACCCAAAGCTTACCATTTGCATCAATTGAAACTCCTGAAATTTCTCCTTGAAAACCCGAAGCCAAAAACGGTGTATTTTGAAGCTTTACGATACTATCTGTAACTAAATCCCATTGTAAAATATCATTGCCAAATGAGGCTAAGTACAGTTTATCATCATTAAAATTATAGGTAGTACTATAAAGGTCTGTTACATTAGGCAAAAGCGTAGCATTCAAATTTTCATCAGCACTATATATTTTCCAGCCCTCATCAGTAAATTCTGAAAAACTACCTAAATTATTTAGAGGGTTATAGGAGCTCTCATTAAATGCTAATTGGAAAGCTAAAATTCTATTTCCAGCATCACTTAGTATTGAAACTTCAGCCTCACCAATTCCAGCAGGACTAATGCTATTTACCGCATTATCTGCCATTTGTAGTAAACCATTGCTATTATCTGCTATATATAAATTGCCTTGTTCATCTTCTGTCACCTCTTGTGGATTCAACAATAAATCAGTTTCAATTACCACGATGTTTCCTTCCGTATCTATTTGATAAATCTTGCCTTCTACACTCAGAAATAAATATTCTTCTGTACTACTTAAACTGTTATAAGATAAGTTTTGGGCAACTTCTAATTGCATAGCTTCTGACTGATTATACTCATATAACCCTTCATCTTCTACAGTAAAATATATTTTGCCATTAAATGCCTCAATTTGCTGTATATCGAGTTGATAATCAGAAAAAATATTATTCCAATTTGTATAGTCTAGTCTGTTTGCATTCTCAGATAAAGACGCTGAAATCACACCTTCTGCTGTTGCCAAATAAATACTATCTCCACTTATTGCGCCATCAAAAACCTCTATCTCTTCACCGGCATCTCCTAGCTCTGCATAAGTTTCTTTTATTTCTTCCTTTTCTAAATCATATACAGCTACACCAAATGCTGTACAGATATAAGCATATTGTCCACTAACAAATAGATTATTTATGCTTTTATCTCTAAAATCAGAATTAAGAATTAGCCTTACATTAATAATTTCATCCTCAGCAAATAAGTCTATATTTCCATTTACATAGCCTATCATTAGTATATTATAATTTGTCGAATAAGCCAGTGCAGCCACAGATGCATCACTTAAGTCATTCAATTTGGAATAAACTTCTACATCATTATATTCTATATTGTAACTAAATAAGCCTTGCCCTGAAGCACAATAGATAATATTTTCTGCTTTTTCTACAAGCTTAGCATCCAGATATGAAGTATGACTCCTCCATGTACCCAGAGGTATATCATTTTGTGGATAAACTTTTAGTGAAAAGAAGATGATTATTAGCAGCAGGAAGGAAGAATTTTTTATCATAAAAAAATATTTCTATAATTTTCAATCATCATTAGTTCTGAACAATCTAAATTAATTCAAAATTTCACATCCGATGAATAAAAATGAAACAGAATTAAGTAAGTGGAGAAGCAAAGTTCATGAAATAATTTTTGAAGCTGATACCTTCTGGGGAAAAACTTTTGACGTTGCTTTAATACTTATTATAATTTTTAGCGTTATTATCGTTTCATTAGAGAGTGTTACTTCCATAAGAGTAAAATACGGAGGCACACTCAAAGTTCTCGAATGGATTTTTACTTTTTTATTTACTTTAGAATACATTGCCCGAGTTTTTTCAGTATTAAAGCCAAGTAGATACATTTTTAGCTTTTTCGGAATTGTAGATTTGTTATCGATTATACCAACTTATTTAAGTTTATTTATTGTAGGAGCTCATTCTTTACTAGTTATAAGAACATTACGATTAGTAAGGATTTTCAGGATATTTAAGTTGGTACATTTCATAGGTGAAGCCAAACAACTCGTAACCGCACTAAGAGCTAGTGGTAGAAAAATCACAGTATTTCTGGTAACCGTACTTTGTATTACAGTAATTATGGGTACAATTATGTATCTGGTAGAAGGGGAAGAAAACGGATTTACAAGTATTCCAATAAGTATATACTGGGCAATAGTTACACTTACTACTGTGGGTTATGGAGACATCGCTCCTTCTACAGTAATGGGACAAAGTATTGCAGCTTTTATTATGATAATGGGTTATGGTATTCTTGCTGTACCCACTGGCATCGTTTCGGTTGAATTGGCAAAGACAAATCCTGATTTACAAATGACAACTCAGGCTTGTCCAAACTGCAGTGCTGAAGGTCATGATTATGATGCTAAATTTTGCAAAAAGTGTGGTAGTGAACTGTAAACCAGTAATTTATAGAAATTACATGCTATTTTTTTAGTATATTCAATATAATTATTTTTTAATCTTAGACATCTCTCCTAACAAATTAGTAGGCCATGCAAAGTTACTATAAGAGTCTTGCCAAATTTCTTGATAACCTTTCAAGTGATGTTTCAAAACTGATGTTGGAACAATTCGAAAGCGAGCACGAATTAAAAAAACTTCCGAGTGGAAAAGTGATCAGTGAAGTTGATACTGAAGTAAATCTGCTGATCAACCAAAGAATTGCAGAAAACTATCCTTACTACATGTTTATTTCTGAACAATCGAAACACAAAGAAATAGTAAGACATGAGAGTTATTTCATTATTGATGAAATCTGTGGTTCTGAACTATACGTTAATAAAAAAAGCGGATTTAGTTTTAGAGGAGCATTCTTTGACCCTAAAGATGGATTAATTACTAGTGTTGTAAGCTATCCTAAAAAAGATTTTTACCTCAGTATGACTTTAGATGAACCAATTAAATTAACCAAAGGAGGTAACACTAAAGAATTACCCAAAATACAAATTAAAAAAACTGAGGATTTAGTATATGGATACCCTGATGCAGGAGATGAAATGCAATATTTGAAACTCCTAAAATCTATTGGTATTCCAGACGAACACATCAAAAAAGAAACTGATTCTCGCTTATACAGCATACTTACCGGCAAATACGACATCGCCATTGTAATGGAACCATCGATTCCAGAATGGGAATGGACTGCTGAAAAAGCCATTCTTAATGAGCTCGGTTATGCTTTTACATATTTAACTGGAGAAAACTTTTCTTTTGGTCAAAAGCCAAGTGAAGAAAACCCAGGCTACTTAATATGCCCAGCATATTGTAAAGATGAAATTGTGAGTAAAATGCGCTTTTTCGTGAATAACTTATAAAAGCGAATTAGTTAAATTTTTCATTCAGATATTTTCGAAATACCGCTATGGCTTCAGGAAAATTTTTCCTGCCATAGCCTATTCGAAAGTAATTATCAGGATAGCCGTAGCAGGAACCTGGCAACAGTAGTAAACCATAATCTTCTGCTATTTTACGATAGTTTACTTTTTCGGCTACATCTTCGCTAAATTTTGGAAAGGCAATTACTCCTGCTTTGGGCTTATTCCAACTTAATATCGAAGAAAATTCGGTAAACAACTCCTTTATTAAATCTAGATTTTTTAAAGCAATCTGCTTATTTCTCCCAATAAGTTTATCAGTGTTTTTTAGTGCAATTTCTGCTAAAAACTCAGAAGGTGCCGAATTACAAATCGTAGTGTAATCCTTATAACACTTTAGCTGTTCCATTATATCCTGATTTTTACAGGCAATCCAACCAATACGCAAACCTGCCAACCCAAAAGATTTAGACAAAACTCCTAATGAAACCGCTTTATCATACAACTCACAAGCTGGTGTAAGCCTGTCTGCTTCATCGTATTCAAATAATCTATACACTTCATCAGAAAACAATAAAAGATCATTCCTCTTGGCGATAGAAACAATCTGTTGATACTTTTCTATTGTTGGCAAATAACCAGTCGGGTTATTAGGGAAGTTAATTACAATCGCTTTAGTTTTACTATCAATTAGGTTTTCTAATTCATTAATGTCTAGCTCCCAAGCATTGTCCTTATCCATATTCCATTGTTTAATTTCAACACCTTCACTTTTTGCCACTTCAAACAAAGATTGATAACAAGGAGCCTGAACAATAATATTTTCACCATGCTTAAGCATGGTACGCATAAAAATGTATATGGCTTCTTCTGCACCACTAAATGTTAATACATCATTAGCTTTAATGCTTGTGTATAAGCTAGCTATTCTATTTAAAAGGCTGGGCGCACCTTGCGATTCTGTATAACCTAACCACACATTTTCGAGCTTTTCCAAGCTTTCATTTTCAAATTGTAATAAGTCTTTTATAGATATAGATTCACAATCTGAGGAGCACAAAAGATATGGCACATTAAACTCGTACTCGGCAAAAAACCTTTCGAGTATAAAAGGAGAAATATTCATTAAATAAACTATTTATCTTCTTATTTATAAGTGATGTTGGGACTAATTGACTTCATTCAGCTTTTCCCACAGCAAACCATCTTTTAAAGCCGCAGTAGTAATTCTGATTTTATCGAATGCAAAATTTTCGAGCAAATAACTTACAATACAAGAAGCTACTACAATCATATCGGCTCTTTCTTCTAACATACCAGGAATAGCAATTCTTTCTTCTAGGTTTTTACTAATAATTTCTTCGTGAATAGCCAAATAAGACCCTATACTCATCGGATAATCTGGAATAGAGATTTTATCTAATGTTCCTTCTTGTAAACAATGAATGGTTTTAATAGTGCTAAAAGTACCTGCACAACCAATAATAGTTTTAGGTTTTAATACTAGTATTTGTTCCAAAACTTCATCTAGTACATCTTCTAAATAAGCATTTAAATGTGAAATAGAATTTACACTAATGGGGTCATCGTTATGAAATTTATCGTAAAGTCTTTGTGCACCAATTTCAAAACTTTTTTTCCAAAGTATATCTACATTATCTGCAAGAATAAACTCAACACTTCCACCTCCAATATCTAGAATTAGCGATGGTGTTTTACTAAGGTTTAAAGCCGTTTTTACACCTGTATAAATCAATCGAGCTTCTTCTTCACCATCAATAGTAGTTACTGTAATACCCAACTCATTATAGATTTTTTCTACCAGTTCAGCACCATTTTTTGCAGAGCGCATGGCACTGGTTGCTGTAGCAGTAATATCAATTACATTAAACCTTTCTGCTTCTTTTTTTAGCTCGATTAATGTTTTCATCATTCTCTCTATCGCATCATCTGTAATTAGGCCTTTACTGATACCATCTTTGCCAATTTTTACAAAAATCCTGTTTTGGTAAACTACTCTCAGACCATCGTCTTTTAATTCACCTACAATCAGGTTAAATGTATTTGTTCCCATATCAATAATTGCTAATCTCATGGCACTAACAGAGTTTTAATGTTTGATAATTATGCGATAAGTAAGAAAGTATTAAACTTATAAGCATACTTGCTTTCAACTTTCTTTATTCAATTATAATCAATAAAGCTTAAAATTAGTGATGGTATTAACTTTATAAGTTTGAGTAAAACACAATTATGGCTATACGTTTTTACTCACATCTAATAAGAAATTAATATTTTTTTTAATTCTTCAGGCAACCCTTCTTAAAGTACTTACATCTTAGCTCCAAACCCTTAAAAATTATATAACTTTCTAATGTAATTCAGAGCTGAAAGTATAAATATAAATTTGGCATTAGATAATTAGCTGAATAACCAGTATTGAGAGTATTTGATGAACATACAGTAATTGAAGGCTGCAAAAAGAATGAGCATTCTTCGCAGCAAAAGCTCTATCAGCGATATGCAGATAGTATGCTTGGTCTGTGCATCAGATATTTAAAAAACAGAGATATAGCCGAAGAAGTAATGATTGCGGGGTTTATGAAGATATTCGAGAAGATTGACACATTTAGATGTGAAGGTAGTTTTGAAGGTTGGCTAAAAAGAATAATGGTGAATGAGTGCTTGATGTATCTGAGAAAAAACAGCAAAAATAATTTCAGTAGAGATATTGAAGAAGTTTACGGTGAAATAGAGCCAATAAAAGCAGATACAAGTTTAGAAGCTAAAGAATTATTAGAGATGGTTCATCAATTACCCGCTGGCTATAGAACAGTATTTAACATGTACGCCATCGAAGGTTATAACCATCAAGAAATTGCCAAAGAACTAAATATTAGCGAAGGCACATCAAAATCTCAGCTTAGTAAAGCGAGAAAGTATTTACAAGGTCTTATTAAAAAATATGAGAAAATAAGCTAAAGAGCATGAAATTATAGTATGTCAGATAATTATCAACATATCGATTCTATTTTTAAAGAGAAGCTAGGAGACTACAAAGAAAAGCCTTCGGCTGCTGCTTGGGATAAGCTTGACAAACACCTAAAGTCAAATGATAACAACAATAAAGGCGGCAAAAACCATTGGGGCAAGTACGGACTTTTCAGCATCATTGTCTTATCATTTCTTTTTGTTTTTTCTGGTCATTCTACGGTTGAAAATACACCACCAGATAATAAAGAAATAATAGAAGTTAAGCCTTCTATAAAACAACCTCTAGAAATTGAAGAAGATAAACCTGAATCTATTATTGAAAGTGAAAAAACAGAACTTGAAGATACATTAGAAGAAACCAAGTCAACCGAAAATATAGTCAATACAAATAATCAAACTTCTCTAAAAAATACTACTGTTAATATTCAGAATCAGCAAGCTGAATTATCAGGTACTAATAAAGAAATTGAAAATAGTGAACTTGAAATACCAGAAGAAATCACCTTAGAAAAGAAAGGTCTAACAAAGATCGAAAAAAAGAAGGCTAAGGGAAAAGGTGTAAAAGTTGAAATTACACTTACGCCATCTGATAACACTAGGCAAGAAGCTGCTCCACAGCAAAAAAATCCTATTAAAACTTTATTTAGAAAACTTCGGAAATACACTAGCGAAGAGAATCAAAACTAAAAGTATATGAAAAAGCATATCATTTACCTATGGGTTTTACTTATGGGATTAAGCATTAATGTATTTGCTCAGCAAAGTTCTGTTACGGCAGACACGGTAATAATAAATTTCGGTAGAAATGGCAGTAAGATGATTTTCTACTTGCAAAATACGGAGGATGTAAATGATCTAGAAAACATCAATTTCGAAGAGCTAATGGCAAATGTAGCTACCTATGTAGACTCTGCTCATTATAACGAATCGGGTTATCTAGAAGTAAATGACGATATGGCACAATACAAAGTAGAAATGCCTTGGAAAGACGATAAGGAGGAGGACAGGCTTACTTTTGTAAGAAGACCAGATACATTTATCAGCATTGAGAAAAAAGATAAAGAATCGTGGAAAAGAAGAACCCACCAATACATGAACTTCGATTTGGGACTAAGTGGCTATTTTGACAATGGCAGCATTCCGCAAAATACCAATTATGAAACCAGACCATGGGGTTCTCGCTACATATCGGTAAACCTAATGTCTAGAACTAGGCTGAGTAAGCAAACCAAAAAAGCATTCTATTTTAAATGTGGAATGAGCTTCTCTTGGACAAACTTTATGTTTGAAAATAATGTGCAGTTAGTAAAAACTGGAGATGAGATTGCCTTTGAAGAGTCTATGATTAATCTTGAAAAATCTAAACTCACGGTATCTTATGTAAACTTGCCAGTAATGTTTCAATATTATGTAAAAAACAAGTTTAAGATTAGTGCTGGTGCTTATGCTGGTTACAGACTTGGCAGTTACACCAAAATTAAATATAACGATGAAGGAGATTCGCAGAAAGATCACGATCGAGGCAATTACAATCTAGAACCATTTAGATATGGTGTAAGAGGTGAGATTGGTTGGGGCTGGTTTACGTTGTTTGCCAACTACGATTTAAATCCATTATTCAGGAAAAACGATACAGTTCCAGAGTTACATGCATTCAATTTTGGAATAAGGCTATAGAAAACTATAGCCTTTCTATTACGGAAATGTATCTAGAATAACATCTACATTTCTTACAGGAAACTCCTTGCCACTGCCCGCCTGTACAACACCTGATTTTCTAATTAAAGCTGCCTGCTTTAAGTTTTCAGGGTCAATTACACTTTGCTTTAGTTTATTAAGTAGTATTTCTTCTTCTATTGAGGCTCTTTTCTGCTCAGTAAGATTATACCATCTTACTTGTTTAAGCCCATAAGTAACACTTTGAGTTTTTTCTTCTATTACAACTACTTTGTCTTTTTCGCCAAAAAGCTCTTTGATAAAACTCGGTTTAATTATTTTCTTATAGGTAAGTATTGCTCCAAAGCTGATGCTGAAATGTAAGTCGGTCGCTTTATCAGATAAATACTGATATTCGGTGCAATACCTCATATCAATTAAATTAATATAAGGAAGCATATAGTTATGTATAGATTATTGATAGATAATTAAGCTAGTAAAAGATGAACTGTGCCCAGCTGTAGGAAAATGATTGGTTATTTTGAAGTGTTTTGTATTTAATTTTAGAACAAATTGTATAGTAGTATATGTTTACATACGTAAGAAAAATTACATGGTTCTGGGTAGATTAGTTTTTTAGAACCAATTAACTAAAATTAAATATTACAACCTTTTATTGCTAACAAATGGCTTCAATGGAAACTTACCGTCCTGGAATGAATAAACATCAAAAAATAATTAAGAGAGAGCTTAAACTACTAGCTATATTTCTAGCGGTATTATTAAGCATCAATATTCTTCCAGGAATTTTTGGATTTAATCAGCAAAGCACTTTTTATAAAAAATATTATACTAATGTTTTACCAATTAGTATCACAGAATTATTACTGACTTTTTTTCTGTTAAGACTCATATACGTCATTACCAAGTATTACTTAAAGCTAAAAAAATAAGCTTTCTGATATTATCTGTCATTATAAACTGACAAAATTGCAGTTTGCCACCTATGGAATAGTATTCGTTTAGATTTAGAAAAATTAAAAGTACAGCATATAAAATCTAAAAAAAATGGAAGAGAAAGGCACCATTTCGGTAAATACCGAGAATATTTTCCCGATAATTAAAAAGTTCCTATACTCAGATCATGATATTTTCTTAAGAGAATTAGTTTCCAATGCAGTAGATGCTACGCAAAAACTTCAAAAATTAGCATCAATTGGAGAATACTCAGGAGAAGTTGGTGAAACTAAAGTAAAAGTTGTACTCGACGAAAAAGAAAATACCATTACCATTAGCGATAGAGGTATTGGTATGACTGGCGAAGAAATTAAAAAATACATCAACCAAATTGCTTTTTCTGGTGCAACTGAGTTTGTTGAGAAGTTTAAAGGTATAGACGATGCTAACCAAATAATCGGTAAATTCGGTCTTGGTTTTTACTCAGCCTTTATGGTGGCAGATAAGGTAGATATCATTACAAAATCTTATAAAGATGATACAGAAGCTGCAAAATGGTCATGTACTGGTTCTACAGATTTTGAAATTACTTCTGCTGAAAAAACTGACAGAGGTACAGATATAGTACTTCATGTAAATGAAGAATCTAAAGAATATCTTGAGAAGTTTAAGCTTAAGCAAATTCTTGACAGATATTGTAAATTCTTACCAATCGAAATCGAATACGATGGTGATATCCTCAATACTACTTCTCCAATCTGGACAAAAAGTCCGAGTGACTTAGAAGACAAAGATTATCTTGAGTTTTACAAGAGTCTTTATCCAATGTCAGAAGATCCAATGTTTTGGATTCACCTGAATGTAGATTATCCATTCAACTTGACGGGTGTTCTTTACTTCCCGAAAGTGAAAAATGATATTACCCTTCATAAAGATAAAATTCAGCTTTATTCAAGACAGGTATTTATTACTGATGAAGTAAAAGAAATTGTACCTGAGTTCTTAATGCTGATGCATGGTGTAATTGACTCACCAGATATTCCGCTTAACGTTTCAAGAAGTTACTTACAGTCTGACAGTAATGTTAAGAAAATCAATAACTACATTACTAAAAAAGTTGCTGATAAACTGATTGAGTTATTCAAAGACGATAGAGACGGTTACGAGAAGAAATGGGAAAGCATAGGTCTGTTTGTTAAATATGGAATGCTTTCAGACGAGAAATTCTACGACAGAGCTAAGGGAATTGGTTTATTAAAAAACCTAGATGGAAAGCTTTTCACATTTGATGAGTATTTAGAGCACATCGCTGGTAACCAAACAGATAAAGACGGAAATAAAGTAATTATCTATACCAACGATAGAGGAAAGCAAGATGCTTATATCCAAGCTGCGCTTAAAAAAGACTACGATATTGTAGAGTTCGATAATGTTATCGACAATCACTTTATCGGTACTTTAGAGCAAAAGCTTGAAAAAGTTTCTATCAAACGTGTTGATGCTGATGTAGCTAACAAATTGATTGATAAGGGCGAAGCTCTAGAATCAGTTTTAAGCAAAGACGAAGAAGCTAAAATTAAAGAAATATATAAAAGCGCTATTGGTGACGATAAATTAGAGCCAGAAGTAACTGCAATGTCTGCTGAAGAAATGCCAGTTACAATTACACTTCCTGAATTTATGAGAAGAATGCAGGAAATGGCCGAGTTACAAGGTATGATGGGCGGCGGAATGTTCCCAAGCAGCCAAACTGTAACCATCAATGGTAACCACCCGATTACAGCAAAAATCTTAGCTGAATCTGATGAAACAAAACAAAAAGAAATCGCTAAACAAGCTTACGATTTGGCATTACTATCAAATGGTAAATTGACTGGTGCTGCACTTACTGCTTTTGTAAACAGAAGTGTAGGTATGATTTCTTAAAGAAATTTGAGCAAATAGTAATATCCGGGGCTTTACAGAATATTTCTGTAAAGCCTTTTTTATGAATGAAAGGAATGAGATTTAAAGATATCTTCGAAGCGATTATTTAAATCTACATCGATTAATAAGTGACCTCTGTTTAACCAGATTACTTCGCAAGTTGATAAACCTACACTAAAAACTTCTGCTACTTCTGGCAAAATCACTTCATCTCTTTTACCCAGAAACAAAGTCACTTTTATTTTTTCAGCATTGATGATAGATTTTACTTTTTCTAAATCGGGCTTAAAAGTTCTGATAGAATCTGCTACCATAAAAAAACGGGTTCTTTGCTCTGCTGTACTGAAATGATTTTTAGTAAAGTCGAATAGAAACTTAGTGAGCAAACCCGATCGATATGCCATAGTAGCTATTTTAAAAAATAACTTAGGTCGCTTCATTAATGACTTAAATAGTCGAATAAACACTTCTGGCAAGTTATGAATATCGTATAACCTGTGAGTTTTTATCCCATCTGGAGCTAAAAGAAAAAGTTGATCTATTTGTTGAGAAAACCTTACCAACATATTCAAGGCTACTTTCCCTCCCATGCTATAACCTAATAATGAAAACTTGTCTTTGCCTGAAATGCTTAATATTTCTTGGATGATGTTTACTATGTCATCTTTTGAAAATAATCCCTCATTCCATTGAGATTCTCCATGATAAGGAAAGCTAAGTGCCCAAACCTCAAACTCTTTTTCTAATGCAGGAAAGATAGGTTCAAACAAAGCAGCCTTATCTCCAAAACCATGAAATAGGATTAATAACTTATCCTTCTTTGCTGATTTTCGATATTCTATCAGTGAGTTTTTATATGAAAGGAAGCCTTTTTCCATGCAGCATACTTAATTGAAAAAAAAATACCTGAAACAAAATGCCTCAGGTATCTTTTAGAAAGTTTATATAATCTTAGTTCAAGAACTCATAAATACCTGCAACTCCTTGGCCACCTCCGACACAAGCTGTTACCATTCCGTATTTCTGCTTTCTTCTCCTCATTTCGTTGAATAACTGCACCGAAAGTTTGGCTCCCGTACAACCTAATGGGTGACCTAATGCAATAGCTCCACCATTTACATTCACTATTGATGGATCAAGCTCAAGCTGTTTAATTACCGCTAATGACTGAGCTGCAAAAGCTTCGTTTAATTCTATTTGATCTATATCTGAAAGATTTAAACCTGCTTGCTTTAATGCTTTTGGCACTGCTTCAACTGGTCCAATACCCATAATTCTTGGGTTTACACCAGCCACTTGGTAAGACATCATTCTTGCAATTGGTTTCAGATTTAACTCATTCACCATTTTTTCAGACATCACCATTACAAAAGCAGCTCCATCAGATGTTTGTGAAGAATTACCAGCAGTTACCTGTCCATTCATTCTGAAAGCAGGTCTTAGTTTACCTAATACATCCATACTTGTATCAGCTCTTGGCCCTTCATCTGTATCTACAACATAAGATCTAGTTTTCTTAACACCATTGCTCAAATAAGTCTCATTCACTGTTATTGGAACAATGTCATCTTTAAACCTTCCATTCTTAATGGCATCAATTGCTTTTTGATGAGAGTTGTAAGAAAACTCATCTGCCTGCTCTCTGGTAATATCGTATTCTTTGGCAACCTCTTCGGCTGTTAATCCCATACTCAAGTAATACTCTGGATTAGACTCTGCAATGTTCCAGTTTAAAGCAGGTTTGTAACCTAACATTGGTACCATAGACATAGACTCAGCACCACCAGCTATAATACAGTCTGCCATTCCTGAATTTACCTTAGCACTTGCCAATGCAATTGCTTCTACACCTGAACCACAATACCTATTAATAATAAAACCGGGAACTTCCATTGGTAATGAAAGTAGAGAAATCATTCTTCCCATTTGCATTCCTTGCTCTGCTTCTGGAATAGCACAACCCACAATCAGGTCATTTACTCTTTTAGCATCAAAACCCGGAACAGATTTCACCAAATGCTTAATTACATCGGCTGCGAGATCATCAGGTCTAGTAAACCGAAAACCTCCTTTTTTAGCTTTTCCTACGGCTGTTCTATAGCCAGCTACTATATATGCATCCATAATATTTTTTCTGTTTTAGTTGAATATTGTTTTTTGAAAAGTGGAATTGAAAACCAATGAATCTTAGTTTCTTAGTGGTTTTCCTTTAAAAAGAATGCTCTGAATTCTTTCCAATGTTTTCTGTTCTCCACATAAGCTTAAAAAAGCTTCTCTCTCCAAGTCGAGAAGATATTGCTCAGAAACCAAAGTTGGTTCTGAAAGGTCTCCTCCGTTCATCACATAAGAAAGTTTTCTAGCAATTTTCGCATCGTGTTCTGAAGCATAATTTCCATAAAGCATTCCTGCTATACCTGCTTCAAAAGTTGCTATTCCTCCTTTTCCTAAAACTTTAATATCAGTTCTTTCAACAGGCTTTGTATAACCTGCATCAGCCAATTTAATAGCTTGTGCTTTTGCATCTGCAATTAGACGGGCTCTGTTTAGCGATATCGCATCAGTTTCTATTAGATAACCAAGCTCTCTGCCTTCTTCTGCTGAAGTTGCCACTTTTGCTGTAGCAATATTCATAAAATATTCTTGCAATTGGTTAATTTCTGGGTCACCCGGCTTATATGTGCTAGATGCTCTCAGAGTCATCTCTTTGGTTCCGCCACCTGCCGGAATTAAACCTACTCCAAATTCCACTAAACCAATATAGGTCTCGGCATGCGCTTGAATATGGTCGCAATGTAAAGAAATCTCACAACCACCGCCTAAAGCTAAACCTGCTGGTGCAGCAACAACCGGCACAGATGAGAATCTGGTTCGCATCATGGTATTCTGGAACTGAGCAATCATGAGGTTGATTTCATCCCACTCTTGATCACCTGCAAACATAAATAACATAGCTAAGTTAGCTCCTGCTGAGAACTGAGGTGCCTCATTACCAATTACTAAACCTTTAAAGTTTTCTTCTGCTTTGGTAATGGCTGTATTGATACCCTCAATCACTTCAGCACCCATCGAGTTCATCTTGGTATGGAATTCTAAACCTAAAATTCCATCACCTAAATCAAATAGTGTAGAACCACTATTACCCCAAACTTTATTAGATTTTCTTAAAGTATCTAGATAAATGAAAGACTCAGTACCTGGTACTACTTTATATGTCTTACTTTCAATATCGTAGTATTTCTTCTGGCCGTTTTCTACACTGTAAAAACTTTCTTTACCACTTTCGAGCATATCGTAAACCCACTGTGCTGGCTTTTGCCCTGCTGCTTCCATTTTAAGTACAGTATCTTTTGCACCTAAAATATCCCATGTTTCAAACGGGCCATAATCCCAGCCAAAACCTGCAGAAACAGCTTGATCAATTTTATAAAGATCGTCTGCAATCTCAGGGATTCTCATGGTACAATACCTGAAAGTATCGTATAAAGATTTTCTTAGAAACTCTCCTGCTTTATCTTGCGCATTTACAACAAACTTAATTCTAGCCGGAGTTTCTTCTATCGCTTTTGCCTTTTCTAATGAAGGGAATTTGGCTTTGGTTCTTGGTACATATTCGTAGGTTTTAAAATCAAGCTCAAGAATTTCTCTTTCCCCTTTCTCATTTCTTGTTTTCTTGAAATACCCCTGACCTGTTTTATCTCCGAGCCATTTTCTATCAGACAATTCTTTTACAATACCCGGTAGTTTAAAGGTATCTTTAGATTCATCATCAGAAAGGATTGCTCTTAGATTGCTCGCTACGTTTACAGTAGTATCAAGACCAACTACATCCATTGTTCTGAAAGTAGCAGACTTAGGACGACCAATAAGCGGACCTGTTAGCCTGTCAACTTCCCCAACAGTTAGTCCCATCTCCTCTATAATGTGCATTGCTGACATAATCGCATACACCCCGATTCTGTTAGCGATAAATGCAGGAGTATCTTTACAAAGTACAGTTTCTTTACCCAGATATAAGTCACCATAAAGCATTAAGAAATCCAATACATCTTGTTTAGTTTCTGGACCGGGGATAATTTCCAGTAATCTTAGGTAACGTGGTGGGTTAAAAAAGTGAGTACCACAAAAATGCTTTTTAAAATCATCGCTTCTACCTTCACACATTAAATGCATTGGTATACCAGAAGTATTCGATGTTATTAAAGTGCCTGGTTTTCTATATTTCTCAACCTGATCAAAAACTATTTTTTTGATTTCTAATTTCTCTACAACAACTTCTAAAATCCAATCATAATCGGCAATTTTAGACATATCGTCATCGAAATTACCTGTACTTATTAATGTGGCTGATTTGCTGCTATATAATGGGGCGGGCTTAGATTTTATAGCAAACTGAAGTGCATCATTTACAATTCTATTTTTTACTGCTGCATCTGTTAGTGACAATCCTTTTGCTTTTTCCTTGTCGTTTAACTCTTTGGGAGCAATATCGAGTAACAAAACCTGCACACCTATATTTGCAAAGTGGCATGCAATTCTGGAACCCATAACACCTGAACCCAATACAGCAACTTTTTTTACTGTTCTATTTTTCATATTTCTTGTTGTTAGAGGTTGGTTGTATTAAAATTCCTGTTAATTAAAGTTTGTCTTTAGCTTTTATAGTCTTAGTATATTCTATTTAACTTTTGTATTTCCTAGTATTTCTTCTTCTGCCTCACTTTCATCCAGATTCTCAATAACATAATGTATTTTTTCTATTACTTTAAAAAACACTTCAAACTCATTCTGATTCACTTGCTCACTCAATTTTCTATTAAAGTACTTTACTGTCTGCCTTGCGAGTTCTCTTTTTTTCTTGCCTTCTTCTGTTAAAAAGATTATTACCTTGCGTTTATCTGTGGCGTCAGCTTTTCTGTAAATAAGTCCCTTTTCTTCAATTGACTTAAGCATCCTAGTTAAACTACGTGCTTCCATACCTAATAAAGGAGCAATTTTAGTAGCTGGTGTTCCCACTTCTCTATCTATATTCAATAAAACAAATCCTGAAGAATGTGTTATATCGAAATCAGCTCCTACATAATTGTACATTTTAGAAATTGCCAGCCATGCCGCTTTAATGCTAAAATCTACTGATCTTTTCTTTTTTTGCTGATTATCTGTCATTGCTTAAAGGTTATTTTAACGCTGGGATTAAAACAAAAATAGCAAAAAATATTATGCATGCATAATATTTTTTGCTATTTAAAAATCTTATTTATTGTAAAGAAATATCAAAAAATGTTAAAGGTTTTCTTGCCGACGTGAAAGTTATTCTTGAAAAAAGAAAAAAATCAAAACATTTTATCATGTAATACGGTATTTAAAATGACATACACAGTTAATTTACATGTTACAAATCAAAATAAATCTTACTTAAGTAACATTTTAAACGAAAAGAGAATAGTTATTGCTTTTATTGATGCATTAGTATGGAAATGAAGTATTTTTTGTGCTGAAGCTATAGATATAACAAGAAAATGTGAGATAATAAGTTTTTTATTTCTCTTTTTTTGTATAAATTGAGAAAAATATTACTTCACAGAATATAAGCAAATTTCAAGTAATCTTAAGCTAAGTGCAATTTCGAACTTCTCATGTTATTGCAGTTTTTTCCATTGCATAAGTTATTTTTTCCAAAATCTTATGTAAGAAAAACATATAAACTTTACTAGTTTCATAACTATCGCCTTTTTGCTATTCAATGCGCAATCGAATAGATTAGCGTTGTATAGACGACTACCACGAACCATTTATAAAACAATTAGACCAAACAATAATGAGTATTAAGCCTATACTCATCTGTAATCCAGATGAAGACTTACTTATCGATTCCCAACACTTTGAAATTGTTGATAACCCAAACGTTTACAACAGACTCCGTAATAGCGGTCAGCTAGCCAAATCTGAAAAGGTCATTATTGTTGCTGAATTAAATTGGGAAGAAAAAAAACTAAGCAGTTTTCAAGGTTTTGACTTGATTAAAGACATAAGACTAAATCTGCAAAGCAGAAATCCCATTTTAGTTTTATCACATTTACCCTTCAATACTTTTGATTTTGAATTAAAGAATTTTACTACTGGTAATGTTCGATTCTTTAGAGATCCTTCTATTAGCTTTTCTACATTAATTGATTTTGAGTGTACTCCTTTTCAAAATTTAGGAAAATGTTTTAGAGAAGGCTTAGAGGATGAACTACATACTTTTTTATGCGAAAGATTATATTCAGATACTGGATATATCGATGAAGAATCACTAGAACTTCATGATGAAATCTATTCTTCAAATACTGATCAATTAGGAATAGATATTATCAACAAGTATTTCAATAAGGTGATTAATACTTTTCCTGAAAGGGAAACAGATGTTTACAAAATTAGAACTGAGTTTTATAGCAACATTGAAACCTTTCCGAAATTTAGTAACCAGGAAGTGTTAAGACACATACCTAAACTGAAGGAAAAAATCAATGATATTCTACCAGAAGAAGAAGTTAGTACTCCTCAAAGCAATAGTCTTAACAATGACATCCGGTTTGGAGAAGTACTTTATGTAGATAGCAATGACAGGTTCGGAAACATCGTAAAAGAAAAATTAAACAGCTTTGGCATTACAAGCAGATTAGCTTATGATGTTAATGAAGCTATTGATATATTAAAGCACGATTCTAAAAACAAAATAACTGTTCTTGTTTGCGACAACAGGTTCTTTAATAAAGAAAAAATTTACAATAGAAAGCAATCATTCCATATATCTAAAGAGCTTGCAGCTTTACCTAATATTGTGAATGTAATTACTCTCTGTGGCTTAAGCACAAGAAAGCTGGCATCTTCTGCCATGCAACATAAAAGAATGGTAATCCCTATGCTTAAAAAAGATGTATTTGACACACCTTGGGGCTTAGATAGTTTCTGCAACACAGTTAAACAACTTAATGTAGAAGCAGTTTCTGTTATAGAAAAACCATCTTCTTTTTCTGGTGATCACCAATACTTGTACAAAGTACATAGAGAGGCAAAGGATTACGAACAATTTGAAGAAGATATTTCTTCTACAGCATTTTATTTCGTGAAAAAGATTGTTGAAAATGGTTCGATCCCAAAATACCTTTTACCGAATATAAGTGGTCGTTTGGGTACTAAAAATCACGAAAGAAATCTGGAAAACTTTAGAAATATACTACTTGCTAGAAGATTTATTTTAGGCTTGTGTCAGCTACCAATTAGTACTGTTATGAGATTTGAAGATTATAACAGCAATGTAAAGGTAGACAGAAAAGACTGGTGGTATATTATGTACAATGCATTAAAGAATGGAGAGTTGAAGTTGAATTTAGATGACATTGATGAACCAGAGTTAAACATGGCTTTTAATCGTAGTTTAAAGATGTCTTTAAAGCGTAACTACAACTGGCAGGTAAGTAAGAACTATGCATTAACTATAGAAGAAAAAAACTGGCTTAGCAAAGAGGCAATCAACTTTGCTGAAATCCAAATAAGTGAATAAAAACTAAATAACTTATAATCAGAATATAAGTAGACCACAGTTTGCTTATATTCTGATGTATAAATTACCAACTAAATATGCAACAAACAGACATTGTTTTATTTTCTTATTCATCTAACAGCATTAGTCTACCATTTTTTAAAGATTTTGGTTTTACGTCAACTATATCGCATAAAAGCCTAGATTTTCTATTTCCTTTTGACGACCTCGATAATCATTCACAAGCCGTTCAATGTGATATATTATTTCTAGAAGAAAATGCTACTGTAACAGATGCGGTAATTAATACCATTGAACAAGCCGATAATATTTATCTCATTTTCAATAATGATAGCGAGCATATAAAAAACAGACTTCAAAAAATTTCTAAAGGAAAGATTTTTAGAAATATACTTTCTAAAGAGCTTGACAAAGAAGTGTGTATTGCTTTGATAGAACAAATGGCTCAAGCTTATAAAAACAGAGACAAAGGAAATTATCATAATTCTTTAAAGCAACTAAAATCTCTGTTTACAGAAAATGTAATTCTTGAAGTCAAGCTACAACTCTTAAAAGCTAGTTCTAATAAAGATCAGATAAAAACCCTTCTCAGTACTTGTAAAGACACTGAAAAAGTGATTCTGAGTAAGATTATTGAAAAAGAAGAAATTAAAGAATTACTCCAAACCCTATCGGGAAACGAGCTTACAGAAATAGAAGCACTTAAAAAAGTTAGGAGTAAATTATATAATGAAATATGCTAAGTCTACCTATCTTTTAGATGGTAGACTGTAGCTCGTTTAATTTTCTGTATACACCTTCATTTATAGTCATAAGCGATTCATGATTCCCCTTCTCGATTATCTCTCCATCTTTAATTACCAGAATTTTATCGGCATGCTGAATGGTACTCAATCTATGGGCAATAATGATAGAAGTTCTATTTTTTAACAGGTTTGTAAGTGCATCTTGCACTAATTTTTCAGATTCTGTATCTAATGCAGAAGTTGCTTCATCAAGAATTAAGATATCTGGGTTTTTAAGGACTGCTCTAGCAATGCTAATTCGTTGCCTTTGTCCACCTGAAAGCTTGAGTCCTCTATCTCCAATAAATGTATCGTAACCATTTTCTGCTTGCATAATAAAATCATGTGCATTGGCAATTTTTGCAGCCTGAATTACTTCTTCTCTAGTCGCTTCAGTTTTAGCAAATGAAATGTTGTTGGCAATGGTATCATTAAACAAGATGGACTCTTGGGTAACAATACCCATATGATCTCTCACAGACTTAATATTAGCCTCTGTAAGAGAAATACCATCCATACTAATAATTCCTTTGATAGGATCATAAAACCTCGGGATAAGGTCTGCAATGGTGGATTTACCACCACCCGATGGGCCGACTAAAGCGATAGTTTTTCCTTTTTCAAGTTTAAAGTTAATTCCTTTTAAAACTTCCTTTTCACCATCATAAGTAAAAGACACATCTTTAAACTCAATCTCACTATTGAATTTATCAATTTTAACAGCTTGAGCCTTATCCGTGATCATCGGCTTTTGATCTATAATATGCAATACTCTTTTTCCTGCTTCCAATCCTCGTTGAATTGAACTGATAGCAGAAGAGATCAATCGCATTGGAATTAATATCTGAGAAAGTAAAACAATATAAGTTATAAACTCAGCTGGTTCGAGTGAAGACTGCTCTTTTAAAACCAAAGTTCCTCCATAAAATAAAATACCTGCAACCATACCTACACCAACAAATTCTGAAAGTGGAGATGCAATTTCTCTTTTAAGAGACATAGATCGCAATGTATGTGCATAAGCCTTGTTTTGTTGCTCAAATTTATTGTTGATATAGTTTTCTGCATTAAAGCCTTTTATCACCTTAAAAGCGCCTAAAGCCTCATCTATCGTGCTTAGCATATCTCCTAGAATAATCTGAACTTCAGAAGCTTGCTTCTTTAATTTTCTAATAAGTTTAGAAAAAGCTACACCCGCAGTTGGTAAAACTAATATTGTGAATAAAGTGAGCTCAGTAGACATCATAAAAAGCAAGAAGAAATAACCAATAATGGTTGCCGGCTCTCTAAAAACCACTGAAATCGTATTAACAATAGAGTTTTCAACTTCTTGAATATCACTAGTCATTCTAGATGCTAGATCACCTTTTTTATTCTCTGCAAAAAAGCCACTATGCATGTCAGATACTTTTTCGAAGATAGATTTTCTCAAGTTCAAGATTAGCCTTGCTCTCATAAAGGCCATTACTCTCGTAGCAAAATACCTAAAAAAGCCCTTAAGCAAGTTGGTAATCATAATGAGAATACACACAAACTCAAGCGCAGCAATTTTACCATATTCATCTACAATAGAAATAAAATGGTAATTGAATTTATCTTTTACATAAGAAATGGTAGGCTCAAAACTAGGATTACTAACAACCTCTTTAACATTATCGCCATCGACTGTTCCAAATAAAACCTCAAGTAGGGGAATTAAAAGACTAAAATTTAATAAACCGAATATGATAGCTAAAGAAGCAAATATGATATAGCTGGTTAATGAAAAAGCTAATGGGTATGCGTAGGAAAGTAAGCGAATGTAAATCTTCATAATTTGAACACTGTATTACTACAGAATTTTTCTAATATGGTTATTCGTGCAAATGTAAAAACAATCCTGTTATTTAATCTTACTGAATGGTAAATGCATTATATTACAGAATAATTTCATCTGATAAATATTCTCACAATATTTAGCTTAATTCCCAAATTTTACACAAGCGGTTAACAAGTATGGTTATATTTCTATAAATTAGACATATTAGATACAATCAATAAAATTTAAAGATGGGACCCGAAATAGTTTTTATAGCCATTACTGCCATTATTTCAGGCACAATTGTCAAACTAAGAAGAATGCAGCTTGAAAAAAATATGGGATATATAGGTCAAGAAGATCATGGCCGTTTTTCTAAAAGACAATCAAGAAGACAAAACAATACTCAGCTAGAGGAAGTCAATAAAAGACTTGAAAATCTCGAAACAATTGTAGCTGGTGGCGATTTCAATGGTTTACCAGAATACGATTCTAATCAGGATTTAAAGGAGCAAATCAGTATTTTATCCCGCAGAATTTCTGAATTAGAGCAAGAGAAGTACCGTAACGACCCGTATTAATATAATTAGGCATTATTCATTTAAAGGATAATGCCTTTATTTTAAACAGCAATCTCCTCCATTTTTTCTTCCTTTTCTTTTAATACTTACTCCTTAAGTAGTATTTTGAATCAATTTTAAAATACACATAAGTTAAACAAGCTATTTTTTTATCTAGCTATCCACATCATGAAAATAAAATTTCTTAGTGCATCAATTGTGCTGATACTATTTGTACTTTTCAATGAGGTATCTGCACAGGAAATTCTCAATTCCGACAGTCAAATTAAAAAACTTGACGATGCCATCCCTCTAGATCCGGCAGTTAAAACTGGAAAGTTACCTAATGGAATGACTTATTTTATTAGAAAAAACAGCAAACCTGAAAATAAAGTAGAACTCAGGTTAGTCGTAAATACTGGTTCCATGCTCGAAAATGAGAAGCAGTTAGGCCTGGCTCACTTTGTTGAACACATGGCTTTTAATGGAACAAAAAACTTTGCTAAAAACGAATTAGTAAGTTACCTACAATCTATTGGGGTAAAATTTGGCGCACATTTAAATGCTTATACCAGCTTCGACGAGACTGTTTATATGCTCAACATACCCACTGCTGATACTGTGGTAGATAAAGGTATGCAAATACTAGAAGACTGGGCGCACAACATCAGTTTTGAAGGTGATGAAATAGATAAAGAAAGGGGAGTTGTAATTGAAGAATGGAGACTAGGCCAAGGAGCAGGACAACGTATGCGTGAAAAATGGTTTCCGGTAATGATGAAAGATTCGCGATATGCAGAAAGGTTACCAATTGGCAAGAAAAAAGTGCTGGAAAACTTTGAATATAAAACGCTGATTGATTTCTATAAAAAATGGTATAGACCCGAATTAATGGCTATTGTGGTAGTTGGAGATATCGACGTAGATCAAATGGAAGCCAGTATTAAAAAACACTTTAATGAGATTCCGAAATCTAAGAAACCTGTAGAAAGACCTTATTATGATGTTCCATCTCACAAAGAATCTTTAGTAGCCACAGCGAAAGATAAAGAAGCTTCTTTCACTCAAATTCAAATCATTTATAAAAAAGACAAAACAGAAGTGAGTACTGTTGGAGATTACAAGGCTTCACTTGTACAGAATGTGTACGATGGCATGTTTAATCAAAGACTAAGTGAGCTTACTCAATTGGCAGAACCTCCATTTATGTATGCTGGTGCAGGTTATGGTGATTTAGTAAGAACTAAAGATGCTTATTCATTCTTTGCTATAGTACCTCCAAATGGCGTTGACCAAGGCATTACTGCCTTACTTACAGAAAATAAGCGTGTGCTTTTACACGGCTTTACAGAATCTGAACTAGATCGCTACAAAAAAGACATGATCGCCTATTACGAAAAGGCTTACAACGAAAAAGATAAAACAGAATCTGCCAATTATGCCTCTGAGTATATCTCTTATTTTCTTGAAAAAGTACCTACTCCGGGCATCGGTACTGAGCTAGAATATGTAAAAGCTTTTCTACCTCAAATCACCTTAAAAGACATAAATGCTCTTACTAAGAACTTAATTACGGATGATAACAGAGTAATTATTGTAACTGGACCTGATAAAGAAAATACTATAATTCCATCAGAAGAAGAAATAGAAAAAATAGTGGCAGAAGCTGATAAAGTTACACCAGAAGCTTACGAAGATAATCTGACTGCAACGGCACTCATGGAAGAATTGCCAACTTCAGGCACAGTAAAAGAAAGTCAAGAAAAACCTTTAGAGGTTACAGAGATAACTCTTAGCAATGGTACTAAAGTAGTTTTAAAACCAACGGACTTTAAGAATGATCAAGTTTTAATGGATGCTTTTAACTTTGGAGGACATTCTGTTTATCCACTTGAAAATTACTATTCAGCCATTTTTGCAGCGAGTATAGTAAATGAAAGCGGAGTGAAAGACTTTTCTGTTACTGATATACAGAAACTACTAACTGGTAAAATTGCAAATGCCAGTCCGTACATAAGAGAAATTACAGAAGGTATTTCTGGGAGTGCGACGCCAAAAGATTTAGAAAGCATGCTGCAATTGGTATACTTATATTTTACTGCACCAAGAAAAGACAAAGAAGCATTTCTTTCTTTTATCAACAAAACAAAAGCGTTATATGAAAACTTAAAGGCTAGTCCAGAGAATTACTTCTACGACCAAACTTCTAAATTAATGTCGCAGAATAATCCGAGAAGGGGAGGTTTTCCAGAGCAAGAAGATTTCGATAAGATAGATTTAGATAAAGCTTACCAGATATATACAGAAAGGTATGCTGATGCACAGAATTTCACTTTCTTTTTTGTTGGCAATTTTTCAGTAGAAGAAATCACGCCATTACTAGAACAATACATTGGTAGTTTACCCACAAACGAACAAAACCAAACATGGAAAGATTTAGGTATTAGCTATCCTAAAGGGGTAGTGAAAAAGGAATTCAAAAAGGGGACAGATCAAAAAAGCCAAGTAATGCTGGCATTTACTGGCGATTTTGACTACGATAAGAAAGAAGCTTATAAAATTTCTTCTCTTGCTGAAATTCTTGATATTAAGCTTACTGAGAATTTAAGAGAAGATAAAAGTGGCGTTTATGGTGTAAGTGCTTATGGCTCAACCCAAGAATTACCTACTGGTTCTTACAATTTAACCATCCAGTTTCCTTGTGCTCCAGAAAATGTAGATAAACTGATTGAAGCAGCTTTTGAAGAAATAAAAAAGATACAAGAGAATGGCCCTAGTAAAGAAGACCTCAATAAAATAAAAGAAACGCAAAAGTTAGAGATGAAAGAAAATCTCAAGAAAAATAACTTCTGGTTGAGCATGCTCAGAAACAGTTATTTATATGATAGAGATTACAGCGAGGTAATGGATTACGAAAAACGGATTGATGCTTTAACTACAGAAGACATAAAAAAAACTGCCCAACAGTATTTCAATTTTGAAAATTACGTGCAGGCAGTTTTAAATCCAGAAAATATAGATTAAGCTTTTGCTACTTTAATCTCGATGGTTACATCACCAAGATCGATAGCAGTAGCTCCTTCTAAACTTTCAGAGAAGCTCAGGTTTAATGCCTGAGTTTCTTCACATATATATTTCTTATGAGCATTGAAAGCCTCTTCTGCTAAGCTCTCACCTTTTAGCACTTCGATATTAATTTTATCTTGTACTTCAAGTCCCATATCTTTTCTGAGGTTTTGAACACGGTTTACCACTTCTCTGGCGATACCTTCTTTACGAAGCTCATCAGTGATTGTAATATCCATTGCGACAGTTAAACCATAGTCACGAGCTACTAACCAACCCGGAATATCTTCAGAAGTAATCTCTACATCATCAGGAGAAAGTGTGATTGTTTCACCTTCTACTTCAATTGCATAAGATTGTTCTTTTTCAAGTTTGGTGATATCAGCCTGCTCAAACTTAGCAATCGCAGCAGAAATATGGCGCATTAATTTTCCATATTGCTTACCCAATACTTTAAAGTTTGGCTTTATCTTTTTCACCAATACTCCAGAAGAATCATCGATGTATTCTATCTCCTTGATGTTTACCTCAGCATTGATAATATCCTCAACAGCTTTTATCTGCCTAGTTACCTTTTCGTTAAGATCTGGAATTAAGATTTTAGAAAGTGGCTGTCTTACTTTAATAGACTCTTTTCTTCTTAATGAGTGTACCAAAGATGAAATCTTTTGAGCCAAATCCATTCTCTCTTCCAAATCTTTATCTATCACAGCAGTATCTACTTCTGGGAAGTCGCTTAAATGCACAGAAAGAGATTTGTCTTTTCCTGTAACCTCATTTAAATCTTGGAATAATCTATCTGAAAAGAATGGTGAAAAAGGACTCATTAAGCAAGAGATGGTTTCCAAACAAGTGTATAATGTTTGGTAAGCAGCCATCTTATCGCGGTTGTATTCACCTTTCCAGAAACGCTTTCTGTTTTGGCGAACATACCAGTTACTTAAATCATCTATGGTAAAGCTTTCTATCGCTCTTACTGCCTTGGTTGATTCGTAATCATCCATTGCATTTTTCACATCTTCTATCAGTGTATTCAATCGAGAGATAATCCAGCGATCACTTTCAGTCCTTTCTGAAACTGGCACTGCTTCTTCTTCGAATTTGAAGCCATCTAGATTTGCATATAGCGCAAAGAAAGAATAGGTGTTATAAAGCGTTCCGAAGAATTTACGTTGAACTTCTTTTACACCTTCTAAATTGAATTTTAAGTTATCCCAAGGCTGTGCATTGCTAAGCATATACCAACGAGTAGCATCTGCACTGTATGTATCGATGGTTTCAAACGGATCAATTACATTGCCTAATCTCTTAGACATTTTTGCTCCATTTGCATCTAACAACAAGCCCGTTGAAACTACATTTTTAAAAGATATATTACTTTGTGGAAATTCTAACATTACTGCCAAAGCGTGCAATGTAAAGAACCAACCACGAGTTTGGTCAACACCTTCTGAGATAAAATCTGCAGGGAAACTCTCTTCAAAAATTTCTTTATTTTCAAAAGGATAATGCCACTGTGCATAAGGCATCGCTCCACTATCAAACCAAACGTCTATGAGATCTGGCTCACGGTACATTGCTTTTCCATCATCACTTACCAGAATTACATCATCTACATATGGTCTGTGCAAATCAAAATCATCTTTTAAAACACCACCAGCCGTCACTTTAGAATCTGCTGCCATTACACCAGCTTCTACCGCTTTCTTTACTTCATCATTAAGTTCTGCGATTGAACCGATACATTTTTCAGAAGCATTATCTTCGGTTCTCCAAACTGGTAAAGGAGTTCCCCAGAATCTTGAGCGCGACAAGTTCCAGTCTACCAAGTTTTCTAACCAGTTACCAAAACGACCTGTACCAGTTGCAGCAGGTTTCCAGTTTATGGTTTTATTGGCTGCTACTAACTTATCTTTATAAGCAGTTGTTTTGATGAACCAAGAATCTAATGGATAGTAAAGAATTGGCTTATCAGTTCTCCAACAATGTGGGTAACTGTGCTCGTATTTTTCTACTTTAAATGCCCTGTTTTCTTCTTTAAGTTTGATAGAGATTAAAACATCTGTTGATTTATAATTAGAATCAGCCAATGTTTCATCGTCCTCATACTCAGCTTTTACATAGCGTAATGGGAAGTCAGTAACTTCTTTTACAAAGCGACCTTGTTTATCTACCAATGGCATAGGAGTGCCATTTTCATCTTTTACCAAGATCGCTGGTATATCAGCCTGTTGTGCAACACGGTAGTCATCAGCACCAAAAGTAGGGGCGATGTGAACGATACCAGTACCATCCTCAGTACTAACAAAATCTCCCGGTATTACTCTAAATGCATCTCCTTCTGGTTGTATATAAGGTAACAACTGCTCATATCTAACACCACACAAATCTTTTCCAGTAAACTCAGCAGTTACTTTAAAAGGAATTACTTTATCGCCTTCTTTGTAGCTATCAAAATCTGCTTTTTTCTGCTTTTCAGTGAAATAGGCATTCAAGCGATCTTTAGCAAGAATTACCTCAGCAGGCTTAAATGTATAAGGGTTAAAAGTTTTTACTCTTAGGTAAGTTATTTTTTCTCCAACCGCCAAAGCTGAGTTTGAAGGAAGTGTCCAAGGAGTAGTCGTCCATGCTAAGATGAAAACTTCATCATCAGTTCCCTCAAATAATGGAGCAGATTTTTCGTCTTTTTTAACCTTAAACTGCGCAACAGCAGACGTATCTTTTACATCTCTGTAGCAACCTGGCTGGTTCAATTCGTGAGAACTTAAACCAGTACCTGCTTTTGGAGAATAAGGCTGTATCGTATAACCTTTGTATAAAAGGTCTTTGTCGTATAATTTCTTAAGCAGATTCCATAGCGTTTCGATGTAATTTCTATCGAAAGTAATATAAGGATCGTCTAGATCAACCCAGTAACCCATTTTACGAGTAAGGTTGTCCCAAACACCTTTAAACTTCATTACAGCCTCTCTGCATCGCTGGTTATATTCCTCCACCGATATTTTAGTACCGATATCTTCTTTGGTAATACCCAAATCTTTCTCCACCTTCAACTCAACTGGCAAACCGTGTGTATCCCATCCACCTTTCCTTTTTACTTGGTATCCCCTTATAGTTTTGTATCGGCAGTACATATCTTTAATAGTTCTGGCCATTACGTGGTGAATACCCGGCATACCATTCGCAGAAGGAGGTCCCTCATAGAAAGTAAATGTTGGTTTACCCTCTCTGCTATTTATAGATTGCTCAAATACTTTATTTTCTTCCCAAAACTTCAGCAACTCATTTCCTGTTTTCACTAAATCCAGCTGCTGGTATTCTCTGTATTTTGCCATAAATATTATAATATGTCACTGCTCACAAAAAGAATTTACTAGCTATTAAACAATATACTCTCTGTAAATTCTAAATTTTTTAGCAGATATAACTAGGTTTCAAAATTTAGGTGGCAAAATTAATAATTTTTAGTATGAAAAATGGACTTCTTGGTCTCTTGTATACATTATATTCTGAGAAAAGAACTTACTTGCCATAAAAAAGGGATAAATTTTTGTGTTAAGACTTTTTAACAAAACAGAATCCGCACCTAACAACAGAAAGTTCTATGAAAAACATCTTAAAATTTTCTTTTTTTATTGCTCTTTTTATCACGTTTCCACTTGCAGCTCAAAATGAAATTGAAAGTATAACTTGGCAAGAAGGTAGACAATTAAAATGGTCAGACTACAGGGGCACACCTGAAGGCAAAGTTTATGAAGCTGCCAGGAGTGAGTTTGAAATTGAGTTTAGGTATACAGGAAAAATTGTAGAGGATGAGCTAGAGCTCCAGTTTCAAGTTTCTGCATTATTTATTCCAAATGATTCTTGGACTGTTGAAGCAAAACAATCTAACGAATTGCTTATTCACGAACAATTACACTTTGACATTACAGAATTATTTGCTCGCAAAATGAGACATGAATTTAGCTCTGTACATATTAGTGCTGATAATGGTAAGGCAGAGATTCAGGTAATTTATGATAAAGTTATGGCAGATATGAAAAGGTATCGCTCACTATACAACGATGAGACATTTTTCGGTGCTAATCTAAACAAACAATTAGAATGGAATAGCAAAGTACGCAGAGAAATGATAGAGCTTAATCAATATGTAAACTAGAAAAACTTAAGGTTTTTTATTCTTCTGGGGTCCTGTGAATTATTTCTTCAAATAAATCCAGGACTTCTTCATTTGCCTCCTGATTGAATTTGCTATGAAAATACTGCTGAAATAAATCTTTGATATTCGCAGACACATCTAATTGTTTTTCTTCTGCCTCTTTATTTTCTTTTTTAATTTCCGGAATTATCCCTAAAACTCCTTTATGAGCTCGGTAGATTTCCTTTTTTAAAGCTGCATTTATATAAGTATCGCTTACCAAAATCAATTCGACATACACATCTTGGTTTTCTTGTAACCAATTGATTGCATCATCGAAGTTTTCAAACTTTTTTCTTAGCACCTTTTTACCTGAATACAATGGTATTTTATTGTAAGAAACAGATGCACTCGCCTTGGCTTCAATAATAGAAACAAACTTTTGTTGGTTTGTTTCACTTAGACTGTACTCCAACAAACTTCCGCTATATATTACTGGTGGTTTTTCTTGTGAGGCTAAATTATGAAACCTGTGTAAATGCCCTAGTGCCGTATAATCTACCTCTTTGGGAATATCTACAGTATAAACAGGTTGGGCTCCACCAACATGTAAAATGTGTCTTTCATCTTCTGGTTCATCCAAAAGATCAGTTCCGTTTGTCATAAAAAGGTGGGTCAAAAGAATATTAACCCCATTTTTATCGCAATACTGACTTGCTAAATTTTGCCACTTTTCAGCAATAATTTTTCTAAATTCTTTGTCTGTATTTTCTACACCAAAAAAGCTTTTCAATCTGCTTTCGCTAGCATATGGAGTGAGAATTATTCTAAGAAGTTCTTTACTGTTAGGCAACTCAAGTTCTACAAATCCAGCATCAGTTTTAGTTATTTTTAAACCTGTATTAAGCTCTAAAGCTTTTAGTCTTGTATCTGGATAACCTGATAAAAAAATACCACACTCTCTAGCTAAAGTATCAGGCGCTTCTACCCTGTCTGCCGAATCGTGGTTACCAGCAATAGCAATTACTGGACAAGCTCCCAGTTTTGCTAACTTGTGTACTGTTTTGTAAAATAACTCAACAGCTTCGTTGGATGGGTTAAAAGAATCAAATAAATCTCCTGCTATAATAACTGCATCTACGTTTTCCTTTTCTGCAATTTCACAGATTTCTTCCAAAACTTCTCTTTGTTCATCTATTCTGGAATAATCATTCAATTTCTTTCCCAAATGCCAATCTGCTGTATGAAGTATTTTCATTTAACCAGTTTCAGTATCGTTATTTAAATATTGGATTAATAGTCTATTCTATCTTTTTTAACTTGCCAAAGTTTAAAAACTTCTATTGCTATATCTCTACCATTTTGTTCTGTGGTGATTTTTCTTTCTGAATAGGGTAGGTCAATTTCTTCGTAAATAAACTGATCGTCAAAACCAGCTTTCTTAGCATCTTCTTTGGTGCAGGCAAATATCAATTTATCTGGTCTAGCCCAATAAATAGCTCCCAAACACATCGGACATGGCTCACAAGAAGCATATATTGTACAACCTGTTAGCTGAAAGCTATTAAGGTTTTTACAAGCATTTCTAATAGCAACTACTTCTGCATGAGCGGTAGGATCGTTCTGAGAGGTTACCATATTACTACCTTCACCTACAATTTTGCCATCTTTTACTATTACTGCTCCAAAGGGACCTCCTTTATCATTTAACACTCCCTCTTTCGCCAATTCTACTGCTCTTTGAATATATAAATGATGTTTTTCCATAAAACAAAAAAGACTGTTCTGTAAATATACAGACAGTCCTTTCCCAAATAAGATATTTTAATAATTTCTTTAACTGATACTACAATTAATTATAGTATGAGATCTGTGATGTATTCTGCTGATTCAGATTTGTGATTTTTGCTGAGGTGAAAGAAAACATTGCCAAATCGAAAGTAAGAAGAGAAAGAATCAGTAAACCTCCTACAATGTAACCTTTGATAGGACTAAGAAACTGTAAAAACTTCTTGTATAAATAAATGACCAATGCTGCAGTAGAAACTGCTAGATAAATAGAAATAAAAATTTGTAGTGTTAAGACCATAGCTTTAATATTTTGTTGTTAGCTAAAATGTTGGATTCAGTTAGTCTTTAAGTATTCGCTCCAAAATAACTAATTATTGTATATCTTATTATGCAACCTTTTTCGGTATAAATTTCAATGTAATAAAATTAAATTTTATAAAAGTTATTGCAAACCATATTTGTCGATTAGATAAATTAGGGATGTCATAGCTGCTGCACCTAAATCAAGCTCTCTTTTATTTACCTTATCAAAGGTATCGTTAGACGCATGGTGATAATCGAAATATCTTTGAGAATCTGGTCTAAATGAAAATAAAGGAACATCCTGAGCTTTTAACGGCCCAATATCAGCTCCACCACCACCAGCTTCAAACTCATGTATTTTATAAGGTTTAAAAAGCTCACTCCAAGCAGAAACTTTTTCAACAACTTTATCACTACCACCTATAGAAAATCCTTTTGGAGTAAAACCACCCGAATCAGATTCTAGTGCAGCAATGTGCTTTTCTTTATTTTTCTTAGCCAATTCTGCATATTTCAATCCGCCTCTTAAACCGTTTTCCTCGTTCATAAACATTACTGCTCTAATCGATCTTTTCGGTTTAATTCCTAAAGTTTTTAATACTCTCAAAACCTCAATAGATTGCATACAACCAGTGCCATCGTCGTGTGCACCTTGAGCCAAATCCCAAGAATCTAAATGTCCACCAATTGCGATATATTCTTCTGGAAATTCAATGCCAGTAATCTGACCTACTACATTGTAAGAAAGTTTTTCTTCTTTCATTTCACAATGAGTTTCAAAATAGAACTTAAGTTCTTTGTCGTCTTTTAAAAGTTTGCTTAAAAGGTCAGCATCTTTTGTGCTAATTGCGATGGCAGGTATTTGAGGTACATTAAGGGTATAATTTAAACTACCTGTGTGGGGGAAATCATCGCTTGAGGTCGTCATTGAACGAACAATCGCTCCAATTGCTCCATATTTTGCGGCTTCAGATGCTCCGGCTCCACGTTGGTTTACAGCTCCACCATATGCCTGAAATGTCTGAATTAATGTTGGATCCATAGGCCTGTTAAAAAAGACCACTTTTCCTTGAATATTTTCTTTGCCTAATTTCTTTAGCTCTTCAAAATCTTGAACTTCTACCAAATTGGCAGAAACTCCTTTGTCACCAGTACCTACTGAGTTTCCTAGAGCACATACAGCAACATCTAAACTTCCCATTTTCTTCGATCCTACAATTCTACCGATTTCTTTCTTGCCTCTTACCCAATGCGGAACCATTACCTCTTGCAAGAAAACCGTATCAAAACCATAGTTTTCCATTACTTCTTTAGTCCAATCTACAGCAGCAGCAGCTTGTGGAGATCCACTTAATCGCCCTCCAATTTGTGTAGTTAAGTATCTAAGATTTTCGTAGCAGGCATCATTCGTGAGGATTTCATCAAATATATTTTTGATGGTTGCAGCATCATTTTTATCCTGCGCGTTTAGATTAAATAAGGAAAAAAACAGCGAAAAAAAGAGTATTAAAAACTTGTTGTAGTGCATCTAATTAAAAAAATACGATCTCAGTCACCCTAAAATGAGAGCTAAATATAATTATTTCAGATAAATATTGTATTTCTCCAATGGAATAATTGAAAAATTTCCTTTTTAATTTTCTCAAATTATCTTTAAATCTAAGTAGAAAAGTAGATTTTAACACAAATTAGGGTTTAATCAACCAATGTAGCATCTTTTAAGATATACATCAGTTGCTCAATATTATCCGAATTAGGTTCAAATATTCCTTTTACAAATATAGGATCATCAGTAAAATCAACTTGTTCTTTACAAAATACTTCAATAACTGTTTCGGGACCTGCTCCACCACAAAAAAAACAGATATTATATGGTAATGAAGAAAGTACAAACTTTTTTTCGCTGGTATATTGATCTAAAGGAACCATAAACCCTTTTAATATTATTTCTTTCCCTTTGAGTTGAGTCACCTTTTCACCAAAAACAGGATATGTAATTTCAAATCCGGAAGCTTGATCTTTTTTATTTTTAAAAGAAACATCACTTAGATCATCCCAAAAGTTTTTCTGGGCACAAAGTGATAAAGACAAAAAAGTAAATATTAAGATTAAAGGAATTGGAACTTTATATAACATTATTTTAAATGATTTTTTCGTCGATTATAATCGGTCGCTATCTCTATAAAACAGTTTTTTTTTCATACTAAGAAAAAAGACAAGCTGCTTTAAAACTAACTATCACTATTATAAGAAGAAAATAATAAATTAATAAAACCCGTAGCTCATCACTCCAAATTTTACGATTAACTCATTTATGAAATATTTTTTATTGTCGCTTTTGGCAATTTGCATTAATTACTATGCACTAAAAGCCAACTCTGTTTCAGACTCACTACAAATAGAAAACTCTCTCGAACAGGCTGTTGAACTAGAAAAACAAAGAAATTTAGAAGGAGCTAGAGCCATCTACTTTGAGTTATTAGATCAAGCAAAAAAACAGGAATTAAATGATGTTTATGGCAAATTACTCTGGAGTATAGGACGAAATTATTTCAGAAATTATAAATCTGACAGTGCAGCTTATTGGCTTGAAAAATTCCAAGTAGAAAATGAAAGCTTACATTTTAAAGATAAAAAATTAGTTTATTCCTCCTTTACCTATCTCGGACAAACCTATTCTCGGTTAAAAAAGCCATTTAAAAATATTGATGCTTTTAAGAAAAGCATCGATTACG
The DNA here is from genome assembly GCF_026250525.1 of Chondrinema litorale. Classification (GTDB taxonomy): domain Bacteria; phylum Bacteroidota; class Bacteroidia; order Cytophagales; family Flammeovirgaceae; genus Chondrinema; species Chondrinema litorale. Next base: position 2,019,365 of record NZ_CP111043.1, read on the forward strand.
TAAAGCAAAATGAGTCTTTACAAAATACTCCCGATGTTTTTTTACCTAGAGCATATAATAATACAGGCGTGGCTTACCAAGAGTTAGGCGATTTTGAAACTGCTCTCCAATACCTCGACAGTGCTCTAATAAACTTAAAAGAAATATTAGATTACCCTAGCGAATTAGAAGCACATATTTACAGTAATAAAGGGAACATCTACAAAAAGTTAGGATTCACAGAAGAAGCACTGGAATTCACTTTTATGCAAGTGAAAATTTACGAACAACTCCCTGAAGAGCAAATCAATTACCAAGACTGGGGTTTGGTTTATTGGTATATTGCCAGTTGTTACCAGTATAGTAATGCAAGCAAAGAAGATTTACTCAATGCTATTAAATACTGTGAAATATCTGAAAATTACTTTAAACAAGGAGGAGAGAAAGCCCCACTACTCATTTACTCTTATTACATATATGCAGAGACTTACTATAACCTAGGTGAGTATGATAAAGCAACATTCTATATTGAAAAAGCACTTGAACAAAATATAGAAAGATATGGTGAAAACTTTGGCGAATTAGGGTACTGTTATCTTCTAAAATCTAAGATAGCAGAGAAAACAGGCAAGCTTGATGAAGCTGAGCAACTCATGAACAAAACCATTGCTTTATATGATACTATAGACTGGAAGATTTATAATGATATATCTGAAGCTTATTACATAAAAGGAAACTTACTCGTAGAACACAATATAAACTACAATGTGGCAATGACTGATTACCAGCAAGCATTGCAGGTTTTACTTCCTGATTTTAAACCTAATTCTTTTCTTGATAACCCAACTAAAGACCAACTATACAATAGCGCTTTTCTTTTTAATGCACTACAATACAAAGCGAAAGGCTTAATGCAATTTTATAAGCACGAAAATAAACCTGAGTATATAAAGGCTGCTATGGATTGCTATACTTTAGCTTACAGATTTGTGAAATTGAGTAGAGAAGAAACGATTAGTCTTAGAACAAAATCATCTTATATTAGAAACAAGTTTAGTCTTTACGAAGACGGAATAGCCGCTGCCTATGAAGCTTACCAACAAACTCAAGACAAGAACTATCTTTTAAAAGCAGTTTATTTTGCAGACTTGAGTAAGTCTAATAATTTACTAGACAAGCTCGAAAAAATAAGACAAGAAGAAAGATTAGATATTCCATCAGCACTATTAGAACAAGAAAGGAAAGCTCTTGCAGCCATTAGTTTTAATGAGAAAAAGCTTTATGATTTAAAAAAATCAAGTGCGGACTCTTCTGAAATAGCTAAAACCGAAAAAAACCTTTTCAACTATAAAATCAACCACGAAAATATTATTAATTCGATACAGGCTCAATATCCAGAATATTATCACTTCAGTGTAAATGAGACGACAAGTTTTAATACTGATGATTTTTTAAATCAAATTTCAGATGATCAACTTTTTTTAAGCTACTTCTCGGGAGAGAAGAATTTATATGTATTTGCTCTATCTAAAACTGAAGTAAATGCCCAAAGGCTTAAGCCTCTTTCTGAGTTTGAACCTGTAGTAAAAAACTTAATAAACGATATTAAATCAAATACAAACAAGGACTTTTCAAGTAATTCTTATAAACTATTTAAGTATCTAGTAGATCCTATTTTTTCAAGTCTAAAAAATCTGGATGAAATTAAAAGTATCAGTGTGATACCAGATGGAATTACAGGTTACCTCCCCTTTGAATTACTAATACAACAAGAAGCAAATGACAACACAAGTTTTAAAAGCCTCAATTACATGTTAAATGATTATACATTTAGTTATCATAACTCTTTAAGTATTTTCAACTTTAATAAGCAAAGAAAAAGCTACAAAACCGCTCTTAATTTTTTAGGGTTTGCCCCCGAGTTTAAAAAAGAGTCTAATCCATTAATTGCTACCAGATCGGCAAAAGATGAGGCAATTGCAGAAAACTTAGAAGTGCTACCAGGTGCATTAAATGAAGTGAATAATATTGCTTCTATTTTTGGTGGAGAGACTAAAACAGGGCAAGAAGCCACCGAAAGTAATTTTAAAGCTCTAGCCCAAAATGCCGAAATACTACACCTCGCTACACACACAATCATAGACGACGAAAACCCGATGTATTCAAAACTGGTGTTTAGTAGTGAAAACGACCCAAAGGAAGATGGTCTCTTATATACATATGAGCTTTTTAATATGCATCTAAAAGCAAATCTGGTTTGCCTAAGTGCTTGCAATACTGGTACTGGTAAATACTATAAAGGAGAAGGAGTTATTAGCCTCGCTAATGGTTTTATGTATGCAGGAATTCCAAATATTATGATGACAGCATGGTCTGTTCCTGACGCAGCCACATCAGAGCTTATGGAAAACTTTTATTCTGAGTTAAAGAATGGAAAAAATAAACCTGAGGCATTAAGAGAAGCTAAATTACAATACCTGAAAAATGCCGATGAAAACCTCGCCCACCCTTATTACTGGGGGGCTTATATGATGATTGGAAACTCAAATGATAAAGGCAAAAACACTAACTATTTGTACTGGATAATTGCCGGAGTAATGGGAGTTTTGCTGTTATTGATTGCTTTAAAAAAATTAAAAAGGGGAGCAGAATGATAAATCATTCTGCTTCTGGTGCCAATTTTACCACCAAACCATGTAATTCTGGAGTTATTTTAAGCTGACAACCCAATCTACTTTTGTCATCATCTACAAAAAAAGCATTGTCTAGCATATCTTCTTCAGTTTCTGACATCTCGGGTAAATCATGTTCGCTTTCAACATAAACATGACAAGTTGAACACAAACACATACCGCCACAAGTACCTTGCACAGGTAGTTCGTTTGCTTTGCAAAGCTCCATTAAGTTTAGGTTCATGTCAGTCGGAGCCTCTGTTTCTAAAGTATTTCCTTGTCTGTCAATGATAGTAATGTTAATGATATCCATTCTAGTTTGTAGTTAATTTTTTTGATTATCACCAAACAACACAAAAAAGCCTAAGAAAGTGACATCAATCTTAGGCTTTTCATGTAGAATCTCATTAAGATTCTGTATATCAATTTTTTAAAAAGTAAATTTTCTATTCATATAAGTCGATTTACTATTAAAGTTTTTTATTTGTCAATTTTACTTGAGTATTTGTTATCTCATAATCGACTTCAAGAGCAATACTTATTACTTCAAGAATTTCTTGTAGATTTCTGTCTGCAAAGTTTCCTGTAATCTTTCTGCCTGCTAAGTTCTCACCTTGCACTACGATTTGCTTATTAAATCTATTTTCTAGTATTACAGCAGCTTCATCTAAAGTATTATCTTCAAAAACTATTTGGTGTTTTTTCCATATAGTAGTATTTACTGCACTAAGTTTTTTTACATCGTTAAACTTATTTTTTACTCTGTCAAAAACTACTTCTTCGTTTTTAACTAAGTTAACTGATGTATGCTGTTTGTTAACTGCAGCTAGCTCCGAGAATCTAACTTTACCTTCAGTTACAGTAAGCACAATATTGTTAAGAGCTTTATAAGCTTTTATATTGAATGCTGTACCTAAAACTCTTGTTTCTGTTTTATCAGTTAATACAGAAAATGGTCTTTGAGGATTTTTAGCTACTTCAAAATAAGCTTCACCATCTAGCTTAACTAACCTCTGAGTATTAGTAAACTCATCTGGGTTATAAGAAACGCTTGAACCACCAGCAAGAAAAATATTGCTACCATCTGGTAAAGAAACCAACTTAGCTTTACTGCCTTTAGGGTTTTCAATACTTGTAATTGCCACTGGCGTACCAGTTGTGTCTTCTTCTATTGAAGGTAATGTGTAGAAGAATCCGATCAGTAATAGTAAGGATGCTGCAACACCAGAAATTAACACTTCTCTACGCTGATAAAATGGTTTTGAGATTGTTAAATGATGTGTTATGTTTTCTTTTTCCAGATATTCAACTCTGTCATCGATTTTAGAAAGAATTGAATCAACCGAAAAATCCACACTAATATTCTGATCAGAATTTGCGAAAAGCGATTTGGTAGTTGGTGCCTTTACCCATATGGAATTTGCCTCATCAAACGCCTCTTTAAACTCTGTATCTATCTCTAGTAATTGTTCTATCTCATCCCTTTCCTCCTGATCACATTCATCACCGAGATATTTTACAATCATATTCCAGTATTTGTCATCCATAGTTTAATTTAATCACATGAAAATACGCCTCTTTTCCTGTTTTCGAAAATCTAAACAGGAGCTGGCTTCAGTCAACTTAACATTAAGACAAACGAAATGAGACTAATGTCAAAATTTATTTAATAAATACATGAATACAATAAGCAAAACCGGAAAAAATTCTTTTCCATATTGTTTTTTCAGCTTTTCTCTAATGGTTTTTAAAGCAATGCCTATTTGATAATGTACTCTTCTTACAGGAATTTCGAGTGTATCTGCTATTTCTTTGTAAGATAGTTCCTCATACCTGCTCAATTTAAATATTTCTCGACATTCTTCTGGTAGGTTTTCAATTTCTTTTTTCAGTAATCTATCTAACTCGGTAAACTGGATGTTATCTTCGGTCTCTGTATGATGCTCTGTAAGGGTTTTGCTCAGGTTTTTATAGTAATCTAACTCAAACTTAGATCGCTTTATAAAGTTTAATGTGTGATTTCGTGCAAATCTGTACAAATATGACTTTAGAGAAGTCTCTATATTTATGTCTTCTCTTTTTATCCAGAAATTAGCAAATACATCCTGAGTAAGTTCTTCGGCCATTTCTTTTTGCTTTACCATTCCTAATATAAAGTAAAAAATAGGCTCGTAAAAAGCACTGATAACTTGTGCCCAAATTTTACGATTACCTTTTTTTATACCTTCTAAAATGGCATTTTCATTAAATAGATCAAACTCTGGCATGTAAGCACTACTTTTTAATTATTGACACTTGCTGAAATAGTACACAAGTTAAATTTAAAGCAACCTATATTAGTCCATACGGATAACCTAAAATTATTCTTGTATACTTACACTGTTTTCTTTTATTCTTTTATACAACGGTTACTTTGATTTTTTAAAGGATGTTGCGATTTTAATAAAAAATTATTTTTACTAATTATCCTTTCCAAAGTTTTATGACTCACCCTAACATTATAGGTAATGATCAGAAAAGCATAAAGGTTTGCCCAGAGTGCAGCCACGAAATAACTGCACTTTCAGAAAAGTCAAGAATTTTTGCTTGCCCAAACTGTTCTTCGGTATTTAATAGCGAAACAAACCGCAGAGAAAATCAAATTCTTGGTAAGAATTCAACTAACAAAATCAGAAATATCACTTTTCTAGAAGTTGGACAAGAGTTTACCTTTAGAAAAATCACTTACAAAATAACTGGGCAAATTAGAGTTAAATCAAACTACAAGCTCGTAAAGAACCCCAACAAAACCGGCACATTAATATATGATGAATGGCTTTGTATTAGTACAAATAATGAACACCTAAGAATAGGATATGACAATATTAGATATAAAATAATTACTCCAATTACACCTGTATTAAATAAAAAACCTGAAACGAAAAGATTTTTTGTGGGCTATCAAAAAGGCAAACTTACTACTGAAGAAATGCGGGTTAATGAAATTATTTTTTTTGAAGGAGAGTCTGAAAACAATTTATATCCTGGAAAAAAATTTAAATGTGCTACTTATCGAAATAGATATCTCCTTTATTTAGCAGAGTGGGAATATGATAAAAGTTCAAAAGATGCAAAACCTTTTATTCAAGAACATTTCCTAGAAAAAGATTTTATAAAAATAATCTCTAGAGACAATGACATTAGTAACTACAATAGGAAAATTGGTAATTTTAAATTCTTTAGAAAAGCTATAAACTACACTACCTTAATTGTTATTTGCTGTTGGTTAATAAGTTTATTTTATAGCGGAAAAACCATATATCAAAAATCTTTCAATCTACTAGAACTTGCAAATGAAGAAAGTATAGTAGCAAAAGAACCTCTTGTAATTGAAGATGTAGCCTCAGTTTATGAATTTAATTTAGAAGCACAACTCACCGAAGTTAATACCGAGATTTACACTGGAATAGAAATTCTTAATGAAAACCAAAACGTTATAAACCTTTTAGGTTTTGACTTTTGGAGAGCAGCTGGTTACGATGGAGGAGAAAGATGGGAAGAAAGCGAAACCGATGATTCTGAAATATATTCTTTCCCCAAAAAAGGAGCATTTACAATTGTATTTCATGCAGAAAAATCCAACCTTTCTAGGTTAAATAATAAAGATAAAATCGTACTTAAAGTAAATAAAGGTAGCTTAATGAGTCGATATTTTATTATTTTACTTGTTATATGCCTATTCTTATTATTTAATATAAATAATTTCACCCCACTCCATAATCGAATAAAAAAACTTTTTTTCTAACAAATTATACTTTATTCTACTGCAACCTTTTATTATTAAAATGAGGTATAAACTATTGGTAATTTACCTCAAGTTATTAAATTCAATTCTTCAAAGTAGTTAGTAAAACATAAAATTTTGTTAGAAGAAGATTTTTTAGACCACCAAGTGGAATGCCCATCTTGTAGAGAAACAGTTTTTTTAATCTATAAAGACTCAATATTTGCCAATTGTAAAAACTGCAATAGCATATTTGTAGTAAAACCTTCGAGGCCAGAAAATGCCATTCTAGGCAAAAACAATAAAAACTCATATCCAACAATTAGTTATCTGGAAATTGGCCAGAAGTTTATTTACAATGACACTGCCTATATAATTACAGGAAGAGCGGTTATAAAAATAAAATTTGAAGGCACAGAAAACGACGAAAACTATACTGGCTCACTCATATATCATGAGTGGGTTTGCCGAAGTAAAGACAACCAATACTTTACCATAACCGAAGACTACTCTGGTTTTAATATATCTATGCCAGTTGAGCCTGACCCAGAGGTAGATCAATACTTTATCAGAAATAGTTTTATGCAAATTTATTCTGATATGGCTCCTCAACGGATTGATGAAACTGGCGCCGGAAAAGTTATCTACTTTGAAGGAGAAGCTGACGACAACTACTATCCTGGCAGAGAGCTAAGTTATGCTACTTGTAGATACAAAGGTTATACTTATGGTGCTGAGTGGAATCCTTATAAAAAGGACTTAAGCGTAAACTTTTATGTACAAAGTGTAATGCCAAAGAATAACTTACATAAAATGGTTTATGAGAAAAACGACATGAGTACCTACAGCAAAAAGCTCAATGAGTTTAACTTTTTAAGAGGAGCAATAGCGGCTACAGCTTTAATTTTATTTTTACTCATGGCTTTTTCTACTGGTGAAAAAGGTAAAGAAATCTACAGCAAAAAAATTAAAATGTTAGATATAACCGAAGCAGGTTATAAACTACCCACTTTCGAAATTAATAAATTAAATACACCATATTCTATACAAACTACAGCAAATGTACCTATTAATAATACCGAAATGCTAGTTGGAGTAGAAATTACCAATGACAACGAAAATGTTGTTAATTTGCTGGAAAAATGGTTTTGGACAGCTTCTGGTAGCGATGGTGGAGAATACTGGCAAGAAAGCGATGTGGAGATGACATCGTATTTCAAATTTGATAAAAAGGGAACTTACCAACCAGTTGTATATGTAGAAAAGAGTAATGCTACTAAAACAATTACAGAAGGTTATTATGTAAATCTGTATATCAGAAAAGGAGTAATGATGACACGGTATTACCTCTACACTTTGATATTTTTTATTATTTTAATCATTATACTTTACCTTCCGGGTACTTCGCATTATATTAAATCGTGGTATTTTCAAAAACTTAAGATATGATCAATCTAACAAGGGGAATTATTATTGGAGGAATTGCTTTAACAGTAGGAGCAACTACCTATATTTCTTCTACGGGTTTAGGTCTACAAGGAATTCATAACCGAGAAATAATTAAAGCTGCCAGTAGAGACTGCCCATCTGGCAGAACTGACGAATTTGGCAACTGTATTGAGAGAAATTATAGGAGCGCTTACTACAGAAGCTACTATTTTGATAACAGCAGTTATGGAAAAGGAAAATAAACACCATAAAGACAAGCAAAAAAAGAAAGAAAATAAATCTGCAAAAGATATAGCAGATCAAAATACCCTCAATATACCAACTGATGATGTTGTAAATGAATTTGATGAAGAAAATGAGATAGGTAAAAACTTAGGTAACAGCTTTAATAAGTTGCTAGGTTGTGGTTAAGTATAGGATTTTTTATTAAATGGAAAACATTTCATCGAAGCTAATTTCTTGGTATCATAAAAATAAAAGAGACTTACCTTGGCGTAATACTACAGACCCCTACAAAATATGGTTGTCTGAAATTATACTTCAACAAACCCGAGTAGCGCAAGGACTTCCTTATTATTTAAAATTCACAGAGAAATATCCAACTGTAGAAACTTTGGCAAAAGCATCTGAACAAGAAGTTCTAAGGCTTTGGCAAGGCTTAGGTTATTATAGCCGTGCTCGAAATATGCATGCGGCAGCAAAATATATTGTAACAAATTTAGAGGGCAAATTCCCAGAGAAATTTACAGAAATAAAAAAATTAAAAGGTGTAGGAGATTATACTGCTGCTGCCATTGCTTCATTCGCTTTTAAAGAAAAAGTGGCAGTGGTTGATGGAAATGTTTATCGGGTTTTAGCCAGAATTTTTGGTATCGATAAAGACATAAATAGCAACGATGGGAAAAAAGAATTTGCCAAAACTGCTGCTCTGTTAATTCCTGAGGATGAACCTGATACTTATAACCAAGCAATTATGGAGTTTGGGGCATTACACTGCACACCAGCAAACCCTAACTGCTTGTTTTGCCCATTTACTCAAGCTTGTGTAGCGAGGCTTACTCAAAAACAGGATAAACTGCCTGTTAAAATCAAAAAGCTAAAAACAAAAAAAAGATTTTTTCATTACATTGTTGTAGAGCATCAAGATCAATTATTAATGAAAGAAAGGCAAGCTGGAGATATTTGGCAGGGTTTGTTCGATTTTCCAATAATTGAAGCAACTGAAACTATTGATGAAAGTGCAGTTATTGAGCAACTTCAATCTAATTATATCAAAGAGTTTGAAGTACAAAGTATTTCAAAAGAATTCAAACATATACTTACGCATCAACATATTTATGCAAAATTTTTTCTAATAAAAACTCAAAAAGAAAAACAATTAAAATCATTTATAGCTCATTATGGCGCTAAACTATATAATCAAGAAAAAATTGAAGAAATACCTAAACCAGTTTTAGTTAGTAAGTATTTGAAGGAATATATTTTTTAGTTATTTTTATTAATAAGCATAATTTTGCAATCCAATTAAATTATAATTCATGGCAGGTGTAAATAAAGTAATTCTAATAGGAAATTTAGGTCAGGATCCTGAAGTAAGGCATCTTGAAAGTGGGTCTGTTGTAGCCAGATTAAATATTGCAACCACAGAAAGTTATAAAGACAGATCTGGTAATCGTGTTGATAATACTGAATGGCATGATGTAGAAATGTGGGATGGCCTTGCAAAAGTTGCTGAATCATACTTAAGAAAAGGAGATTCCATTTATATTGAAGGTAAAATTAGAACAGACAAGTGGGAAGACAAAGAGGGTAACCCAAGAAAAACCATTAAAATAAGAGCGATCAATATGACAATGCTGTCTAAAGGCCAGTCAACTCCTGGAAACGAAAGCCAATCTTCTCCAAAGTTTGAAGAACCTACCGCTCAAATAGAAGCACCAGGTGGAGATGCAGATGATTTACCATTTTAATTTTGTTTTACTGTAATTTTTTATTTTGGAAGAAGGCAGTAGTATTTTATCTGAAGCTGACCCGTATATACATACGTTAGGCGCCATATTATCTTTACCGGTAATAGTATATCCCATATTTTTCGCATCATTAATATTATTGCTACTTTCTGCGCTTATATCTGGCTCAGAAGTAGCCTTTTTTTCTCTTTCACCCAAACAATTAGAAAGTTGTAAAAATAGTAACAAGCCTAATTCTGTAAGCATTGTTAGATTACTATCTAACCCTAAGTTATTACTTGCAACTATTCTTATTCTAAACAATTTGGTAAATGTTGCACTGGTTACACTTTCAACTTATGCAACATGGGAAATTTCTGGAAGAGATAACGAAAATGCGGTTTTCATTTTAACCATTCTGGTTACTGCAGCAATTGTGTTTTTTGGTGAAATAGTACCCAAAATTTACGCTACAGAAAAGAATCTTTCTTTTGCCAGAATGACATCTAGAGTCTTATACATCGCATCTACTATTTTAAAGCCTTTTTCGTGGTTTCTAATGATTATTAGCGACCGACTAGAAAGGAGGTTTCAACACTCTGGTTACGATGTATCAATGAATGAATTAAAGCAAGTGGTGGATATGACTACTACTGGCAACGAAGATAAAGAACTGCTTAAAGGTATCGTAAGTTTTGGTACAAAGACGGTTAAGCAGATTATGTGCTCTCGTATAGATATCACAGCAGTTGATGTAGAAGACGATTTCCATCAACTAATGGATAAAGTAAATAAGTGTTCTTATTCAAGAATACCGATCTACAACGAAACCATAGATAAAATAGAAGGCATTCTTTACGTAAAAGAGTTACTCCCTTTTATAGATAGAGATGAGAATTTTGAATGGCAACAGTTATTTAAAAGAAACCCGTTTTTTGTGCCGGAGTCTAAAAAGATTGATGAGCTCTTAAGAGACTTTCAGCAAAAAAGAGTACATATGGCCATTGTAGTAGACGAATATGGTGGTACTTCTGGCCTTATCACAATGGAAGACATCATCGAAGAAATTGTAGGTGAGATAAACGATGAGTTTGATGACGATGAAGGTCTTGAGTTTAAAAGACTCGAAAAAAACCTTTTTACTTTTGAAGGTAAAACATCTCTTAACGACTTCTGTAAAGTTGTGAAAGTAGACCCTTCTATATTTGATGGAGCAAAAGGTGAAAGTGAATCATTAGGAGGGTTATTGTTAGAGTTATTCTCAAGAATACCGAACTCTGGAGAAACTTACGATTTTAAAAATTTTAGATTTACAGTGGTCTCTGTTGATAAGAAAAGAATTAAAAGTGTAAGGGTACTAATCAGAGATAAAAGCGTTTATCCACCACAAGCTGATGTAAGTCCATAAAACTATCATAACATTTTTAAGTTAAATTATAAACTAGTCAGTTTTCTCAAACTGACTTTTTGCCTTTTAAATAAAATGAAAGGCTAAATTTTTTTACTATGTCTTTTAAAAGAACTAAAGAAATCATCCTCATCACTTCAATTTTTTCAATACTTTTAATTGCATGTGGTGGTGAGCAAGCTTATTTACCAAAACCAAAAGGTTACCATAGAATCGAACTTCCCGAACACAGTTATGTAAAGCTCGATTCTGCTTTGCCTTATACTTTTGAATATTCGAAGCATGCCAAAGTAATTCCAGACTCTTCTTTTATGACAGAGCCCTATTGGATCGAGGTATTTTACCCAGCCTTTGATGCCAAGCTTACAATTACTTATAAATCTGTAAAAAACAATATCGACTCATTAATTCAGATGTCAAACGATTCTCATAGGCTTACTACTAAACACCATGTGAAAGCAACATCAATTGAGGATTATGTAACAAAAACTCCTAAAGGAATTACTGCTGTTGTTTTCGAATTAGAAGGTGATGTACCAAGTCAGTTCCAGTACTATGCAACAGATTCTACTGAGAACTTTTTTAGAGCTGCTTTATATTTTCCGGTAGCTACAAAAAACGACTCTCTTAAGCCTGTTATTGAGTATGTAAAAGTCGACATGATGCACATGCTTAATACATTAGAGTGGAAGAAACTTTAACTATAGATAAATTTAACTTAAAAGATCAATAACGTGGAAAACCATATAATTAAAATATTCAACGATGCTACAGAAGCTTCTGAGTTTGCAGCTTCACTTATTGCCACCTCTTCTAAAGAAGCCATTAATCAACACGATAGATTTGATTTTGTATTAACTGGAGGAAGCTCTCCAGTAAAATTGTACAAGCTGCTAACAGAAGAGCCATCAAAATCTAAAATCGACTGGAAAAAAACGCATGTTTACCATGGTGACGAAAGATTTGTGCCTTACGAAAGTGATTTGAGCAATACTCGCATGGCAGATGAAATTTTATTGAATCATCTTGATATTCCATCTCAAAATGTCCATAAAATAGATACTAGCTTAGAAAATGTAGAAGCTGCTGCTGCCGACTATGAAAAAGTAATTAAAGAAGAAACAGGCAACAATGTATTACCTGTACTAGATTTAATTTTACTAGGTGTAGGAGACGATGGTCACACGGCATCTTTGTTTCCAGGGACTCAGGTTGTGCACGAAAAAGACAAACTTGTATCTACATCTTATAATGCCGAGCAAGAAACCGAAAGAGTAACCCTTACTGCTCCAATTATAAATGAAGCCAAACTCATTGCTCCAATGGTATTTGGTAAAAAGAAAGCAGAAACCATTAAGGAAATATTAGAAGGTGAATTTAATCCTGATGTTTATCCGGCTCAATTATTAAGACAAGCCAAAGGAACGGTATACTGGATTTTAGACAAAGAGTCTGCCTCACTTTTATCTTAAAGAAACAAATCATGGATTGGGTTATAGAAATGTAATATAATTCCTATGTAAAATAGTATTGTTTCTGGATTTACCACTTTTAGTATTTCCCAAAATAGGAAAATCACAGAAGTATTCATATATTTTATATAGATATGTATTTCTATAACTCTAACTACCATGAAAATGAAAAAGACTAGAAAAGACCTCATCAAAAAAGTTCAGGATGCTTACGAAGTTGGTGGATTTAAATATTATCTAGAAAAAAATACTTGGGAAGTATTGAGTTACCCTGACGATGAAAATGTAGTTTTTTCGGATTTAGACCTCTATGAAGATGTATTGAGTAAATTACAAGCTAATGTTGAAAGTTATGTAGAAATACCCTTACCTTCATCCAGCGAGGTTTTTATAATAATGGAAGACTTTACAGACACCATCCATAACCTCTTTCAGCAAGATATGCTGATGAGAGCTATAAATGGTCCTAAGCCTTATAAACAGTTTCGTTTTGCTTTAGAAGACACCGGGTTACTAAAAGACTGGCACCAATTCAGAGACAATGCCTATAAAAAAATTGCAGATCAATGGGTTGATGAGTTCTTAGAGAGGTATGAGCAAAAAGTGTCTTAATTACGAAATTTTCAAAGATTTTACAGGAAACCTGAATGTAATACAGCATTCAGGTTTTTTATTTAACATTATAAAACTCTTTCATGATCCATCATGTTAGAATTTTTAATCAATTTCTCATACGATTTTTATAAATTGCATTCCTTTTTTCTGGATTTACCATAAGGGAGATACTATAGAAAGTAACTAGTAAACTCATTTACGCATGAAAGTAGAAGTAATGGATACTACTCTCAGGGATGGCGAACAAACTTCCGGAGTAGCATTCAGCCCAACAGAAAAGCTTAACATAGCTAAAATATTACTCGAAGAGGTAAAGGTTGATAGATTAGAAGTAGCCTCTGCCAGAATTTCTGAAGGAGAATTTGAAGGTGTAAAAAAAATTGTTAGCTGGGCTGAAGAGAAAGGCTTCCTTAATCAGATTGAAGTACTAGGCTTTATTGATGGTACTAAATCTTTAGACTGGATGCAAAACGCCGGAGCTAAAGTTATAAACCTACTAAGTAAAGGCTCATTAAATCACTTAGAAGGTCAATTACGAAAGACAAAAGAAGCTCACCTTGCAGATATTAGAAGAAGTCTAGATTATGCTGAAAAATTAGGCATTTCAGTAAACCTCTATATGGAAGACTGGTCTAACGGGATGAAAAACTCTCCAGATTATGTATTCTATATGCTATCTGAACTTCAGCATGAAAATATTAAAAGATTTATGCTGCCAGATACATTAGGTGTATTGAATCCATTTGAATGCAATAGATTCTTTAAAAATATAATTAAAGAATTCCCTAACCTCCATTTCGATTGCCACACTCACAACGATTACGATTTGGCAGTGGCTAATGTAATGGCTGCGCTCGATGCAGGTGCAAAAGGTGTTCATACAACAGTAAACGGACTTGGAGAAAGAAGTGGAAATGCACCACTAGCTAGTGTAGTAGCTTTGGCACACGACCAAATGGGCATGGAAACCAGAATCGACGAAAAAAAGCTGAATAAAGTAAGTCGAATGGTAGAGGTATTTTCTGGAACGAGAATACCTTCTAATAAACCTATAGTTGGTGAACATGTATTTACTCAAACTTGTGGCGTACATGCTGATGGAGACAGTAAAGGCAACTTATATTTTAACGACCTTACTCCTGAGCGCTTTGGCCGACTTAGAAAATATGCCCTAGGGAAAACATCTGGCAAAGCCAGTATACGCAAAAACCTTGAAGAACTTGGCATTGAGCTAAGTCCAGATACAATGGAAAAGGTTACCAAAAAAGTTGTAGAACTAGGTGATAAAAAAGAGGGTATTACTACTGAGGATTTACCTTACATCATCTCAGATGTAATGGGTAGTGAAATCATCAAAGAAAAAATAAAAATACACAATTACTTTGTAACACATGTATTTAACCTAAAACCTAATGCTACTCTAAGTATTGAGATTGAGGGAGAATATTATGAGGAAACATCTATTGGCGATGGTCAATACGATGCGTTTATGAAGGCACTTAAAAAGATTTATAAAAGACTGGATAAAAATATAGCTACGCTAATAGATTATGCAGTAACTATACCTCCGGGCGGAAAAACAAATGCACTTGTTGAAACTGTAATTAAGTGGACATTTGATAATAGAGAATTTAAAACAAGAGGCCTAGACTCTGACCAAACTTCGGCAGCAATCCAGGCTACTATGAAAATGCTCAACTTAATTGAGCGTGAGTAATATTTTATTTTCTTGCTCCGTAGAAGAATGTTAAGAAAGCAGAAGTGTAAATACTTCTGTTTTCACTTGGAGACATTATTTCGATTTCTTTAGTAAATGCATCTATCATAAATCCAGCTTCAAAACCGGTTACATTATTTTTAAATGTACCAAACTCAAAACTTAAAGAGGTTTTAAAACTCCCTCCCAATTGAATTTTAGATTTAGCCAGACTTTCTGTTATTCTTCCTGTGCCTAGAATTCTTGAAATATCATGCACAGCCGGATCGTACTGCTCTGTTCTTATTAAGTCACGATCGTAGTTGTAATCGATAAGGTAGGGGGCAACTAAGCCAATACCTGGACCAATAGCTGTAATCCAGTTTACTTGTACACCTTGCTCTTTAGCTTTTTGGAAAAGCACAATTTCTCTACCGTATTGAGGCCTGAGCATAAACAGGTAATTTCTCTTACCAGCCACATAGCTACTTCCTGTATTTATATTTTGATACCTCGTTTCTTTGGGATGCTTTACATTCACAATTTCTAAAGAAAAACTGTGAAACATAAACTTGTTAATTACTCTGGCATGTTTAAATGTAACACCTCCTAATAAACCACCATTTGTGTTAAAATTTAGCCCATAAGTAAACTCTCTTCTGTAAAGGAGATCATCATCTGCCTCATTATAAAACTGACCAAATACCGAAGACGAAACGAAGATGAATGCTAAAAAAAAGAAGCTGGATAAGAATCTATTTGCCACTTTAAGGTATATATTTATGCTTTAAATAAATTTATTAAACACTAAGATAAGAAAATTACAACGTTATGGCACATTATAAAGCTACATACTTAGGGGATTTAAGAACCAACGTTACTCATATAAAATCTGGTACTCAAATTATCACCGATGCTCCAACTGATAACCATGGTAAAGGTGAAGCATTTTCCCCAACGGATCTAGCAAGTGCTTCCCTTGGTAGTTGTATGGCTACCATTATGGGTATATTTGCTAATAAACATGAAATTACTCTGCCAAAGTTTCACTACGAAACCGAAAAAGTTATGGCATCGAATCCCAGAAGAATCGACAGCATAAAAATACATTTTACTTTTGAAGAAAATACATTATCTGACGAAGAAAAAATTAAACTTGAAAGGGCCGCTAAAACGTGTCCAGTGGCTTTAAGCCTTCATCCCGATATAAAACAAGAAGTTAGCTTTGATTTTAATTGATCTAAATGACTAAATTAAACTAATTGTTAATTCTTTATAATAAGAAAAGACCTTCACTAAAGTAAAGGTCTTTTTTTATGTTTTTGAGTAAGTATTTCTATTTTTCTTAGAAGAATTTAGTTTCTCCTGGAATTGCAGGGTTATTTCCTGGCCAATCAAATCCCATTTCAAAAGCAGTAGCAATTGCCTCGTTTGAAGGACTCAATACTTCATTTGAGTTTAAGGCTTCTTCAAATGTTACTTCTTGACCTGTGTAAGCTACCATTCTACCCATTAGCGCTAACATAGTACTGTTAGACATCCACTCACCATCGTTAATCGGTTTTCCACTTCTGATAGAAGCAAATAATTCGTTATGCTCTGTTTGATACATATCATAATCATCTCCTCTATATCTCCACTTTTCACCACCTGCATTAATTTCATGCTTTCTCTTAATACAGTCAACCAGACATTGTCCTTTTGTACCGATCATATCTACGGCATAACTTCTAGTGGTATCTTTTTGCTGTCTACTAAAATGGAACCCTTTACCTCCATTTTCATATTCATAAACTATAGCAAAGTGATCGTAAACATTACCATATTTTTCGTCAGTTCTTTTTTGTCTACCACCTGTTCCAGTTGCTTTTACTGGTAGTTTATCACCAAATGCCCAAGACATCATATCAATACTATGCACAGCTTGTTCCATTATATGGTCACCAGAGAGCCAATTGTAGTATAACCAGTTTCTTAGTTTATACTGCATTTCATTCCATTCTGGCTGGCGGTCTTTAAACCATAATTCACCAGTATTGTAAGTATTATACACAGACATCACATCTCCAATCCCACCATCTAATACACGATTAAAAGTCTCTCTTTTAGGCTCGTGATATCTCCAACAAAAACCTGATACCAATGAAAGGCTTTTCTTTTTAGCTTCTTCTGCACTTGCCAATATTTTTCTAACACCTGGTGCGTCTACTGCCATTGGCTTTTCGCAGAAAACGTGCTTCCCTTTTTCTATAGCATATTCCAAATGATCTGGTCTAAATACAGGGGGAGTTGCCAATAAAACTACATCAACATCACTATCAATTAATTTTTTATATGCATCAAAACCTATAAACTGATGCTCAGGGTCTACCTGAACTTTATCATTATGAATAGATTTTAGATTTTCGAGTGACGACTGCATTCTGTCAGGGAAAATATCTGCCATTGCAGATAAAACTACATTGCTATCTGCACTTAAAGCTTGACTTGCTGCTCCACTACCTCTACCGCCACAACCTACAAGACCAACTTTTAATGTATCAGCATTTGCTGCAAAAGTTTTTTGAGATAAACCGATGTTAAAAACAAGCGAAGAACCTAATGCTGCTGCTCCGGTTGTCTTAATAAATTTACGTCTTGATTTTTCCATAGTATATTAGATGAATGATCTCGGAATAGTATTAATTTATTGTAGAAAAATACATATTTATTCCAACTATAAAAAATCAGGCAATAACAGCGGTTGGCTCTATAATTTTCTGAGCTTTTTCTTTTACAATTGATTGAATCGGCTTTTGCTGGATTTTAGATTCGAGCCAAGAGATAATATCGAAGTAAATAAATGCTCTTTTCTCATATCGATTATGGGTTAGAGGTATTAATTGCTCCCTCAATCCTTCAAATTGTTTAATCAGTTCTTCTTCTGAACTAACCCTATTCAATTTCTTCAAAAAGTTTAAAATATACTTCTGGAAACTGTGTAAGTCATCTTTTTTCAACAAAAACCTATAAGTCGATCTAATGTAATATTCAATTACATCATTATTTCCCAACTCGTAATGGCATATTAAATTAAGAATCCTAGCGAAACTGTGTATGTCTTCCCTTAAGTCAATATCTTCTTCATTAATTATCTTGTTTATCCAAGAAAGTGCTTCGCGATGATTATCGTTACCGAAAAACATACAAGCTATTTTATAGTACATAATCACTCTTGAATGCCGGTTCAGTCTAGTTATATACTCTTCCAGATTGTTTTTAATCTTATTAAACCTTGCTACCCCTAATTTAAAGTCTCCACGCATGAAATATCGGTTGAATTCATGCACATAATTGTACTTAAAAAGCTTTACTTGGATGTTTTCATTCAACTCTAAATGAGACATTGTCCTGATGGATTTAAGCTTTTTATGGGTATCTACGAACTCATGATACATGTAAAGTTTATACTGGGCGATCATCAAACTGTTAATACCTTTGATGTACATATCTAGTCTGGATGCAATTAACTCTCGAGAAGCATCTAATACAGCCACCCACTTTTTTGCATAATTATATCCTTGCTCAAAATCCTGAATAAAAAAGTAGTAACCCACTAACAAGTCGTATAAATGGAGTTTTTCATTTAGAGACAAAAACTCCTCATTATAATCAGGCAGACAGCTTTTTACATACTTTCTTATTTTTTGATAATCTTTCTGATTTCTAATAAAACCGGCTCTTAAATAGAAAGCATTTAACTGTGCCGCCAAGTTTGTATAGGTATTGATATTGTTAATTCGATTATTAACTTCTTGTACTTCTTTTACTAAAGTATTCACCCTTTCCTGATTGTCTTTAGCTACTGTATGAGTGAGTACTTTCTTTTCTAGTTTATATATTTCTAGCAAAAGCTCTAGATAATCATATTTTCTAGCCTTCTTTTTAGCCTTTTGTAATACCTTTACACACTGGCCATATAAACACCTATTATACAGAATTTCGGCAAAGTCTATCACTTCACGTATTTCTATATCAGGTACTTTTGCAACATGGTATTGACGTAGGCTTTGTAAGATTCTTTTGTATAAATGAGCTTTAATATTAGATAACTGTTCGGGTTTAATTTCCGGTGAATTTTCTAATATAAGATCTTCGTCAAATGCGATTTGCTGGTCAATTTGATCGAATAGTTTTACAAACTTTTTATTTTCTCCATTGCTCTCTCCTAAGGTATGAAGCTTAAAATACCTCTTTTCACTCTTTTTAAGCGATTTAATGAGTTTAAAAAGACTATCAGATTTAGTTTTAGGCATTGTAATTATTTTTATCAATTATGTGTTTATAAAGCTAATATGATATATTTAACCTGTCAAGTTTATAATTAGAAATTGTAAAGAAAATTAAAATTAATTTTTGAAAGCAGTGAGATAGAACTAGCTTTAAATTTGAGCAGAAGTTTATTTCTACTAATAAATCAGATTTAATCAACATGGATAATAGAGTAAAAATCTTTGATACAACTTTGAGAGACGGTGAGCAAGTCCCAGGTTGCCGATTGAATACACAGGAAAAATTGGTTATTGCAGAATCACTGGAATCTCTCGGAGTAGATATAATAGAAGCAGGATTTCCCGTCTCTAGTCCAGGTGATTTTGAGTCTGTAAAAGAGATTGCAAAACTTGTAAAAAACCCTGTCGTCTGCGGACTTTCAAGAGCTGTTCAAAAAGATATTGAAGTTGCTGCAGATGCCTTAAAATATGCCAAAAGACCTAGAATCCATACTGGCTTAGGTACTTCAGATCAACATGTTTTTACAAAGTTAAAAATTACCAGAGAGCAAGTTATCGAAAGAGGAGTTGCTGCGGTTAAGATGGCTAAAAAATTTGTAGAAGATGTAGAATTCTACGCAGAAGATGCCGGAAGAACTGACAATGAGTTTTTAGCTCAGGTAGTTGAAGCTGTAATTGCAGCAGGAGCAACAGTTGTAAATATTCCAGATACTACAGGTTATTGTATTCCTGAAGAATACGGACAAAAAATTAAATACCTTGTCGATAATGTAAAAGGAATTGAAAAGGCAACGATTTCTACTCACTGCCACAACGATTTGGGTATGGCAACTGCAAACTCAATTACAGGTGTGCAAAATGGTGCAAGACAAGTAGAATGTACAATTAATGGTATTGGTGAGCGTGCTGGAAATACTTCTTTAGAAGAAGTTGTTATGGCATTAAAAAAGCACAAATGGCTTGATTTCTACACTGGTATTAATACTAAAGACATCTACCCAATTAGCCAGTTAGTTTCGCACACTATGCGAATGCCTATCCAGCCAAATAAGGCGATTGTCGGAAGTAATGCATTTGCACATTCATCTGGAATTCATCAGGATGGTTTTATTAAAAACAGAGATAATTACGAGATTATCGATCCTGAAGAAGTTGGCGTTGAAAAATCTTCTATAGTACTTACAGCTCGTAGCGGTAGAGCAGCATTATATTTCCGCATTAAAGTTCTTGGTGTAGACCTTTCTAAAGAAGAACTTGACTTAGTTTATCCTAAATTTCTAGAAGTTGCTGATCACTCTCAAATAGTTGAAGATCAAGATCTTAAAAACATCTTGAGTAGCACTTTAGCTATATCAGTAAACCTATAAGACATTAAAATTTAATTATTCAGTACCAAAAGTTATTTCAATAGCGTAGCTTTGCTGAACTATTAATTGTTTTTAACAATAGTACGGGGTGCCATTCAGGCTGAGATCATACCCGAAGAACCTGATCCAGGTAATGCTGGCGTAGGGAGTCATTTTTCGCAACGGGCTTTATTATTCTCTTCAAGGTACTCTGTACATAAATATTTTACCCTATGTACAGATTATTTCTACTATTTATTTTTAGTTCTATTCTTTCGTTTGGAGCTCAGGCGCAATCGAGCATTCAAGGCAAGATTCTAGATGCAGAATTACTACAACCTCTCCCAGGAGCTACGATCCTACTTAAAGGCACTAGTAAAGGAACCATTACTAATGAAAATGGTCTGTTTAGCTTAACTGGAATTCCAGAGGGAGAGCAAATATTAATTATTTCTTATGTCGGTTTTAACACTATAGAAAAGCAAATATCAGGAGAGCTAAACTCACCTCTTTCTATCATACTAGAACCTTCAGTTATTTCTGGAAAAGAAGTAATTGTTTATGCGCAAAGAACTTATCCTGTTACTAAAACTACCTTGGTTTCTAAAGACTTGGATAAGCAAAACCTCGGACAAGACTTCCCCCAATTACTCAATTTTACACCATCTATTGTAACTACATCTGATGCAGGAGCAGGAGTGGGTTATACTGGTATGCGAATTAGAGGAAGCGACCCACAAAGAATTAATGTTACAGTAAACGGTATCCCTTTAAATGACTCAGAATCTCATGGTGTTTTTTGGGTAAATATGCCAGATTTTGCTAGTTCTGTGAGTGATGTAACCATCCAAAGAGGTGTTGGAACTTCCGTAAATGGGGCAGGAGCTTTTGGGGCAAGTGTTAATATAAACACCAAGCAACCATCTAATGAAGCATTTGCTGGAATCGATAACAGCTATGGCTCATTTAACACATGGAGACATAATGTTGAGGTGAACACTGGTGAAATCGGAAAAGGATTTAACATTTATGGCAGATTGTCCAAAGTAAGCTCAGATGGCTTTGTAGATCGCTCCGCAGCAGAACTTAAATCGTTCTATTTGTCAGGCTCTTATCACTCAGAAAAAAGTAATGTTACTTTCAATATATTTTCAGGGCAAGAAGTTACTCATCAGGCTTGGTGGGGAGTACCAGAAGCACGCCTAAATAATGATACTGAAGGTATGCAACAATATATCTGGAATAACGGACTCACAGAAGCTCAAGCTACAAACTTGTTAGAAAGTGATAGCAGATCGTATAATTACTACATCTACGATAATGAAATTGATAACTATCAACAAGATCATTATCAGTTTCTGTATAATTACCAGCCTAATGAGAATTGGCAATTAAATACAGCATTACACTACACTAAAGGCAAGGGTTATTTCGAACAAGCTGGCTACGACAAAAGCCTTGATGGTTATCAGCTTTACCCTGTAATAAATAATGATACAATTACGAATAGCGATATTGTCGTTCAAAGATGGCTCGATAATGATTTCTACGGAGGAATTTTCTCTTTGAATTATAAAAGTGATGCAAAAATAGATAATACTTCAGTATTTGATATGATTGTTGGTGGAGGTTGGAACAGATACGAAGGAGGTCATTTTGGTGATGTTATTTGGGCTAGGTCACTTCCAGCAGATGCTAATGTAAATCAAAGGTATTATTCAAGTGATGCAACTAAAACCGATGCAAACATCTATGCTAAAGCTAGTTTACAGATAAAATCTGGACTTTTCCTATTTGGCGATTTGCAACTGAGACGAGTTAATTATTCTTCAGAAGGTATAGATAATGACCTCCGTGAGATTAATTTTGATGATAACCTCACCTTTTTCAATCCTAAATTTGGTGCTAGATACTTCTTCGGTAACCATGAAATTTACACTTCTTTTTCAATTGGCAATAAAGAACCAAATAGAAGTGACTACACTGATGCTACACCGGGTGTAAAGCCAAAGCATGAAACATTAAGAAACTTAGAAGTGGGCTATGCTAGACATACTGCAAATACATCCTTCGCTGTAAATTACTACTTAATGGATTACAAAAATCAGTTAATACCTACTGGTGAAGTAAACGATGTTGGTGGTTCTGTTAGAACAAATATTCCATCTAGCTACAGAACAGGTGTTGAAATTCAATGGCAGGTAAAACCTGTAGAAAAACTAACATGGATGGCTAATGCTACTTTCAGTAAAAACATCAATAAAGATTTCACAGAATACATCATCAACTATGATGACTTCAGCTACATCAGTAATAATCTTGGAAATACAGACATAGCATTTTCTCCAGACTTGATAGCTGGTAGCCAGATAATTTACGCTCCTTACAATGGCTTTGAAATGGCATTGTTATCAAAATATGTAGGCAAACAATATCTAGATAATACTTCAAGTGAAGATCGCATAATTGATGCTTACTTTACTAATGATATTAGATTAAGCTATCAGTTTACTCCAAGCTTTGTTAAGCAAATTGGTATAGATTTATTGGTGAATAATATCTTTAATGAATTATATGAATCTAATGGCTACACTTATGCATATGCATATGGAGGTTCAATCATTAGAGAAGATCATTTTTATCCACAAGCAGGTACTAACTTCTTAGTTAGACTAAGAATAAAGATCTAAAATTAATGATATAAAAAAAGCCAGTTGGAAATCCCCTAACTGGCTTTTTTCTTAGAATAAGAATATTTTAAAACTTAGCTCATTTCATAAGTTAAAACTGAAGTGCTCGCTTCTGCATTAACCAATTCTGCATTGGTACATTCAGCTACTTTTTCGTGATATCTGTTAATTACTATTTTTTCATCAAATTTAGACTCAGCTAGTTTTCTGCTATTCTTACCCATATATTCTATCATATTTGGGCTTGAAAGTACCATTCTCTCCATTTTTTCGCTTAGGTCATCTGCATTTTTTGCTTCACATAAAAAGCCATTATAAGTATCAACAACTACCTCTCTACAACCTGGAACATCTGTTGCCACCAATGGCTTACCTTGGCTTGCAGCCTCTAATAAAGAACGAGGAGTTCCTTCTCTGTAAGAAGGTAATACTACACAATCAGCATTATCTAAATAAGGTCTTACATCATTTGTTGCACCTAAGTATTCTATTAAGCCTTCTTCTTCCCAATGGTCTACTTTTACTTTGTAGATACCAAGCCCAGAACTATAATCAAACTCTCCTAAAAGTTGGCATTTCACTTCTATACCTTTAGCCTTTAACTTTCTTGCGGCTTCTACATATTCCACAATTCCTTTATCATATAAGATTCTCGCAACAAGTAAGAAAGTAAATACTTTATTTTCTACTCTATTTCCGGGTGTAAAGTGTTGAATATCTACACCAGAACCTGGTAATAAACTTGTTTTTCTCTTTTCAACTAGCTTTTGACTTATAAAAAGCATTTGATCGTCTCTATTTTGAAAGAAAACATGAGATGGAAATCTGAATGCTGTTTTATATAAAAAACGAGCTATTTTAGAAGTAATATTGTCGTGAATGAATACTGTACCAAGACCGGTAACATTACAAATTGATGGTATATTACAAAGGTGAGCTGCAATTGAGCCAAATATGTTTGGCTTGATCGTATATTGAAGAACTACATCAAGATTAGCTTTTTTATAAATATTATATAATTGCATTGTGAGGCGTAGGTCGTTCAATGGATTTGAACCCTTATTATCCATATCCAAAGAATAAAATTTACAACCAAGGTCTTCTAGCTTTTTTCCATATCCGTCTTCAGGAGCAATTGCTACAACCTCATGCCCGTCTTTCAATAATGATTGAATAAGGCCCTTTCGAAAGTTGTAAATATTCCAAGATCTGTTAATCGTAATACCTATAATCATCTAATAAAGGGATAATATGCTGGTAAATTAATTAAAGTTAAAATCGATTTTCTAACGGCAGCATTTAACAATGATTATAAGAAGAACTTAACGTTTCTTAATTCGATAAGTTAATTAATTATAATAAAGTGGTAGAGATCAATCTTGCTCTAAAAATAAGAGATTGTATTGCATGAATTTTTAAACAAGAAGTAATTAACTTACATAAAAATTAATTTAGCTTTATAGGTATTAAACAAAACTTTATATTGTTATTTCAAATAATAACAGCCTTTTTAACTAAAAACAATAATTCATTTAGAATTACGAGTTTAGCTTAAAGGTTATTTTATAATTTTTTGTTATAGAAAAATAAAATTATTACAAATATAATTTTCCAGTATGATTAAGTATGAAGTAAAGAGAAATATAAAAGAAAAATATTTTTTTAATATTAAGATTACATATAGTTCTAAGGGTAAAAAAGAATGCATTTTTAGATTGCCATCTTGGAGACCAGGCCGTTATGAGCTACAAAATTTCGCTAAAAATGTAAGAGACTTTATAGCGAATGATGTAGAAGGCAATACCCTTTCATACTTAAAAACTAATAAAGATACTTGGATAGTCAATACTGAATCAGTGGATGAAATATCGATCAATTATAGCTATTATGCTAGGCAAATGGATGCTGGAGGAACTTGGGTAGACGATAGCCAATGGTACATTAACTGGATTACATGTGCCATGCTTGCTGATGAGTCTTTTAACGAAACACACCAAGTTGAGTTAGACATTCCTTCATCATGGCAAGTTGCTGGTAGTTTAGAGAAAGTAAACTCAAATACTTTAAAAGCAACTTCTTATGCTGAACTTGTTGACTCACCTATTATAGCATCTGATAACCTTACGCACTTAAAATATGACTGCAATAATTCAACATTTCACATCTGGTTTCAAGGAAATGTCAATATAGATAAACCGAAAGTTATAGATGCATTTTCTAAATTTACTAAGAGCCAAATAGAACTTTTTGGTGCCTATCCGGCAAAAGAATATCATTTTCTATATCAGATTTTACCTTATCCTAACTATCATGGTGTAGAACATGCCAAATCCACTGTAATCACCCTTGGACCAGACTATGCTTTTAATACCGAAAAAGTTTATAATGACTTTTTAGGGGTGAGTTCACACGAGCTTTTTCATGCTTGGAACATTACCCGACTAAGACCAAGCGAAATGGTTCCTTATCAATATTTTAATGAGAATTATTTCCCAACAGGATTTATTGCAGAAGGCATCACGACTTATTATGGTGATTATATATTAAAAAGATCAGGCGTTTTTGATGCAAAACAATATATAAAAGAGCTCAATATAATTATAAAGAGACACTTCCATAATAATGGGCGATTACATGCTACGTTAACAGATTCTTCTATGGAATTGTGGTTAGATGGTTACGATAAAGGAATTCCCGGCAGAAAGGTATCTATTTATGTAAAAGGAGCACTTGCAGCTTTAATACTCGATTTACAGCTTAGAAAAGACAGTAAAGGAGAAAAATCTCTAGATGATGTAATGAGATTAATGTGGAATAAGCATGAAAAAAGTGGGTATACAATAGAAAACTATAAAGAAGCAGTGAGTGAAATTGCTGGCAAAGATATGTCAAGTTACTTTGAGATGTTTATAGAAGGGAAGCTTCTTTTAGAAGATACACTCACTAAGTTATTCACTTCTTTTGGGTTTAACTTCCAAAAAATAACTTCAACTTCTTTCGCTGAGAAACTTTATGGCTTAAAGGCTTCATATGTGCAAGAAAAACTCATAGTATCAGATTTAGCAGAAGATTCTCCTGCAATAGAACTTCTAGAAACAGGAGATGAAATTATCGCCATAAACAATGTTAAACCGGCTAAAAACTTCGAAGAATGCTTCCAGTTTTCTGAAAATGTAGATTTGTACTTCTTTAGAAATAGTCAACTCAAACATGCTGAGCTAAAAAAGACAGAAGATACATTTTTTGATACATATGAGATTTCTTTAAACGACGAAGCTGATATGCCATCTGTAAATCTAAGAAAAGGATGGTTTGGTGAATAAATGCTTAAACTAAATTTTGTTATTCATCAGTTTAGCAAAACTCCAACTATCTTTTAATGCAAGTTTCATGTTTTCAGAGAGTACATATTCTTTGAAAGCATGATTTCCAATAAGTCGAACCATTATTTCAGAAGAAGAATTTTCTGCAATTTTTTCAAGAAGTCTAATGTCTTTATCAGAATCAAAAGCAACTTCTTCTGTAAAACTTACTGCCTCACCTTTATAAAATGGTTTTTCTGCACTCAATACCATTGAACTATCAAAAACCTGATTTTCTATTACCAACTGAATTTGATAATGCTGTAGAGGCTCTGTGCTTGTATAATGACTGATTAATTTAAGATTACCCTTATCATTAAACTTGCATGCTAAAATTAATTCATCATTCTCTTTTAAAAAATTCTTATGTGTAAACCACATTGTATCCAAATAACTATCTTCAATGAGGTTAAATTTCTCTGAATATACTTTCCAATTAGCTTTCTCTATTTCACTTAAACTAAGTGAGTTTATGTAATCTTCTGGTGTTTTAAAATTATTTACTATTTGTTGAAAATCTTCCTTCGAAGCAATTAACTGCGCCTCAAGTTTTTTCTCTTCAATTTGTTTAAGCTTAACAATAGCAAATGCCAAGATTAGTAAAACTGGTATGATAATTTTAGGCTTCATTAGAATTCAATTATTTTTTTATATTGAAGAAAATTATAAAAAATCAGACTCTATTAATATTTATTATCAAAAAAACTGAGATTTCTAGAGTCTATTAGGAACTCAAAGGAGTTTCTTTAAAATTTATTTAATAAATATAAACACTTATTAATTTAAGTAACTTATAAATTATACTAGCAAAATATTTTTTAATGGAAGTGCTATCTCAAAAATATACTCTTAATATAAAAGGCCGGCTATTATCTTTAAAAAAACCAATTGTAATGGGGATTTTAAATATTACTCCAGATTCGTTTTTCGATGGAGGTAAATGGGTTGGTGATATAGCTCAAACAATTGGGCATGCTGGCAAAATGCTAAAAGATGGCGCAACAATAATTGACGTAGGAGGATACTCTTCAAGACCAAATGCAGAAAATGTCTCCCCACAAGAAGAAATAGACCGTGTAGTTCCAGTAATAGAAGCACTAGTTGCCCAATATCCAGATATTATAATTTCTATAGATACATTTAGAGGGAGTGTTGCCCAAAAGGCCGTTGAGGTCGGTGCTGCTATTATTAATGACATCTCGGGTGGAAATATAGATAAAGAGATGTTGCAAACTGTAGCTGCGTTAAAAGTGCCTTATATTTTAATGCATATGCAAGGTACTCCTCAAAATATGCAGACTTATACTCAATATGATAACATTATACTTGAGATGCTTGCTTACTTTAGAGAGAAAATAGACTTTTTAACCAAAGCAGGTTGCACTGATATTATTCTTGATCCGGGATTTGGCTTTTCTAAAAATTTAGAGCAAAATTATTTTCTACTTTCCCATTTGGACCAATTTAATATTTTAAATTTACCAATACTCGTAGGTGTTTCTAGAAAATCTATGATTTACAAAAAGCTGGGTATCACTCCAGCAGAAGCACTCAACGGAACTACTGCAATTAATACATTAGCATTAAAAAATGGAGCTTCAATACTTCGCGTACACGATGTGCGGGAAGCAAATCAAATCATAAGGCTGTTGTACGACTAATTACAATGAAATTAACTACATCTTAAAATATTTTCTGATGGAAGTGATATTCATATTTTTAAAAAATTAATTTTTATACTTTACCTGACATGTTCCTATTTAATGTCGGATTTTTAGAAATCAGATTTGTTGACTTACTGGATATTACTCTGGTAGCCGTTTTACTCTACAATGTTTATAAACTAATAAGAGGGAGTGTTGCTTTGCGTGTTTCACTGGGCTTCTTACTAGTTTATCTGGTATATCTTGTGGTAAAAGCTACCGAAATGGAAATGCTTACTTCCATTTTAGGTCAATTTATGAGTGTAGGAGTGTTGGGGGCATTAATTATTTTTCAGAATGAAATCAGAAAATTTTTATTATTAGTTGGCAAAAGCACCAACTTAAAAGACCTTACTATTGCCAATTTTTTCAACTTTGGTAAAACCAATAGTAAAGATAATTACGACATTACCTCTATTATAGAAGCACTTAAATCTTTAGGAGCTACAAATACAGGCGCACTTATAGTAGTTTCTAAAGACGACGAACTAAAGTTTTTTGCAGAAACTGGCGATATCTTAGATGCCAAAGTTTCTAAGAGATTGCTAATGTCTATTTTCTTTAAAAATAGTCCTTTGCACGATGGTGCAGTAATTATCCATAAAGGAAGAGTAGTAGCAGCCAGATGTATTTTACCTGTTTCTGAAAATCAAAATATCCCAGCAACTATGGGATTGAGGCACCGAGCTGCAATCGGTATGTCTGAAGAAAGAGATGATGTTGTTGTGCTAATCGTATCTGAAGAAACAGGCCAATTATCTTATGTGGCAAACGGTGAGATTTTCCATAACCTTTCTCCTATTGAAATAAGAACTAAATTAAATGAATACCTAGCTAATAAGCCTGAGCCCGAAAAGGTTGAGAAATCTGAAAAAGAAGACAAGGAAAAATCTGATAATGACAAACCTTCTCAAAAAGATTTACAAAAGGATAAAATGCAGAAAGCATAAGCTGATTTTTTACTTACCTCATAGTTCTTGATATTCATCTTTGCCAGAATTTTTTAATATGGAAAACGACATTCAAGATTTCAACTCTAATAGAGCACCGCTAGCAGTAGGAGCTTATCCACATGCAAAAAAAGTAGGCAACTTTCTATATTTATCTGGTGTAGGGCCAAGAAAGAAAGGGCTAAAAGAAATTCCTGGTGTTTCTCTTAATGAATATGGTGAAATTGTAAGTTACGACATCGTTACCCAAACACATGCAGTTTTCGAGAACATTAGGTTTATACTAGAAGATGCAGGAGCACAATGGAATAACCTGATAGATGTTACTGTATTCCTCACAAATATAAAGAGTGACTTTAAAGAATTTAATAAAATATACGCCAGTTATTTTAAAGATTTCCAACCTTGTAGAACTACTGTTGAAGTAAATGCCTTACCAACTCCCATCGCTGTAGAGCTTAAATGTATAGCATTTATTCCTTAAAATTTTCATATTAAAATCGCATTGCATTTTTTGAAGAAAAAATTATAATATTTTTCAAAAGTTAATAAATGCAAAATAAATATTATTCAATTACTTGATTCTGTAAAATTTTTTTATCAAATTCAAACAGTAATTTTTTCATCTATGTACAGAACTGAGAGCCTGTACAAATTATATTTTTTCAACTTTTATTAATTTGAGAAGGCTACTTGTATTCTGTTGTATGTTTGTATTGTACTCTTGTAAAACATCGCAGCATGCAAGTCCCGAACAAAGGGATAATACTTCTAGTGTTGATGAAGTTGATGCTTCTAACCAAAAAACACATAACGATCTTTCACTAATTGAAGCAAATTGCCAGTTCGACGACCGTAAAAATGCAGGAGAAATAATAAACACAGCGGGCAAAATTATACTTTCGGTGAGAGTTTACATGATTGAGTTGGAAGACGGTCAAAGGTTTTATCCTTGTAATTTACCAGTAAAGTACAGAAAGGAAGAATTAAGAGTAGTAGTTTCTGGTAATATAAAACAAGTAAAGCCAAACGAAAGGTGGGGAGGAAAGCCTTTTCAAATTACTTCTATACAAACTCAAACTTCTTCAAAATAAATCAAGCTTATTTGTTCAACAATAGATACAGTTCCATTATAGTTTCAATCAATATTAATTTGACTTAATACTTGATTACTTAGTATTATTTACCTTGAGAAAAACAATTATTGAAAAAGCCGATATGTTGTAGATATCGGCTTTTTATATTTGGGTGAATACTTATTCTTTTGTTTTTAAGACTCTACCAAAACGCACTTGTTTTCCAGTATATCTTTTTCTACTGTTTTAAACTTTACATCTTTTTTGGTAGTACCGTCATTATATTTAACAGTTACTTTGTCGTTTCTACCTATCACTCTGTTAACTTGTCTAGGCTTGGTAATTTCCACCTCTCTTCTTGGAGCTTGTGGTTGAGGAGCGTTTCCACTACCGCCACTTAGTACCGAACCTGATTCCGCTTTAGTCTCACGAACTTTTTGTGAACTGTTTTGCTGTTTAACTCTTCTAGCACTTTGCACATCGTCTGGATCATTCACTGCGATGTTAGCTTTAGAAAGGAAAGTCACAATATCATTAGCGATAGAACCCATAAAACCTTTGAACAACTCAAATGCCTCAAATTTGTATATTACCAATGGGTCTTTTTGCTCGTAACGGGCATTTTGCACTTGCTCTTTCAGCTCATCCATTTCTCTTAAGTGCTCTTTCCAACCTTGGTCTATTATAGCAAGTGAAATGAACTGTTCCATAGATTTTACAACCTCTGCACAATTGTTATCTTTTGCCTTTTTAAGGTTTACAATTACATTCACAAGCTTTTTACCATCAGTAAAAGGAACAACAATTTCTTCTACAGTAGCACCTTTTTCTTCAAACACTCTGGAAATTACCGGATAGGTTTTTTCCATAATCTGCTTGTTCTTCTCTTGGTAATGGTTATGAGCTTCGTGATAAACTTTGCTAGCAAGTACTGGAGCATCTGCCTTAGCAAACTCATCTTGAGAAACACTTACATCTATACCAAATACATGTAGACACTCTAAACGGAAACCGTCAAAATCGCCAACCGTATTTTCAACAACATTTTCTGCTGCCTCATAGAAGTTGTTCATGATGTCTAACTGTAGACGCTCACCGAAAAGTGCATTTTTACGCCTTTTGTAGATTACCTCACGCTGAGAGTTCATGATGTCATCATACTCTAATAGACGCTTTCTTATGGCAAAGTTGTTTTCCTCTACCTTTTTCTGTGCTCTTTCGATAGATTTGGTAATCATTGAATGTTGAATTACTTCGCCTTCTTCCAAACCTAACCTATCCATAATTTTGGCAATTCTCTCTGAACCAAATAGACGCATCAAGTTATCTTCTAATGATACGAAGAATTGAGATGCACCCGGATCACCCTGTCTACCTGAACGACCACGCAACTGTCTATCTACACGTCGAGATTCGTGACGTTCTGTACCTACAATTGCTAAACCACCCGCACTTTTAGAATCAGGATGAAGCTTAATATCGGTACCTCTACCTGCCATGTTTGTAGCAATAGTTACTGTACCTGGCATACCTGCACTTGCAACTACATCTGCCTCACGAGCGTGTTGTTTTGCATTTAATACCTGATGCTCAATTTTTCTTAATTTAAGCATACGGCTCAACACTTCTGAATTTTCTACTGATGTTGTACCTACTAGTACTGGCTTTCCTGCATCAACCAAATCTTGAATCTCTTTGGCTACTGCATTAAATTTCTCTCTAACAGTTTTATAAACTTTGTCTTCTCTATCGTCACGAGCAATTGGACGGTTTGTAGGAATTACTACAACATCCAGTTTATATATCTCCCAGAACTCACCAGCTTCTGTTTCTGCAGTACCAGTCATACCAGCAAGCTTGTGGTACATTCTAAAGTAATTTTGAAGCGTTACTGTTGCATATGTTTGCGTAGCATCTTCAACTTTTACATTTTCTTTTGCTTCTAAAGCTTGGTGTAATCCATCAGAATATCTTCTTCCTTCCATTACACGACCAGTCTGCTCATCTACAATCTTTACTTTAGAGTCTACAATGATGTAATCATCGTCTTTCTCAAAAAGAGTATAAGCTTTTAGTAACTGGTTTACTGTATGGATTCTCTGCGTTTTTGCAGTATATTCAGAAATTAACTCGTCTTTTTTAACTAATTTTTCTTTGTCTTCTATTGAAGTGTCTTTCTCCAAAGCATCTAGTTTAATGCTAATATCTGGAAGCACAAAGAAATCTCTATCTTCACCTTCTTGTGTAATCAGGTTAAGCCCTTTTTCTGTAAGGTCAATTACATTGTTCTTTTCATCAATTGTAAAGAATAATGTTTTATCTGCCTCAGGCATTAACTTCGAATTCTCCTGTAAATAGTAATTCTCAGTTTTTTGAAGTTTTGCTCTGATACCTGTTTTAGAAAGGTATTTAATAAGAGGTTTATATTTTGGCAAACCTCTGTAAACTCTTAGAAGTGAAAGACCGCCTTCATCGTCGTTTCCAGCAGCTATTTTATTCTGTGCGTCTTTCAGATACTCCATACACAATTTACGCTGTGCATCAACAAGTTTTTGAACTCTTGGTTTTAAATCATAAAACTCGTGCTCATCACCTTTAGGAACCGGACCAGAAATTATAAGAGGTGTACGTGCATCGTCAATTAAAACTGAGTCAACCTCATCGACCATTGCATAGTGGTGTTTTGGCTGTACTTGCTCTTCTGGTGAGCGAGCCATATTATCTCTTAGATAATCGAAACCAAACTCGTTGTTTGTTCCATAAGTAATATCTGCTTTGTAAGCTTCGTTACGAGCATCTGAGTGAGGTTTGTATTTATCTATACAGTCTACTCTTAAACCGTGGAACTCCATAATAGGCGCCATCCACTCAGCATCCCTTTTTGCAAGGTAGTCGTTCACAGTTACGATATGCACCCCTCTACGAGCTAAAGCATTTAGGAACGAAGGCAAGGTTGCAACAAGGGTTTTACCTTCACCAGTTGCCATCTCAGCAATTTTACCTTGATGTAGAACAATACCACCAATCAACTGCACATCGTAATGCACCATATCCCAAGTAATAAGATTACCTGCTGCCATCCACTGGTTTGCCCAAATTGCTTTACCATCTTTAATGGTAACATAATCTTTAGAAGCAGCCATTCTTTCGTCATACTCAGAGATGCTTACTGCTAATTGCTTATGCTCTTTAAGCCTTCTTGCAGTTTCTCTCACTATTGCAAAAGCCTCTGGGAGAACCTCCATCAATACTTCTTCTAAAGAAGTATTTCTGTCTTCTTCCAGTTTATCTATATTATCGAAAGTAGCTTCTTTCTCATCTATATCAAGTTCAGGATGATCTGCAATGTACTGATGTAGCTTTGCAATTTCATCATCAATGCCTTTTAAGTGCGCATCAATTTTTTCTCTGATATTATCAGTTTTTTCACGTAGCTCATCATCAGATATATCTGTCAGCTGCTTGTATTCTATATTGATTTTTTCAACAATAGGCAACAGCTCCTTCAAATCTTTATCGGTTTTGGTACCGAATATTTTAGAGAATGCCTTTGTAAGTGAGTTGATCATTTTTGTATGATTTTAATATTATTCTGTTGATAGGTGCTATCTCAAATTCGTACAGCTAAATACTTTCAAATTTACAAATAGTCTCGGTCTTTCACTGTTCTAAAGTCATGCAATTTGGCAATACACTGCCATATTGGCACTACTTGCTATGACATCTACTTAAGAAGCCCAAAAAAACGTGTTAAGTTAAAGACTAATTCAAATATTAGAATAAATTATGCCTGTTAATTTCTTTTAAGAGAAGAAAATTTCGAACTTAATTGTTTATCTCTTCAGATATTTCTTCAATAAACTTAATTTGTTGCTCAGTATCTGGAACCTGTAATTCTCTCTTTTGCTTAAGAAACTCAAAAATACCCTTAGCTGAAAAACCACATTTTATTAATAAAGCAGCTGTAACTGTAGCAGTTCTTCCAATTCCCATTCTGCAATGGATTACAATCTTTTTCCCTAATTTAATCTGAGAAGCGAGAAAAGATACGAGCCTGATAAATGCTTTCTTGTTTTCAGGAATATTTCTGTCTTGAATTGGAAAATGAAGAAATTGCAAATTATACTTTTTACAAAAGTATGCTTCTTCTTCAAGTTCCAATTCTCTTATTTCTTGAGTTTCTAATAAAGAAAGTAGAATATCAACATTCTTTAAGCTTAACTTTTTTATTTCGTCTTCTAACCAATCGTTTCCTCTTGGTCGCGCCATCATGCCAATTTTCCCTGATTGCAATTCGTCAACCCAGTAAATTCTCATGACAGTAAAAGATTAATGTGCTTCTAACCAGTTATTCCCTGTGCCTGTTTCTACTTCCATTGGCACATCTAAAGTCAAAGCATTTTTCATCATTTCTGGAATCTGCTTCTTCATTAATTCAAGCTCATCTTTATGCACGTCAAACACCAATTCATCATGCACCTGCATAATCATTTTACTTTGCAGCTTTTCTTTTTTCAGCCAATCGTTTATTTGAATCATGGCAATTTTAATCATGTCAGCAGCACTTCCTTGTATTGGTGCATTAATCGCGTTTCGCTCTGCAAAACCTCTAAGTGTATAGTTTCTTGAGTTGATGTCTCTTAAATATCTCTTTCTGCCAAGAATGGTTTCTACATATTCGTGTTCTCTACCAAAATTGATTATTTCATCCATATATTTTTTTATAGATGAAAACTCTTCGAAATAAGCTTCGATCAATTCGCCAGCTTCTTTTCTTGGAATATTAAGACGTTGTGACAGACCGAAAGCAGAAATTCCATAGATTATACCAAAATTGGCGGTCTTTGCCTTTCTTCTCATCTCACCATCAACCTCTTCTAAAGGTACTTTATACAATTTACTTGCTGTAGTAGCGTGAATATCTCTGCCGTTTTTAAAAGCATCGATCATAACCTCATCTTTACTAAAGGCTGCCATTATACGCAGTTCGATTTGAGAATAATCGGCTGCCATTATAATATAGTCTTCGCTACGAGGAACAAAAGCTTTTCTAATCTCTCTACCTCTATCTGTTCTAATTGGTATGTTTTGCAGGTTAGGGTTTGTAGAACTCAATCGACCTGTAGCTGCTACTGCTTGGTTGTATGAAGTATGAATTAAACCATCTTTCGGACTAATAAGGGTTGGCAAGGCATCTACATAAGTAGATTTTAGTTTTTGCAATTGTCTGTAATCTAAAATCTGCTGAACAATGTCGTGCTCTTGCGATAAGGTAACCAAAATTTCTTCACCTGTTGCATATTGGCCAGACTTGGTCTTTTTCGGCTTATCAACCAGTTTTAACTTATCGAAAAGAATTTCGCCAAGCTGTTTTGGTGAGCCAATGTTAAATTCTTCACCAGCCTTTTCATAAATACCTTTCTCAAGCTCAGTTACATCATTCTGAATTTCTTCTGAATAATTTTTAAGCGCTGCTGTATCTATTTTCACACCATTTCTCTCAATATCTGAAAGCACTTCAACCAGTGGGCACTCAACATCAAAAAATAGTTTCTTAATTTTTTCTTCGCTGAGTAGGGGAGCAAAAACTTGTTTTAATTGCAATGTGATATCAGCATCCTCGCCTGCGTATTCTGTTACTAATACAGGATCGGCATCTCGCATGCTTTTCTGCTTTTTACCTTTTTTACCAATAAGGGTTTCAATTGAAACAGGAGTGTAATTCAGATAAGTTTCTGCCAGTACATCCATATTATGTCTCATATCTGGCTCTATGAGATAATGCGCCAACATGGTGTCAAAGATTTTTCCTTTGAGAGATACGCCGTAGTTTTCTAGCACAATTCTATCATACTTCACATTCTGGCCTATTTTCATAATTTTATCATTCTCGAAAACAGGTTTAAATATGTCTACAATTTGCTGAGCCTTTTCCTTATCTGACGGAACATTGATATAATAAGCCTCGCCAGTTACATAAGAAAATGAAATCCCTACCAACTCTGCCTCAAAAGGATCAAGGTTAGTTGTTTCAGTATCAAAACAGAATTCGTCCTGTTTGCTTAAGAAGTCTGCCAGTTCCAGCATTCTTTCTTCTTCGTCTACCAAATAGTAATTGTGTGCAACGCTACTAATATCTTTCTTTTCTGTTGGTAGAATTGTTTCTTCTTTCTCTTCTGCCTTTTCGAATAAAGACATTTGTCCACTACTAGCTGCTGTAGCTTTTGTTTTCTTTTTTGTAGCAGATTTTTCTTTGCCCATTATTCTATCGGCAAGAGTTCTAAACTCGAGCTCATCGAATAAGGTTT
The DNA here is from genome assembly GCF_026250525.1 of Chondrinema litorale. GTDB lineage: Bacteria > Bacteroidota > Bacteroidia > Cytophagales > Flammeovirgaceae > Chondrinema > Chondrinema litorale. The sequence continues at coordinate 2,056,074 of NZ_CP111043.1, forward strand.
TCAGACTTTTTTCTTCAAATCCCTGATATACTAAATCTTCTTCCGAATATTCTATTGGAACTTCTATATCAATCTTGGCTAATCTCTTTGAAAGTACCGCCAAGTCTGCATTTTCTTTTACACGCTCTTTTTGCTTGCCTTTAAGCTCATCTGCATGCTCGATAATTCCTTCTACAGTATCGTACTGTTCTAAAAGTTTGGCAGCGGTTTTAGGTCCAATTCCCGGAATACCTGGAATATTATCTACACTATCTCCTTGTAGACCTAGCATATCTACTACCTGATCTATTCGAGAAATATTCCACTTATTTAATACTTCTGGAATACCCATTACTTCAACACCATTACCCATAAAAGCAGGCTTGTATAAGTAAATATGATCTTCTACCAACTGACCGTAGTCTTTATCTGGTGTCATCATAAATACTTCAAAATCGTGCTTAGACATTTGCTTGGCAATGGTTCCAATTACATCATCCGCTTCGTAACCATCCAATTCTAAAACAGGTATTTGAAAAGCCTTAACCAGTTTTTTCACATAAGGAACTGCTACCTGAATATCTTCCGGCTGGGCTTCTCGCTGCGCTTTGTATTCTTTATATTCTATATGTCTGAAAGTAGGTGCATGGGTATCAAATGCCACTCCAATGTGCGAAGGCTTCTCTTTTCTAATAATCTCCCACAATGTATTGGTAAATCCCAATACGGCTCCGGTATTCATTCCTTTAGAATTGACACGAGGGTTTTTGCTAAAAGCAAAATGGGCACGATAAATCAGTGCCATGGCATCTAGTAAAAATAATTTTTTTGAGGGCATCCTATGTTGTTTTCTTGTTGCGGAAATGTTTCTTCCTTTATCCTAACTGGCAAAATTAACACTTAAAACTTATCCACTTCAATAAAATCTGAATTTCGAGGCAACCGACTTGCAACGAATTGCATCTAATGCTCAAATGTGAAATTTTAATCGCTTTAATAGTACTGTTTAAGCGATTTTCAGAATAATGTTTAAATAAATTTTTAAGTACTTGCTATTATGAAAATCAGGCAATTTATAGTGTTGAGTTTTTTTCTTAGTGTTTTAATTTTTAATGAAACATACGCACAAGGTGTAAATATACCAGCCAAAACTTGGGGACTTAGCTTTGGTAACTCACCAAATTTTACTGGATTTAGATTTAACTACAGAGATAGAGATTTTGAAAAGGCCAATATTTTTTATCTAACTATTTGGGAGCCTTATACCAAGTTTAATGAAGGTTCTGTAGATGGCGTGGTAAATGGTTTGGCTGTTGGTTTACCAATAGTAAGAACAGGAACTATTAATGGTATTGCCGTTGGTATTGGAATGAGTGCAGACAACGACATGAATGGTATTAATGTGGGAGTTCTTGGAGCTGGTACTGGAGATGATATGAACGGTATCAACATTGGTGGACTTGGTATTGGTAGTGGTGGAAATTTGAAAGGGTTTAATGTTGGTGGTCTTGGACTTGGTTCAGGAGATGACATTAGTGGAATTACTCTCGCAGGTTTAGGAGCTGGTGCTGGTGGTGATATTTACGGAATTACAGCAGCTGGTTTAGGTTTAGGAGCTAGTGGCGATATTAATGGAATTAGCTTCGGTGGACTTGGAATGGGAGCAGGAGGAAGTATTAAAGGAATTTCCTTTGCTGCTCTTGGACTTGGAGCTAAAGAAAACATTACTGGTATAAACCTTTCTTTTATTGGTATAGGTGCAGGAGAAAACCTTACCGGACTTAATATATCTGGTATAGGCTTAGGAGCTGGTGAAGAATTAAAAGGAATCAATATTACAGGTATTGGAATGGGTGCTGGTGAAAAAATAACTGGGATTAACATTGCTGGTATCGGAATAGGAAGCAAAAAAGTATATGGACTGAATATAGCAGTTGTTGGAGTAGGAGGAGAGGAAATTAAAGGAATTACGATTGCCCCTGCACATGTAAAGATTGAAAATGATGGAACGCTATCTGGACTTTCAGTAAGTGCTTACCATAAAGTAAAAGGAACACAAAAAGGATTAACTATCGGTGTTTTTAACTATACCAAAAATATAAAAGGTTTACAGTTAGGACTATTAAATTATGTAGCTAGCAACCCAAAAGGATTAAGGTTACTCCCAGTATTTAATGCTAATTTCAGTAAAAATTAATCAACACTTTTTTCTGAATAGCTAGCCACCTCAGGCATAAACTTTACAAAGCTGTTGTAAGACTTTTTGTAGAGTTTATGCTTTTCTTTATCAGGGTTATATTTTTTGCCATCAAAATGATCTTTAGCACTTATACCTTCTTCCAATCCTAAAGCTCGTAAACTCAAAATAGCGGCACCTCTGGCAGCACTGGCTGTACCATCGTCTACCTCTACTTTGCAATTAGATATGTCGGCTAACATCTGTAACCAAAAGTCTGATTTTGTAAAACCTCCACTTGCCTTAATTGTAACTGGCTTCGGATGCAAATCTGAAACAGTGCCCATTACATAACAAAGGTTATATAATACACCTTCCATTACGGCTCTAGCCACTTGTTTTTTCCCATGTTTGATGGTGAGACCTAAAAATGCGCCATCAATATCTGGTTTCCAAAATGGAGCTCTTTCTCCTTGTAGGTATGGAAAAAAGAGTAAACCTGATGCTCCTGGTTCACTAGCTTCTGCCAACTTGGTTATTTCTACTGGTGAAAGCGGTTTATCTTCATCACCAAACATCTCTTTACCTAACCACTCTAATGCTACTCCACCTGTATTAATCGCTCCACCATGCACATAATATCCTTCATCTAACTTATAAGAGAAAAGTCGCATCTGTTTATCTGTAATAAACTTATCTGAAACAGTTCTTACTGCACCACTTGTACCTATGGAAATGGAATAAATACCAACTTCGGTAGCATTGTCTCCCAAATTCGATAAACAACCATCACTACCACCTGAGATTAATGTAAAATCTTTAGGCAACTGTAGCTCATCTGCCATTTCTTTAATTAAAGGAACTTGTTTGGTTGGCTCTGTAATTACAGAAAGCTTATCCTCATCTATACCAATCAATTTTAAAACATCTGGATGCCAACAGTTTTTTTCTGGTTGAAACATGCCAGAAGCTGAAGCAATTGAGTAGTCAATTACATACTTAGCTGTAAGCTTATGAATGATATATTCTTTGATGGATACAAATTTGGCAGCTTTATCAAATACTTCTGATTGCTGTTCTTTAAACCAAAGCAGCTTGCAAAGCGGAGACATCGGATGGATTGGCGTACCTGTCTCTCTATAAAGCTTCATCCCTTTATCTGTTTTTCTTAAATCATAGGCAATTTGCTTACTTCTTAGGTCAGACCAGAGTAGGGCTTTGTGTAGGGAAGAACCTTGTTTATCAACTGGAATAATGCTGTGCATACCAGCACTAAAACTCAAAGAAAGTGGATTTGAAAACTTTTTACTCATCTTCAAAATACCAGCTTTCACTTTTTGCCATACTTCTTCTGCTTCTTGTTCGCTTTCGCCTTCGGCAGGTCTGTAAGTATGAACTTCCGTTTCTTCCAGATAGTGGATTTCTAGATTTTTATCAAATACTACAAACTTAATGGCTGTAGTACCTATATCGAGAGCAAATAAACAGGGTGTATCTTCAATGGAAGCCATCCATGACTATTTTTTACGGGTAAGGTTTTGGAATATATTTTCAAGTGATACTTCTTCTTGACTTAAACCTGTAATTACCCAGTTACTGGCTACTGCTTTTCTAAAAATATCACCCCTTATATCAGTATCAGGAACTGCTTTTATGATATATGATTTTTCTCCTTTCTCTTCAAAATCAAGTACACCTTCTACATCTTTTACCGAAGAAATATCTGCCGGACTTTCCAGTTCAAGCATAATTTTTATTTCACGTGTTTCGGAAGTTCTAAGTTTACCAACTTGATTGTCGGCCACAATTTCTCCTGAATTTATAATGATTACTCTATCACAAAGTGCTTGTACCTCCTGCATGATATGCGTTGAGAAGATAACCGTTTTGTGTACAGCAATGTTTTTAATCACCTGCCTAATCTCCTGAATCTGGTTTGGGTCTAAACCGGTAGTAGGTTCATCCAGAATTAAAACGTTAGGATCGTGAATAAGTGCCTGAGCCAAACCCACACGTTGTCTGTAACCTTTAGAAAGCGAACCTATTTTTTTGCTTTTTTCTTTTTCGAGCCCAACCAAATCAATCATATCAGCAGTTTTGCTTTTAGCATTGCTACCAGTTATTTTATGCATAGAAGCAATAAACTTCAAATACTCCTGCACATACATGTCTAAGTATAATGGATTGTGCTCTGGGAGGTAACCTACATTTTTTCGAACTTCTATTGGCTGTTCGGTTACTTTATATCCACACACTTCTACATTACCTTCTGTAGGTGGTAAGTAACAGGTAGTAATTTTCATTGTTGTAGATTTACCTGCTCCATTTGGACCAAGAAAACCCAGAATTTCGCCTTCACGCGCTTCGAATGAAATATTATCAACTGCTTTTTGCTTTCCGTAAATTTTGGTGAGGTTAGAAACTACAATACTCATAGATAAAAAAATATATAAACAGGCTACAAAAAGAAATCAGGAATTTGAGATTTTATTGTGATAATACCATATGTAAAATGCCCTAATACCTAAAGCTATTACCACAGGAAACACCGAATAATGCAAAGGTTGTGGTAAAAAGAACCAAGATATTACTAAAAGCAACAACACAATGGCGGTCGCTAAAGCATAAGTATTTACCCAATTTTTAAAACTCTTTTTCAATACAAAAATGGCAAATACCAAGTGAGTCGGAAATGCCCAAATAATATTGAGATTACCATGCGTTGCTTTATGATCTGTTAAAAACCAAAGGAAAAACAAAAGCAAACCAATTAATCCGGCAATGAGGAATAATGTAAAATCTAACCACTTTGCTCTCTTCTTTTTAAAGAAATCGAGATAAGTTAAACCTATCACCAAAACTAGTAATGCGCCAAATACCATTCCCGGGCCAATAATCGTCCCGTTTCCATCATCTGGCGTTGCTTCAAAAGCAACCCTGGTGGTACTTACTAAAGGTTCTGTTTCTCCATTATGGGTGATTTTTGCCTTAGCAAATTGTATTTCTACATAATATGGCAAAAACATGTATTGATACCTTGTAGCTATTTTGTCGGTTGGTAAACCCAAAGCCAAATCGATACCTAAATCTCCCCATCTGTGATTTACAAGGCGAGGTTCTATTAGATCTCTAAAAGAGCGATCTTCTTCAGTAGGAGATCTATCAAATTCAACTTTATCACCTAAAGACTCCTCTACAACTAATGGAATTTTAGTTGCACAGTTATCGTAAAAAAAGTCGTAGAGGTAATAGCGATTTTCTGGAAGGTAATTAGTCTCTAAATAATCAAAAACCTTTTGTCTTTCAACAGAATCTAGATTGAGCACCTGCTCAGTTAATGATCTATTATAATGTTGATATGCTGCCAGAAAACGCTTGTAATCTCTTTTAGCCAACATATAATTTAACTTCCCTCTTGCAAACTTCAAATAAAAATTAGGTGCATCAAAATCAAAAACTCCATAATCGTATATCCAATCAATCCGGTTCATTGGATCAAACACACGAAAAGCACTATGACCAAACTGTGTGAATAGTTCATCATCTGCACCACCAGGAGCAATGGTAAACACACTAATTTTTGCTCTGTGAGATAGTTTAACCTGTGCTTGTGCCGAAGCTAGCTGAAAAACTAATGCTATTAATAAGAATAAATGAAAGCTGTTTTTATATGAAATGCGCATGTATCAAAAAAATATACCGTAAATATATCTATTACTATCAATGCAAAAAGTCTGATTACTATTAATTTCTCTTCAAGTTTTTGATTCAAAGACTCATCTTCTGTAAAAACAGTATTAAAAAAATATGAATACTTTTAAAAAAGCGCTTTTTAAAAAAACTCAGCTACAATTTTACGTATCTTTCAGAAAAGATTTTTTGCATGAAGAACAAGCGCCTTACATTGCTTTTAACAATTTCAATTTTCGTTGCTTTAGCATTGCTCATCTTTTTTAATATTAGAAATGACGATTCTTTTCCTGTTTACACACTAGAACAAGCTCAAAAAAAGAAACTGCTCTTAAGCCAGTATAATACTTTTACCCCAGTTGATAGCAGCAATAATTTTCCTCTTGAAGAAAGTATTATAAACTCTGCATACAGTTATTCAATTCCCGAAAACAATAGTTTTTTAGATCGAGTTTTATCAGAAAAAGCTAATCCATCTCAGCAACCAAATGTACTTTTATTAAAAACAAGTGAAAACCTTGAGGAACAAGGTACTTTCTTTGCTATTGACAATAAAGGCAAAACAGGAAATATTTTTTCGGGCGACAGCATTTATGCTATTGAACTTTTTGAACCTAATTTCTTTAATCGAGACTCACTAAAACTTTATTTATTTAAGATAGAAAAGCTCGAAGAGAAATATATAAGAACTCTTAAAGATTCTATATGGCTCAAAAAACAGTAAATTAATTTGTTTTTACCCTGAAATTACTTTTTACCGTTCATCTAAGCTATATTTCGGTTTTAGAAGGGCATCGATTAGTTTTGCTCATCAAATTTTTTTGTAAGCTATTTTTTATCAGATGACTGAGTTCGCAAATACTGAAAATACACACACCCTGCATGAGAAAATTAAGCAGGTTATTACAGAAGTTGGAAAAATTGTAGTTGGTCAAGAATACATGGTTAACAGACTATTGGTGGGACTTTTTACAAATGGCCACGTGCTGTTAGAAGGTGTTCCTGGACTAGCAAAAACACTTACTGTAAATACACTTTCTAAAGTTTTACAATCAGACTTTCAGCGTATACAGTTTACACCAGACCTTTTACCTGCCGACCTTATCGGTACAATGATATATAACCAACGTGATGGGCAGTTTGAGGTAAAAAAAGGCCCTATTTTCTCTAACTTAATTCTTGCTGATGAGATAAACCGTTCTCCTGCAAAAGTACAAGCTGCTTTACTCGAAGCGATGCAGGAAAGACAGGTAACAATTGGTGAAACTACTTTTAAATTAGACAAGCCTTTCTTAGTACTTGCTACTCAAAACCCAGTAGATCAAGAAGGTACTTATCCATTGCCAGAAGCTCAGGTTGACCGTTTTATGCTTAAAATTTACATTTCTTATCCTTCTAAAGAAGACGAAATGGAAGTAATGCGTAGAATGTCTAATATTTCTTTTAATACTCAAATTAATCAGATACTTACTAAACAAGACATCTTTGCCATAAGAGATGCTGTAAACCAAGTGTCTATTTCTGAGAGTCTTGAGAAATATATTATTGAGTTAATTTTTGCCACTCGTTTCCCTAAAGACTTTGGTTTAAATGAGCTTTCGGAATACATTCAGTTTGGTGCATCGCCAAGGGCTTCTATTAACTTAAACAGAGCTGCAAAAGCAATTGCATTTTTAGAGGGCAGAAACTATGTACTTCCTGAAGATATTAAAGAAGTGGCTTATGATGTACTTAACCATAGAATTTTGCTGAATTATGAAGCAGAAGCTGATGGTATATCTTCAAAATATATAGTAGAATCCATTCTTAAAAAGATTGAAATAAATAAGTAATTGATGTCTTCCAAAAAGAATCCAGAGAAACAGGAAAGTTCTCAGAACGACACTCAACATTCTGAAACCAATACTCTGGAAGAACAGGATACAAGTAAGCAAATTTTAGGTGATACTTCTCTTTTTGTAGTTCCAACTCCTATTGGAAACATGGAGGATATCACTTATCGTGCTGTTAAAATTTTACAACATGTAGATGCTATTCTAGCAGAAGATACTCGAAAAACAGGAATTTTACTTAAGCATTTAGGAATCAGCAAGCCTTTACACAGCCACCATGCTTTTAATGAGCATAAAACTGTGAATAAAGTTGTTGATATGTTGATAAGTGGGAAAGTACTAGCACTTGTATCAGATGCTGGTACGCCTGTAATTTCTGACCCCGGGTTTTTACTAATAAGAGCTTGTAACGAAAAAAATGTAAAAGTAGAATGTTTACCGGGACCAACTGCTTTTGTGCCTGCGCTTGTTAACTCAGGCCTCCCTTCAGACAGGTTTGTGTTTGAAGGATTCTTGCCTCACAAAAAAGGAAGACAAACCAGAATACTACAACTTGCAGAAGAAGAAAGGACTATAATATTTTATGAGTCTCCTCACAGACTTGTAAAATCGTTGCTCCAATTTGCCGAATACTTTGGTGAAGATAGAAATGCTTGTGTGTCTAGAGAACTGACAAAAATCTACGAAGAAAATATTACCGGAACTTTAAAAGAAATAGCTGATTATTATCAAAAAGAAGGAAATGCCAAAGGCGAAATTGTAATTGTAGTAGAAGGGAAGAAGCCAGAAAAAAAGAAAAAGTAACTTCGCATTTTTAAAGCAAACCAGAACACATTGAAAATTAGTCAGATTAAGTCACTTCTAGATTTAAAGTATTTAGAATACAACCAACCTAATTTTATAGAAAACGATCCTATTTGTATTCCTCATAGTTTTACCAAGCAGCAAGATATAGAAATTATGGGTTTTATGGCTGCTATGCTAGCTTGGGGGCAAAGAATTACTATTATCAACAAATGCAAAGAGTTATCAACATTGATGGATAATGCACCGCACGATTTTATTATTAATCATCAAGAGGATGACCTAAAAAAACTACTAGATTTTAAACATCGAACATTTAATACTACTGATTTACTCTATTTTATTGAGTTTTTCAAACATTATTATTCATCAAACGAATCGCTAGAAACTGCTTTTTCTTCTCACCTAACACCTAAAGATGAAACTGTAGAAAAAGCATTAATCGGTTTTCAAAATACTTTTTTTAGCTTGCCAGATGCTCCCCAACGCACCAGAAAACACATTGCCACTCCAATGAGAAAGTCTGCCTGCAAAAGATTGAATATGTACTTAAGATGGATGGTAAGAAATGATAATGCTGGTGTAGATTTCGGTATATGGGAGCAGATTAAAACCAGCCAGTTAGTTTGTCCTTTAGATGTGCATGTCGAACGTGTTGCTAGAAAACTAAAACTACTTACACGAAAACAAACAGACTGGCAAGCAGCTTTAGAGCTAAATAAAGCTTTAAAAAAGTTTGATAAAAATGACCCTGTTAAATATGATTTTGCACTATTCGGATTGGGCTTAGAAAAGTTCTAATATTTTTAATCAACTTCATCTTTCGAATGTGACTTCCATCATAAAAAAATGCAGGTTTATTTAATAACTTAATATCTCATCTTAACAGATATGGTTATGAAAACACTCACTAATTCTAAAACTCTTAGAACAAATCTTGCAGAAACTGATATGCGTTTTTATAATCAAAAACTGCCAGATTTATCTATAATCCCCTTTCATCATCAGCCTGGAATTTATAAAGTAACCGACAAAAGCAAGAGTTTAAATATTTCACAAACTGAAAAAGCATATTAGAAGCCAGCATGAAATACGATAATCACATTAATGTCTTTTTATTAGACATTATGTAATGGCTGGGATAATTATTGTGGGATTATTTATTAATTTAGACTCAATTTAAACTCAGCGATTATCTTTTATAATGATTAAAAAATTTCTAATCGGTTCTGTTGAACAATCTTCATCAACTACAAATCTTGCATTACTAATACTTAGGGTATTTACAGGGCTTTCGATGGCCTTGGCTCATGGCTTTGGAAAACTTCCACCTTCAGCAGGTTTTATAGAAGCAACTGGAAACATTGGTTTTCCTTTACCAGTGTTTTTTGCTTGGGCAGCAGCTTTATCAGAATTTGTAGGAGGTATATTAATTACACTTGGTTTACTTACCAGACCAGCTTCTTTATTAATGAGCTTAACTATGATTACAGCAGCGTTTATTACACACTCTGCAGATCCATTTGCAACTAAAGAAAAAGCACTTCTTTACTTATGTATAAGTATAGTTTTACTTTTAACTGGATCTGGTAAATATGGTATTGATGCGGCTTTTCAAAAAAATAATAGCAAACCGATTTACTATAGCTAAAATTACCTGATCTCTAAACCAATAAAGGTAATATCATCTCTTTGGGCACAACCTTCAGTATATTCCATAAACTCAGACATTAAAGCATCCTTAATGTCATAAACTGGTTTATCTGCGGCTGATGTCAATAGATTTTCTAGCTTTTTAGTACCAAATCGTTTTCTGTTTTTATCAGGGCTATCGATTAATCCATCAGTAGTTAGGAATACTTTGTCTCCAGTTTCCAATTCTATAGAATACATTTTAAATGGCTTCTGGTTTTCCTTTTGGTAACCTCCAATAGACCTTCTGTCTGGTTTTAGTTTATGCAACTTATTATCTGATGGGATGTAGAATGCAGGACATTTTGCACCAGTATAATGCAATATAGATTTGTTACCTTCTAGAGATTCGACACAACATAACGAAACATCCATACCATCTACATTAGTTGTAGAGCCTTGTTTTAATGCTTCGATAATCCCTTCATTTAGATATTCCAAAATCTCATTGGTATTATAAATATGCCTTTCCTTTGTAATCTGATTTAGTAATGAATGCCCAATTAACGACATAAATGCACCAGGAACACCATGACCAGTACAGTCAATTGCTGCAATAAACTTTCTATTATCTATCTCTGCAAACCAATAGAAATCACCAGATACCATATCTTTTGGCATAAATATTACAAAATAACTAGCAAAAGCAGATTGTAAATTATCTTTATCTGGCAAAATAGCAGATTGAATTCGTTTCGCATATTTTATACTATCTGTCAGATAAATATTTTTAGATTCTAGCTCATCTTTCTGCTGCTGAATCATCATCTGGTTTTTCTCCAGTTCGCCATTTTTATGCCTAATTGCCCTTTCTTTCTCTTTGGTCTGATTATAAGCCTTTTTAAGAACAGCCTCATTTGCCTCAAGTTTTTCCGTAATTCTCTCAAGCTCCAAATTTCTTTTGTTCATTTCATCTCTGGCAGCTTGTAGCTCTTCCATGTTTCTCTTAAGCGTAACTTCTCTAACCTCCAACTCTTTGGTTTTTTCTCGTAACTCATCACTTTGCTTTTGAGACTCTTGATAGGCATCTTGTAATTTTAGCTCATTCTCTTTAAGCTTATTATTAGCGTGTTCAGTTTCTAATTGCTTGCGCTTCATTTGCTCTTGAGTAGTCTCCAACTCTTCCATATTTTGGCGCATTTCCTCCTCTTGAGACCTTAACATCTCAGCTTGCTTCTGAGATTGTGTTAAAAGTTTTTGGGTATTTTCAATATTAATAATATTGGCAATATTGTTTGCTATGGTTTCTCCAAGATCTTTAAGAAAGGTAATTTGATAATCTTCAAACTTGTGTAGAGAAGCAATTTCGATTACTCCATATGTTACTTCATTCTCAATAAGTGGAAATACTAAAATGCTCGTTGGTTGAATATTTCCTAAACCAGAAACAATCTCAAAGTAGTTTTCTGGAATCTCTCTCAGGTGTATAATATCCTTTTCAAGATATGCTTGCCCTACAATACCCTCTTTTACACCTATCTTTTTATTGATGTATTTTTTCCTGTTTAAGGCATAACACGATTCCATGTTTAAAACAGTATTGCCATTTTCTTCTGTTGCTACGAACAATGCACCTTGGCTAGCATTTAAGTATTTTACTATATGCTTTAGTACTGCATCACCCATTTCGGCAAGTGAACTATTGTTTACTCTTATTACTTCCGAAAACTTATTTAAACCTTCATTTACCCAGTTTCTCTTGTTTTCTTCAGAAACCATATTCACCATGCGCTCTCTAAAGTTTTCAAGCGCACTTGCCAATTCTATATCTTTGTTAGATATTTCAAGTTTCGCATCGAGTTTACCTTCATCAATTTCTTTTACAAAAGATGCTGCTTTATCTAAATCGACTACCACTCCATTGATATAGGATATCACTTGTCCAAACTCGTTATCTTTGGAATAACTGATTTGATTTACTTTTTTACCTTGTTGGGCAGTTACTATTGCCCCTATTATTTTATCTACAGGCAATACTATATCCTTATAGGAAAAATATGTTAAAATACCCAGTAAAATGAACAAAAGTGAAACCCACGAAATTATGAAGGCATAATCTTCATTATATGGATTGATTAATAGTAAGGGAAGGACTGTAACTAAAATAATTAGAACACCTAACAACACAAACTTAAATCGAAGCGCTACCCTTTTCGACATACTTTGTAATTATTTTAAAACTTTAAGAAACACCTCCCTTAAACGATTAAAAAAATAAATATTTTGAAGCTTCTGTTAGTGACAAGCATTAATTCTTTTTATTTCTTTGCGATTGATATATACTCGCAAAGTGTGGTGAACGAATGAATAATAATATGTTAAAAACTCCTCCAATTAGAAATTACCTAATACTAATTAGAAATATAATTTTGATAGTATTTGCCGGACTACTCCTCTACTCTTGTAGTGAATGCGAGCCTATTTCTGACCCAGGCAATATTCTGGTTGTTTCATTCTACAGCAAGGATGTTTATGAGTCGTCTGAGGAGTTAGTGTTACTGAATTTAAACTTAGGTGAAGAAGCATTCTCTACATTGATAAAAGAAGAAACAATAATACCTTATGAAACAATTGGTACTTATCAATATGGATTACCTCTCCCCATAGATGCAGAAAACTTTGCTTTTTTTGTTAATTACCCAGAAGAATTTTCTGCCTCATATACATATGATAGTGAAACAATAACTTTAGAATCAGAAATTAACAGAAATCAAGATACTATCGCAATTAGCTTTACCAAGTCTTTTGAAACTGTTAGTCCAGATTGCGGATTTGTAACCCATTATGAAAATATTATCCTCAATAGTACTTCTTTTGAAAAAGCAGAAATCAATTTTGATTATACAATAGATAATGATTCCACTAATGTTAGAGTATTTTTATAAGCTTATTGTAATAGGTGTATTTTTATTTTTTGGTAATTCTATTTGTATAGCTCAACAAGAACCTAAACCAAAAAAAATAGAAGAAGGAGAGCCTCAAAAAGAGAAAAAGCCTAAAGAGAAAGAAAAGCTAAAGCTATCTAGTATTAGAGTTGGGACTGAACTTCTCCATCTAATTAATACTGCCGTAAGTAACAATGTTAAAGGTTTTGAGTTGAATGGCGACATCGGATTTAACAACAGATATTTTGCGGTAGTAGATTTTGGTAATGAAAAATACATCAGATCAAATGAGGTAGACGAATATGAATACCAAAACAATGGAAGCTATGTAAGAGCAGGTTTTGATTATAATATGCTTTACCAAAAAACAGCAAGCGAAGCCTTAACTTTTGGTTTAAGATATGGCACAAGCAGTTTTAATCATAAATTTACTTATGTAGAGGAAGACGATTTCTGGGGCGCATCTCAACAATACACTGTTGAAGATTCAAAACTTTCTGCAAGCTGGGTAGAACTTGTTGTAGCTTTTAAGGTAGAACTTTTTAAAAATATTTATTTATCGCCTAACTTGCGCCTAAAGTTTCTTGCTGGGAAATCAGACACTCAATATGTCAATATTGCTGAAATACCAGGCTATGGTAATACAAAAAGTAATACACGTGTAAATATAAATTATACTTTGCTTTATAAATTACCTGTCAAAAAAAAGAAATAATCAGATATTAATAAAATTTTTCAAGAATGGGTGACACAATATCACTAAAAGTAAAAGAAGTTGTAAGAGAAACCAGCGATACAGTTACAGTTCACTTTAAACAACCATTATTTAGAAAAGTAAAATATAAGCCAGGTCAGTTTCTTACTATAAACTTCGAAATTGATGGCAAAAAAGTATCAAGATCATATTCTATGAGCAGTGCTCCAAATCTTGATAATACCGTTGCAGTTACAGTAAAAAGAGTTCAAGGAGGTGTAGTCTCTAACTTTGTAAACGATAAAGTTACTCCTGGAATGAGCATCTCTATGATGCAACCTGTTGGTAAATTCACTTTAGAAGTAGATAAAAATTTACAAAGGCATATTGTGCTTTTTGGTGCAGGTAGTGGTGTAACTCCACTAATGTCTATCTTAAAATCTGTTTTGTTTTTTGAACCAAAGAGTACTGTTTCTCTTGTTTACGGTAATCGCAGAGTAGATAATATTATTTTCCAAAAGCAATTACAGGCACTTAAACAAAAATTTGGAGATAGATTTAATCTTGTTTATTGCCTTACTCAACCAGACAGAAGCTGGACTGGTTTAACTGGTAGAATAGACGAAGCAGTAACAGTTAATGTGATTAATATGCTTCCAAAGTTTGATGCAGCAGTTACAGAATATTTTCTATGTGGACCCGATGGCATGATGGAAAATATTAAATCAGGCTTAGCGAAATTGAAAGTTTCTTCAGACAAAATTCACTTTGAAAGCTTTACTTCTTCTAATGAATCTGAAGAAGCAATTGCAAGTTTGGGTGAAACAGAAACACACGAAGTTACTATATTAATGGATGGAACCGAACACAAAATAGCTGTTCCTCCCAATAAAAGTATACTAGATACGGCACTAGACGAAGGCTTAGATATGGCATTTTCTTGCCAAAGTGGTTTATGTACTGCTTGTAGATGTAAAGTGAAATCTGGTGTAGTAAAAATGACTGGTGGCGATGGACTTACTCCAGCTGAAATTCAAGATGGATATGTTCTTATTTGTGTAGGACACCCAGGTTCTGAAGATGTAGTTGTTGAACCAGGATAAAAAATTAGATATTTAATTATTAAAGCCTGTTTTCTTATAAAGAGAGCAGGCTTTTTTTATTTATTTAAGACTCCCTTTCATATAAGTTAATCCAATTAATTGAGTTCTAATAATTACTAACATCCAATTTATCGGACATTTTTTTATGAAAGACCTGATTCTCAAAGCTGTTAATGGACGGGAAAATGAGTCAAGAGCAATTATGCTGCTTTTGGGCGTAGGCTTTCTTACCGGTATTTTTATAGCAACCTTCGATGTTGGTGCCATTACATTATTCTTAAAATATTTCGATGAGAAGAAAGACATTCCAAGAGCATTTTTTATCTCTGGTATTTTAGGAGTTACTACCACATATATTTTTGGACAGCTTCAAAAAGTAATCTCTTATAAAACCCTTGTTAGATACACAATACTAGTATTTGCAATACTTGTATTAACCCTTAGTATTTTCATAAATACTACTGACAACAAATCCGTAGTATTTTTGGCATATGTTATTTTTCCGCCAATTAATACGATGGTGGTACTTATCTTTTGGGGTGTTTTTAGCCGCGTATTTAAATTCAGATCTGCAAAAAGGCTAGCAAGTGGCATAGACACAGGACAAGTTGTAGCTACAATACTTGCATTTTTTATCATCCCATTTATACAGCAATATTTAATCGAAGATACCAGACTATTCTTATATGCAAGTAGTGCTTGTATGGTATTAGCAGTTGGTGTTTATTGGAGAATACTTTCTGTTTTTCCCATCACAGAAACACCAAAAGTTAAAAAGCAAAAAACTAAAAAGAAGAAAGATCACACTTATAAAAAGTATTTCTGGTTACTATCTGGATTTGTTGTGTGCTCGGCCTTGGCAGCAGCTTTTATTGAATTTTCTTTCTTAACTGTTACTGCAGAAAAATTTGGCAATGCAGAAAACACAAAGAAACTAACCAGTTTCATTTCGTTTTTCAGCGGTACAGTAATGATCTGTTCCTTTCTCATTCAAACCTTTCTAAACGACAAAATCTTAGAGATGTATGGAATGAGAAACACACTAATTCTATTACCTGGATTATTATTAGTTTTCGGAATTATCAGCACTATTATCGGGTGGTTATTTGGTGTTACTGCCGAGTCTGTAACATTCCTGTTTTTTTTCCTGATAATTTCAATAAGTAAATTATTTACTGATGCATTGCGAGACTCACTTGAAGGGCCTGTATTTAAAAACTTCTTTTACCCGCTTGATCCTGAAATAAAATTTACTACCCAAGCTAAAATCGAAGGTATGGTTAAAGAATCTGCAGGTTTTCTAGCAGGTATTTTAATGATGCTTTCAGGGCTCATCTATTTTTATGATGTAATTTTTAACAACTATGTAATATTCCTGATAATTGCTTGCTGGATAACCATTATCTTCTTCTTACATAAAGAATATAAATTTATTCTCACTAATACCCTTCAAAAAAATAAGAAAGATATTCTTGATCATCACGATATCGGTTATGCACCTGTATTATTAACAACATCTCTAAGTGGAGCTAGTAAATATCAAGTTTATACTATTTTAAAAATCACCAAGCAAATTAAACCTTATTTATTAGAACTAAACTTGAATTATTTTGCCAAAGAACAAAATATAGAAGCACAAAAGGTTTACCTGGAATTCCTTTTTAAAAACTGTAGCATCAACAATAAAGATCTAATAAAGAGTATTTCTGATTTTACCAGCGATAAGCAAACCAAAGAGTTAATGAGCTTTGCATATACTTATCTTGAGCGTTTATCAAAAATCTCTACAAATTTTCAGCAGCTTGCCTACTTAGCTAGCTCAGAAAACCATTTGGAGAGAGAAAGAGCCTCAATATTGATTTCGTATAATTATAATCAAGAAACATTCAGGCTATTAATTACTCTTTTGCGCGATTACAACCTAAATGTTAAAAGAGAAGCAATAATTACTGCCGGCAAATTAAAAATTAAAGAATTTCTTCCAATTATAATTGAGAGTCTAGCAAACTATGAATTAGTAAATACAGGCTCTGAAGCAATTATCTCATTTGGAGAAGATGCACTACAAGCATTAGATATAGCCTTTTATAAGAATAATCAATTACAAGAAATAAGAATCTGTATAGTAGATATTCTCGGTGAAATTGGGGGCGCTAAAGCTATACAAATGTTGCTTAAAAAAATTGACTATCCAGACCATAAAGTTTTGATAGCAATATTTATGGCACTAAAAAAATGTTCGTGGCATGGTGCAGGTTTTGATGTAATATTTGTGAAGAACTCTATCAATACTTTAGCCTCAACATTACTATGGAACCTGGTAACAATACACGAATTGCCAGAGAAAAAAGCTTTTGCTGAGATTAAAGGTGCTTTAGAATTTGAGATAAAAGAAAACAAGAAAATGATGTTTATGCTTTTGTCTTTACTTTACGATAGCAAATCTGTAAAACTAGTTCAAGAAAACCTTGAAAATGGTACAAGTGAGGGTATTGGCTTTGCTATGGAATTGCTTGACATTTTTCTAGAAGACGAGCTAAAACCGTTAATTCCTCCATTGTTAGACGACAGCCCTGTAATGGAAAAATACAAAAAGCTAGAAGTATTTTTCCCTCGCCCTAAGATGACGGAATATGAATTAATGTTAGAAATAATAAATAAAGACTATAACTGGACTAATCGATGGACTAAGGTATGTGCATTAAAAGTAATTGAGCAGTATGAAGATTTAGTTATCTCAAATGAAATATCTGCCAATATGTTCAACCCTGACCCTATGATAAGCGAGCTAACGGCGTCTATCGTTTATAAAACAGATAAAACCTATTATAATAATATTGTTAAGAGGAGTAATAATACCACAATTCAAGAAAAGCCAAGTAACGAATCTTCTAGCTATCATTCTTTAGTAAATATTTTTAAAGCATTAAAAAAGATAAAAGAATTTAAAAACTTCCCTGATTACATTTTATCTGAAATAGCAGAAATTACTAAAGTGGAATATTACTCTGCTAATGAAATGATTTGGAATTCGGATATTCATGATAGCTCTTTTCTTTTGTATCTGATTAAAGGAGAAATTTGTGTAGAAAAAGAAGGAAAAGCTTACAAGACTTATAAGGAAAACAATCTAATAAGTGATATTTTTCTAGGTTTTAACTTCAGAAAAAAACAGTCTATTATCTCCCAAACACCTACAATTATTTTTAGAGTTCATCCAGAGCGATTTATTAAAATCTTAAAAGAGAACTCAGAACTATTACACAAGTTACTCATAAACATTGATGAAATAAGTAGTAAGAATCTAAGTCAATCTAAATGATTAATCAGTAATAATTAATTGTAGCTATCGTATTTAAATCAGGATTTTTTTAACAATAAACCAATTTTTACACAAAAAATATTTCTTAATAAAGAATATCAAATCCACTTAACCTAATAATAACTCTACTTACTGATTCTAAATCTTTTATGGAGAAAGCTTAAAATGTTGAGAAGTTGTAAGATTTTTATTTCTTATTCACTAATAGACGATTACCCTTCAGGCAAAAACCAAGAAGGGTGGGTGACTAGCTTTGTCCGATTTTTAAAAGAAATGTTACTTCAGGTTGATAAAGAATGTGAATTTGATTTTTTCCTTGAACATGAAAACCATGTTAGTAACAATTATCTAAATGAAAGAAAAGAAAACCTGAAGCAATCAGATTTCTTTATAACCATTGTATCTCCAGATTTTATAAGTGCAGAACCAAGCTTAATTCTATTAAATGAATTTAAACATCATCTAGAAAATAATAGAATAGAAAGTAAGCAGAGAATCTTGAAGGTTATAAAATTGCCAATTCAAGCATATGAAAATCCTGATGAAATAAGAGAATTAATTGGTTTTAGCTTTTTTAATATAAATAAAGAAACAGGTACAGCATCTGTAGTTGAAGAGTTTTTTGCTCCTGAGGCAAAATATAGTTTTTGGCTGCCACTCACAGACTTATGTTTTGAGATAAAAAAACATCTTGAGACAATTACAGAAACTACTCCTAAAGCAGTTCTTAAACCTGAAAAAAAATATGTATATCTGGCTCAAACAAGTATCGATTTAGATTTTGAAAGACTAACCATTAAGCGAGAACTAGAAAGAAGAAATTATAAAGTATTACCTGAACAAAACTTTCCTGACAACCCTATACTTGTTGAAAACTTTATCAAAGACAATCTCAAACAAAGCCTCTTATCTATACATCTTATTGGTAATCAATCTGGTGAGAAACCTTTAGGTAGAGAAGACACCTATGTCGAAATTCAAAATAGATTAGCTGCTGAATATGCCAGTGAATTGACACAACAAGATGGAGAATTCCCAAGACTAATTTGGATAGCATCAGAAGAAAAACATATAGAAGAAAAACAGAAATTCTATATAGAAAAATTAAAGCGTGATAAGCAATTACAGTTTGGGGCTGAAATACTTCAAACTCAAATAGAAGATTTTAAAACTGCCATTTTAAACTATTTGGCGTCTCATTTAGACAAAGCCTTTAAACCAAATAGTAACAGCCAAGAATTTAATAAAAGTATATATCTAATTGCAGACAAAAGAGACATTACATATGCTCAAATTTTATCTCATAAAATAGCAAAAATGGGCTTTGAAGTGATGATTTCGGCGTTTGATCGAAAAAAAGCAAACTCTAGACGAACTCATCAAGAATGCCTTAATAAATGTGACATGGTCTTCGTTCTGTATTTTGATGCCAAAAAAGAATGGCTTGTTTCAAAACTGCAAGACATAATTAAAACTGCAGGAATGGGTAGAGTAGTCCCTTTTGAGAAACAAGTGATTATTACGAATCAAGAGTACTTAAATATATTTTTAGATCAATTAAACTTTATAAAAGATTTTTCTTTCGCATACAACCTAATAGAAACTTCTACTGATGATAGCTATCAGGAAGTAAGCGATTTTTTAAAAGAACTGATTGCCCAAACTATTATCCGTTAATTGCATGATTGCAGAAGAAGTACAAACAATTACTAACCCTTTTCCTGGACTTCGCCCGTTTAGAACGGATGAGGCTCACCTGTTTTTTGGCAGGGAAGGGCAAGTAGATGAGGTACTTGACAAACTAGAAGAAAACAAATTTGTAGCTGTTCTTGGTGCTTCGGGTAGCGGTAAATCTTCTTTAATGTATTGTGGTTTAATTCCCGGCTTATATGGCGGATTTATGACACAAGCAGGTTCTAATTGGCGAGTGGTAGTTACCAGACCTGGTATTGCCCCGATTCATAACCTAAATAAAGCAATTCTTAAAAGTTCAGAGTACTGGAACGAAAACAGTTCTGATGATAAAGACATCAAAACTGCATCTGGTATGGCTACACTTAGAAGCAGCTCTCTTGGACTCGTAGACTTTGTAAAACAACAACAAAACGAACCAGATGAACACTTCCTAATTCTAGTTGATCAATTTGAAGAACTATTCAGATTTAGCAAAATTGCAAGAGACGAAGACTCTATAAACGAATCATATGCCTTTGTAAAGCTCATTCTTGAAGCTGTTAAACAGAGCGAAGTTCCTATATATATCGTAATGACGATGCGCTCAGATTACATTGGTGATTGTGCGCATTATCCACATCTTACTCAACTAATTAACGATAGTCATTACCTAATTCCTAAAATGACACGTCTCCAGAAAAAAGCAGCTATTATGGGACCTGCTGCTGTTGCTGGAACTGTTATGTCGTCAAGACTTTTACAACAATTATTAAATGACCTTGGCGACAAACAAGATGACCTTCCCATTCTTCAGCATGCATTAATGCGTACTTGGGAATTATGGAGAAAAAATAAAGACAGTGAAGAGATTGATATTTTTCACTACGAGTCTATTGGGACACTTAAAGAGGCCCTGTCTCTTCATGCAGATGAAGCTTACGAAGATCTAGATGACAGACAAAAATATATTTGTGAAGTTCTTTTTAAATCGCTTACAGAGAAAGGTCAAGACGGGAGAGGAGTAAGAAGGCCGACAAAAGTTAAAGAAATTTCTGGTATTGCAGATTGTGATACAGATGAAGTAATTCATGTTGTTGAAGTTTTTAGAAAAGTTGGCAGAACTTTACTCATGCCTCCTCCTTCTGTTCCATTAACTGCAGAGTCTGTGGTTGATATCTCACATGAAAGTTTAATGAGGGTATGGAACAGATGTAGAGAATGGGTAGATGAAGAAGCTGAATCAGCCAAAGTTTATAAAAGACTTTCCGAAGCAGCAGAAATGTATCAGGTGGGGCAGGCTAGTTTGTGGAGACCACCAGACTTACAATTAGCACTCAACTGGCAGATGAAGCAAAAGCCTAATTTAACTTGGGCAGAAAGACATCATCCTGCATTTGAAAGAACTATGGTTTTTCTTGAAATGAGTAGAAAAGCCTATGAAACTGAACAAAAAAGTAAAGAAAAGCATCAAAAAGCGATTATAAGAAGAAACAAAATCGCCGCATTAATAGGTGCTTTTGTCGCAATTGCAGGATTAATTCTGGTATTATACGCCAACTTAAAAAAACAAGAGGCGGAATCGGAGAAGGAAAGAGCACTCCTTTCTGAAGGAAAAGCAGAATCGGCTGCAGAAGAAGCAAGAAAAAATGCTGAAAGAGCAGAATTACAGAAACATCTCGCAATGGAGAAAGAAGCTGAAGCATTAAAAAATGAGCAGGAAGCAAAGTTTGCTCAGGAAATGGCTCAACTAAGTGCTGAGGAAGCTGAAAAACAAAAAATTATTGCGATTGCGAAAGCTGAAGAAGCGCGTAAACAATCTCAAATTGCAAGAGAACAAACACAAATTGCCCGAAGAAAAACGAGGCTTGCAGAATTAAGTGAGCTAAAAGCCGAAACTGCAGCAGAAAAAGCTGAAAGGCTTAGATATATCTCTATCGCTCAAAAAATGGCGATTAAATCAATACAAATTAAAGATACAACGCAAAGAGCTTTAGTGGCCAAACAAGCATTTATTTTTAATCAAAGATATGATGGAAACCTCTATAACCCTGATATCTATGATGGCTTGTATTATGCACAAAAGCTAATGAATGGTGAAAGCTTTAATGTAATTAGTGACCACGATGATGCAGTTCGATCTCTTACGACAGATAGAACAAGTAAATGGCTTTTCTCATCTGGTAGTGATGGAAAAATCTTTATGCGCTCATTCGATAGTCTTTCTGGAACACCCATCAATCAAATTGTAGAAGAAAACACTATTTTCAGAAAGATAGCTGTATCACCTAACAATGAGATAATGGCTTGTGGTACAGATGAGTCTAAAATCATTTTATATGATCGAAATACATTAAATGTGCTTAATGAGCTTCACGGGCATGATGGAACAGTGTGGGAAATTTTATTTGACAAATCTGGCAAATATATGTTCACTACCGGGTCTGACATGAAAATTATTAAATGGGATACAGATACATGGACCTATGAAGTAATCACCGAGCTGAATACAATCATTAGAGCTTTGGCATTGAGCAGAAATGATAAATCTCTAGTTGCTGCCCTAAAAAATGGGACTATTCTAGAATGGAACCTTGAAGACTTTACAGACTTAAGAGTTTTGCATTCTGAACTATCTGATGCAGCTACTTCATTAAAGTTTTCTCCCGATGGCTCTCTTTTAGTAAAGGGGTTTGAAAGCGGAAGAATTTTTCTGTGGGATATAGAGCAAGATAATATGATCAATTATCTAGAAGGGCATGATGCTAGAATTACGGAACTATCATTCAGTAAAAATGGAAAGTTTATGGCTTCATCTAGTTGGGATGGAACTATAAGACTATGGAAAATGGATCAGATAAATGAACAACCTATTGTGATGAGAGATCAAAATTCATGGGTACAAGCTATCTGTTTCAGCCCTGATGACCGTTATCTCATAGCTGCATGTATGGATCATTCTATAAAAATTTATCCTATTGATATAGAAGAAATGGCTTCAGGTATTTGCGATAATATTAAGAGAAATATGTCTGATGATGAATGGAAAAAACATGTAGCAAACGAAATTGATTACGAACTAACTTGCCAGGATTTACCAAAAGGCAGAGATGATTAGATTAAATACAAATATAAACCAACATGCGACACATAAATCTATCATTTTAATAATGATAATAGTATTGTTATGGCTCAACCATAGTAATGCTATTGCCCAAAAAAGCTGCCTACAATCTCTTGAAAAAGCAGAAATGCTCTATACTGAAGGTAAGCTAAACCTCATTCCTGACCTACTGACAAACTGTATTAAAAAAGGCTTTGATTATGAGCAAAAGGTGAGAGCTTACGAGCTGGTTATTCTATCTTATTTGTATCTCGATAATGAGAAAGATGCTGCTAATAGCATGTTAGATTTACTAAAGTTCGAAAAAGAATATACACTAACAGGAAGAGAACCAACAGAATTTAAAAAGCTCTACGAAGCATTTAGAACCTATCCAATTGTAATGATTGGTATCAACCTAGGAGGAAATGCATCTTTGATAACTCACAACGAGTTGTATGGAGTAAACAATCCATCAGCAGATTCAATTAGTTATAGCCTTGAGCCCGGCTTTAAAGTTGGAATTACATCTGACTTTCAAATCGGAAAACACATATTATTCAGTTCAGAAATCAATATTCTTAGCTTAAGTTATTCTTATACTAATCATCTTTATGATTTCACTCAGTACGACTTAAGAGAAAAGCAAACTGTATTGAGTTTTCCGTTAGGGGTTAAGCTAATGGCTGGAAATAAAAAAATTAGGCCATATATAACCTTGGGAACTTCACTTGACATTCTCCTTAAGGCAAACCTGAATATAATAAGAACATTCCCTAATCAACCAGTAATAGATGTAACTGGCCAAGATGTAGATGTTACTAATCTCAGAAATGAATTTAACTATCACATCTATGCAGGAGCCGGCTTTAAACTAAAAGTACCTCGCTCATTTCTATTTTTCGAAGCGAAGTTTTCTAAAAGCCAACTAAACCAGGTAAACGAAAATAACAGGTATGGAAATGCTGAGCTTATTTACAAGTATGGTCATATAGACAACGATTTCTTTATTAATTACCTGAGCATCTCTGCAGGAATACAATATAATATTTACAAGCCGAAAATCCTGAAAAAATATTTTTATCATTAAAATGAGAAATCTTTTATCAAATTTCTACATTCTAATCCTTCCTCTTTTCTTTCTCATTTCTTGTGAAGAAGATATCAACGAGTTTTCAGCAAAGGATAAAATATTTATTAAATTTTTTGGAAGCCTTGATAATGACGAAGGCACCAAAGTTGCCGAATTATCTGATGAGGGCTTTCTCATACTAGGGACTACAAAAACTTCTACAATAGATGACGAAGTCTCTAATGAGAGCAAAATACTTCTTATCCATACAAATTATTTTGGCGAGACAGTATGGGAAAAAGAAATTGGTGGAACAGAAGGCAATTACACTGCCGGTTCACTTATAATAAATGAGCAAAATGAAATTTATATTTCTGGAACAGTTCAGGAATCTGCAAACAGTACTTTCACCAATCTTATCTTAATTAAAGTTAGCTCAACTGGTGAAGAAATGTGGAGTAATACATTTGATAACGCTTCAAACTCTGAGACAGCAGTTGAAATGGTAAACACTTCTGATAATGGAATTATTCTTATTGGTAATACAAATTCCAGTACAGAAGATGAGCTAACTAGTACAACCCAAGATTTTTATGTTGTAAAAACTGATAATGAAGGAAATATGGTTTGGGAAAGAACATATGGCTTTGAAGAAGGCAAAAGTGATTATGGTAATGCCGTTGTCGAAGCTGAAAATGGAGATTTTATCTGGCTTGGTACTACCCAAAAAGACAACCTTACAGGTAGTGCTTTAAACTCAGACATGAGGGTAGTAAGATCTAACAGTATTGGCAACTTAATTTGGGATTATCTTTTTGGAGGTGATGGAAATGATGTAGGAAATAAGGCTATCAAGCATTTCAATGAATATGTTCTTACTGGAGGAATAGGCAATTCCAGTAGCAATGAAAGCGATTTTTATCTAGTAAAAATCAACAATAATGGTAAAGAATTGTGGTCAAACCAATATGGCGGCAGTAATGATGATATTGCATATGATGTATTCACCACTGATGATGGAGGCTTTATTCTTACAGGTTACACATTTTCTTACGGGAATGGTAAATCTGATATATTTCTTGTAAAAACAGATTTTGAAGGAAACCTTCAATGGACATCTGCAATAGGTGGACAAGGAGAAGATATAGGAAAATCGGTTATACAGACAAGTGACGGTGGCTTTTTAGTCTCAGGAACAATAGAGTTCGAAAATAATACTATGATTTGTTTAATAAAAACTAACTCAGAAGGGTTAACTAATTCCTTAAATTAAGGATAGCTATATCTGATAACAAAGCACAATTTACCCCATTTCTAAAAAAACTACATTAATAATCTTCTTTATTACACGGAAGAAAAATGCAGTTTCAAACCAATAGCATTTTAGGTATAAAGATGGTATCACTTAATAATTGTTAAGTGTGACAATTTTTAAAATATGACAAAAATTTACCTTTCAAAGTCAAGATTAGCTTTAGCTATCTTTTTTCAGCTATTTGTTTTCACAGAACTATACAGTCAGGTAATTATTAATACTCCATCAGCTGCAGAGTTTTGTGTAGGAGGCAACATAGTTACATTAGAGGATATTCAAATAATAGAAACTGTTGATACTGATATAAGTAATACAACAGGTATTGAAACCTACATTATATCTGTACCATCAGCCAATTTTGAATTTAATACTGGTGCAACAGTAACTATCTCACACTTAGGTACAGCAACTGCCACCAGCTTATCTGCTTCAATTACCAGTAATGAAATCACATTTAACTATAATTTGCTAAATACAGAAAGTGGTATTGATACACTTGTATTAAGTGGAATAGAATTACAGGCAATAAACACAACTGATGCAGGAAATATAGTAAGAAGTGGTGGAACAGTAGTACATAATGGGAATGAAGTAGCTGATAATTTAAATCATGCCAGTTTAACCAGTTATCCAGGAGCAACTGCTACAGCAGGAACATATACAGCAATTTGTGAAGGTGGAACAGTTAGTTTATCAGGTATTGTAGGTGGATTAGTAGGTGATGTATCTTGGTCTGCACCTTCTGGTACATTTTCAGATATTAATGATTTAAATGCCACTTATACACCTAGTGTTACAACTGGATCAGTTACAGTAACCCTTACTAATGATCCTGATGGTCCAGGAGGCTGTACAGCTGCTACTAGTGATGCAACAATTAATGTAATATCTCAACCTGAAGTTCCTACAGTAACGTTTAACTCAATCTACAATATTGGAGAAACCATCACTGCTCCACAGGTAACTTCAAATAATACAAACCTCGAATGGCACTCCGATTTAAGCTTATCTGCTGATCTGACTATTACATCTGGAAACACAGCCATACCAAATTTAACTGATCTTGGCTTCAGTTCAGCTACAGCCAATATCACAACTGTATATGTTACCAATACAATTGCTGGTTGTAGAAGTGAAGCTACTCCTATTGAATTAGTAGTAAGTTCTGGTATCACATTAAGTGAAGCAATTAACGGAAATAAACTTTGTGTTGGAGGTAACGAGATAGCTATTGGAGATGTAGTTATTACCGAAAATGATGCATTTGCATTTGCTAATACCAATGGAATTGTAAGTATAGAAATAGCAAGTCCTTCTCCAAAATTTGAGTTTTATACTGGTGGAGGAATTACCGTGAGCCAGACTCAAACAAGCGGAACTATGAGTAATTTATCGGCTGTTGCAACTGCGGGTAAATTGACAATCAATTACGAAATATCAAATACAGAAAATGGCATCGACGAAATTACCATCAATGGAATAAAAGTAAGAGCGATAGGTAATTCAGGTGTTGGAGAATTACTTAGAACTGGTGGAACCTCAACCATTGCAGGATTAGAAGTATCTGATGCTATCAATTTTGCAACTTTACAAAGCTATAATAATACTTCTGTTGATGCTGGCTCTGATGTTGATATATGTGTAGGTGAGTCAGTAAGTCTGGAAGGTTCTTTTACTGGTGCCGCCAGCAGTATCACATGGTCAGGTCCTGGAAGTTTTACAACAAACAATCAATTAAAAACTGTTTATACGCCTGCATCTACTATTGATGGAACTGTTGAACAAGTTACAATAACTAGCAATGACCCTGATGGCACAGGAGGATGTGCTCCTGTAAGTGATGTTATTAATATAACTGTGAGAGGTATTCCAACTGCACCTACTGTAACCTTCAATCAAAATACATGTGTTGGAGATGTATTAACATCTCCTGTAGTAACAAGTGGTACAAGTAATTTAAAATGGCACAGTAGCCTCGCCTTAAAAAATGATATTACTGTAACATCTGGTGATCTTACAACTCCTAATCTTACAGACTTAGGTTTTTCTACAGCAGCAACTGGTACTTTTACAGTTTATGTAACTCAAACTTCAGCATATGGATGTGAAAGTCTTCCCACAGAAGTTAAATTAGTTGTAAATGCTGTACCTAATGCACCAATTATAACTGAGCCAGAAATTGAAATATGCCAAAATGATAATAGTAGTCTATCAATTTCAGCTATTGGTAATAACTTAAAATGGTATAGAAATGATAATTCATTAATTGTTCAAAGCAATACGTTTGACCCAGTAGGCTTAAGCAAAATCAATACAGCGACAGCAAGCACCACTACTTTTAAAGTTACTCAAACTGAAAGTAATTGTGAGAGTGCGTTTGCCAGTTTTACAGTTAAAGTAGTTGCTTTACCTAACACATCATCAATTAATGGAGATGCTTCTGCCTGTGCTAGCTCAGAAGGAAATATATACAGCGTAACCGAAGTTACAGGAAATAAATACATCTGGTCATTATCTGGCGGAGGAACCATCTCTTCAGGTCAAGGTTCATCAAGTATTTCAATCTCTTGGAATGACAACCAATCAACTATCGAAACCTATACACTTTCTGTAACTGAAGAAGACCCAACAGGTTGCCAAGACTTACCTGAAAGTATTGACATTACTATTAACCCTGTTCCAAATGTTTCTTTTACAGGTTTATCATCTTCATATTCTTCTACAGACCTAAATTCATATGAACTAACAGGAACTCCTTCAGGAGGTGTATTCTATGGACAAGGTGTTTCTTACAATAGTATATCGGGAAAGTATGAATTTAAACCAGCTGAAGCCGGCACTGGAAATATACCTGTTGGCTATCAATATGAAACTACTGAAGGGTGTATTGTTTATGCAACTCCTTATGTTACAAGCATAGGAATACCTTCTGCATCTGGTATAAATGGATTAAATGCATCAAGAGAATATTGCGAAAATGATGATGATGTTTCGTTATATGGCATTAGTTTAAACCCAGGTAATAGCACTTTCTTATTTAGCAGTTACCAAATATTAGGGCTATTAGAAAATGATCCTTCGGATCCTACTAATAACGATAAAGCCATTTTCTCACCTTCTGAAGTAGGACCGGGAACATATTATTTATATTATAATAATGGTACAGGTAACGGTAGTCCTGAAATTGTAACTGTATATGAAATACCAGAGGCACCAACTACAGATACAGATTTAACATATTGTCAGGGAGATCCTCTGAGTGACTTCACAGCAACAGGTTCTGGAATTATAAAATGGTATACAAGTTATCCAACACCGGGTAGTGAGGTAAGTACAGCTACTAATGGTATTGCAACTGTTTCTGAATTGTCTTTAACGAATGCCACGGCTAGTCCAACTTCTGGTACTCCTATAAAAATTTGGGTTACTCAAATAGATGGAAATGGTTGTGAAAGTGAGCCAGAAGAAATTAATATAACTGTAATTACAAAACCATCTCAACCAACATTATCTTCTACAATTCCAGTTTACTGCCCAGGAGATATTTTACAAAATATAGTTGTTACAGGTGAGAGCGGTGCTACATGGCAATGGTCAGAAGCTTCAGACTTTTCTACATCTGTGGGTACATCAAATACCAGTGGAGTAACATCAACTTTTCAAAATCCTATTACTCTTACATCTAATGGTTCTTCATCTAAAACGATTACCTATTATGTAAGACAAATTGTAGATGGATGTATAAGTGATCCACTAACAATTAATGTTACAACTTACCCAATTCCTGATAAACCTATTTTAGTATCGACTATACCAACTTATTGTCCTAGTGATCTATTACAAGATATTACTGTAAGCGGTGCTTTAGGAGCAACATATGAATGGGCAGATGATGCTAGCTTTTCTAATATTGTTGGAACAATGAATAACTCAGGAAATACATCAACTTTAAATTACCCTATTTCCTTAACAGCTCCAGGTCCATCGGCTAGTACTTATTCATTATATGTTAGACAAAAACTGAATGGATGTTTTAGTGAGGCTACTCAAATTGATGTTACTGTTTATCCAACACCAGATGCCCCACTTATAATAACTGCTAGATTAGAGTACTGTCATGGAGACGTTCAAGAAGATATTGTTGCATCTGGCGAGGCAGGAGCAACATGGCAATGGTCAAACTCAGCAGACTTTTCTACAACAGTGGGTTCTCAAAGTACTTCTGGTAATAATTCTACCTTCCAAAACCCAGTAGTTTTATCAGCATATGGCCCAGGTGCTACAACAATAAACTATTGGGTTCGCCAGCAAGTAAATGGCTGCTATAGCCCTTCAACTCAGGTTTCTATTGATGTATATCCAATACCTTCTGCACCAACTCTTTCGGGTACAAATCCTGTATATTGTTCTGGTAGTAATATAAATAGTATTACAGTTTCTGGAGAAAGTGGGGCAAACTTTAAATGGTATAATGATGCGTCATTATCCGATATTAATTTAATTGCTAATCAGGCAATATTAAATAATCCTCCAGTATCAAATATTAATAATACAGAACTTCCAATAGTACATTCTCTTTGGGTTACGCAAACTCTAAATGGCTGTACAAGCCCTGCTTTAGAAGTAGATATTACTATATATCCTTATCCAGACATCCCAACAGCTACATATACTGCCGACTATTGTGATGGTGAAACAGTAAATAATATTAATTTAAGTGGAAAAACTGGCGCCATATTCACTTGGTATGATTCATTACTTACTCCTTATTCCATTCAACCAGCTACTAATACAAGTGCAACTGCAACAGAACTAGGAATTGATAATAATACTCCGGGAGTTTATAAAATTTATGTTACACAAACAGTAAATGATTGCGAAAGTGAAGCAAATGAGATTGAAGTAACTATTCATCATATACCTGAAGCACCAAATGCAAGCTCTCCTGATCCTGTATGTATTTTCCAAGATGTAAATAACTTAACTGCTTCGGGAGAAACAGGTGCCACTTTTAAATGGTATACCGATGAGACTTTAACTAATCTATATGCTACTGGAGCTAGTGTGAATCCAGGTATAACAAATACATCTGCATCAGAAACAGATTTTTGGGTTACACAAACTTTAAATAATTGCGAAAGTCCATCAACTAAAGTTACTGTTACAGTTTATGACATTCCACCATCGCCTGTTGTAGATATTCCTTCTGAGTATTGTGTTGGACAGCAAATCCAAAATATTACTGCGACAGGTTCTAATTTAAGATGGTATTCTGATAATTCACTTAGTAATCAAGTTGGTGCAGGAGAATCATTTGCTCCTGGTATAGATAATAGTAAAAGCTCTGTTACTAAATTTTATGTAACTCAAACTTTCTTTAGCGGCGATGGCTTCAATGGTTGTACAAGTTCTGCTACTGAAGTAGAAGTAATTATTCACGATTTACCAGTAGTTAGTATAGCTGATTTAGATGCAGAGTACTGTGTTGATGAAAGTCCAGCCACAATAAGAGGAATTCCATCAGGTGGTTATTTTGTCGGCGATGGAATTTCAGGTGATGTTTTCACTGCAGGTGATGCTGGTATTGGGACTCATGTAATCAAATACATTTATGAAAATGCCAATAGTTGTATTGATTCGGCAATCCAGCTAGTAACTGTGCATGAATTACCTGCTGTTACATTTAGTAATTTAGATTCTACATACTGTGTAAATGACAATTATGTAACATTAAATGGCTTTCCTGTTGGAGGAACTTTCTTTCTAAATGGTTCTCCTATGTCTTCCACATTCAGGCCTGATATAATTGGTGTTGGGGAACATGAAGTAGTTTATACCTACACAGATGGTAATACTTGTACAAATTCAGATACACAACAAGTTGTTATTTATCCAGCCCCAATTGTCAATTTTACAATAGATACTTACTGCTTAAGTGAAGATGTAAATTTCTCTGATTCGAGTTATGTTACAGATGGTAATATAGTTGCATGGGAATGGGATTTTGATGATGGTGAGAATTCTTCAGAACAAAATCCAACACACCACTTTAGCGAAATTGGTTATTATACTATTGCACTTACAGCATTTACAGAAAATGGTTGTAGCGATTATACAGAAAGAGACATTTATATTGGTGCTACACCTGATGTTGATTTTGAATGGTCTAACACCTGTGTAAACGACTTTGCTATATTCACGAACCTCTCATCTGTTGAAAACGAAAGTTTACAAAGTAGTTTCTGGGATTTTGGAGATGGCAGTTCTTCAACAGACTTTTCACCAACTCATCAATATACAAATCCAGGTAGTTATGAAGTTACACTTACAGTTTTTTCAGAAACTAACTGTATATCTACTATTACTAAAGAGGTTGCTATATTTCCTTCAGTCGTATCATACCCATACTACGATAGCTTTGAAGACCCTGAAAGTGGTTGGTTTGAAAATGGAGAAAACTCTAGTTGGGAAATAGCTACTCCATCGGCTTCTATTATAACTCCTCAAAACAGTGGACCAAATGTATGGATTACAAATGGCAGTGGTAATTATAACAATGACGAAAGATCATATGTTGAAAGTCCTTGTTTTGACCTCACACCATTGAACAGACCTAAAATTTCGTTTGACATATTTTACAATACTCAGGCAGGTTTCGATGGAGCTGTATTACAATCTTCTATAGACGATGGCAATACATGGGAGCTTGTTGGTAGTGCCGATGACCCAATAAACTGGTTTAATACAGTTTCTGTGCGAGGTAATCCAGGAGATCAATCATTATATGGTTGGTCTGGTACCGACTCTATTGGTTGGATTAAAGTAAGCCATTATATAGATGACCTAAGTAACGAAGCCTCTGTAAGGTTTAGAGTTGCTTTTGGTTCCGATCCTTCATTTAATGATGCTGAAGGTGTCGCATTTGACAATTTCAAAATTGAAGACAGAGATAAAATGGTACTCCTCGAATCATTTAAAAACTCTTCAAACGATAATGATGCGCTAATTAACCCAGCTTCAGAAGAACAAATAAATGACATAATTAGCGATGTAATTCCTATTAATTATCATACAAATTTCCCTGGAGTTGATCCATTAAACCAAGATAACTCAGCAGACCCAAGTGCACGAGCGCTGTATTATGGTATTATGAATACTCCTAGAACAGTGATAGATGGCATTGCATATGACAAAACCGATGCATCTCCATATTGGGATACTAACAATGTAAGAGCTAAAGCACTAGAAGAAAATAAGTTTAAAATAGACATAACTTTTGGTGAAGAAAGCACAGAGCTTTTGAATATTAATGTAAGCATTGAAGCCCTAACCGATATTTCTGATGAAGTTGCAATACAAGTAGCTTGTATTGAAAGACATATAACAGAAGTTACAGGTGAAAATGGTGAAAACAACTTTGATTGGGTTGTTAGAAAAATGCTACCTGATGCAGCTGGTACAAGTTATAGCACAGGGTTTACAACTAATGAAAAAGTTGATTTAAGTCTAAGCTGGAAACCCCAGAAAATTTATGATCCAGAAAATGTATTAATTGTAGTTTTTGCTCAAAATAATATTACAAAAGAAATATATCATGCTGTATACGAAGTTCCCGATTACTTTCCAGATATAGTTTCTGCTGTGTCAAATAGTATTTTTTTAGGTAAAAGTACACCTGTAATATACCCGAACCCTGTAAATAGTGATTTAAATGTTGCTTTCAAAAGCGATATAACTGAAAACTTAAAATGGGAATTGATAAACCTAGAAGGTAAAACATTCCAAAGTGGCCAAATCAATAGGGGAGATAGTTCTTTACAAATCAATGTAAGTAATTTATCTCGAGGAGTTTACTTTATAAAGTATTCTCAAAACAATGAATTTATATTTAGTCAGCGATTTATTAAGAGTGAGTAAAAAAAACATTTCTAATTTGTTAACTTGTATTCTGATATAAAGCTTAAAAAATCAGAACCTCCGAAGCAAATATTTTTATATTTGCGAAACTCAATCTACATCGTAATGAAATACAAAAGAATTCTATTAAAATTAAGTGGAGAGGCTTTGATGGGATCCCAAAATTATGGCATCGATTCAGAAAGACTCTCAATGTATTCAAATGAAATTTCAAAAGTTGTAAATAAGGGCATTCAGGTAGCTGTAGTTATCGGTGGTGGCAATATTTTCAGAGGAATGCAAGCTGAAAAAACCGGCATCGACAGAGTACAGGGAGACTACATGGGAATGTTAGCCACCGTAATTAATGGAATGGCATTACAAGGCTCTCTTGAGGCTCATGGAATCTATACAAGACTTATGTCTGGAATTAAAATGGATCAAATTTGTGAACCATTTATTAGAAGAAGAGCTGTAAGGCACCTTGAAAAAAACAGAGTAGTAATTTTTGGAGCAGGAACTGGAAACCCATACTTTACTACAGACTCAGCTGCAAGTTTAAGAGCTATTGAAATTGAAGCTGATGTTGTTCTAAAAGGAACCAGAGTTGATGGAGTTTATAATGCTGACCCTGAGAAAAATCCTGATGCAACTCGTTTCTCAAGTATTTCATATGAAGAGGTTTATCAAAAAGACCTAAAAGTAATGGATATGACGGCCTTTACTCTTTGCAAAGAAAATGATCTACCAATAATCGTTTTTGATATGAATACTCCTGGCAACTTGCAAAGAATTGTAATGGGAGAAGAAATAGGAACTTTAATTTCGATGTAAAATATTTATTTTTTATTGTAATTTTAAGTTGTAAAATAATAAAACAACATCATTTACTATGGAAGAAGATATAGCATTTTATCTGGAAGAAGCGAAAGATCATATGGATAAATCAGTTCTTCATACTGAAGAAGAATTGAGAAAGATAAGAGCAGGAAAAGCAAACCCTAGTATGTTAAATGGTTTAATGGTTATGTACTATGGCACTCCAACCCCTATAAATCAGGTTGCCAGTGTGAATACTCCTGATGCCAGAACCATTATGGTAAAACCTTGGGAAAAAACTATTTTATCAGAAATAGAAAAAGCTATAATAAACTCAGACCTTGGTTTAAATCCTGTAAATGATGGAGAAACAATTAGATTGAACATTCCACCACTTACAGAAGAGCGTAGAAAGCAATTGATGAAACAGGTAAGAGCTGAAGCAGAACATGGAAAAATTAGTATTCGAAATGTTCGAAAAGATGTAAATGATTCATTAAAAAAATTGCAAAAAGACGGAGCGTCTGAAGATGCAGTTAAGAAAGCGGAAACGGATGTACAAGAACTTACTGATGCTTATATCAAAAAAGTAGATGATCTTGTAGTTGTGAAGGAAAATGATATAATGACTGTATAACGCAATTATTAGAATAATTAAAGTCCGGATTTACCTCCGGACTTTACACTCTCCAACCATATATTATATAGAAATTTTTCTTGTCGCTATTTTTTTCTACAGCAATCAATTTGGCAAGATTTTTTTTTGATAATCTCTATTAATTAATTTCGGTAAAACAATTATAGGTGTGACTCTTTAGTTCATGTTTATGACAATTTTTTATTGTTTTATTCATTTTTTAATTGAATTATTAAAGCCTACCGAAATAATATTTTTGTCCACCTGCTAATTATGATGCATGCTCAAACGCATAAAAAATATTCTGATTCTTTCTAGTACTTTTTTAGTAGTATTTCTAACTGTTCAGCTAGTCACAGTTTATATAAATGGTTTATCTGCTCAAGTACCTCCCAAAAGAGAATTTCGAGCTATTTGGATTACTACTTTAAATAATTCCGATTGGCCATCAAAAAAAGGACTCCCTGTTGAAGAACAGAAAAAAGAATTTATTACTATTCTAGATCAATGCGCTAAGAGCAATATCAATGCAGTTATTGTTCAAATAAGACCATCTGGAGATGCATTTTACAAAAGTAACTTCGAGCCTTGGTCTGAATGGTTAATGGGCAAACAAGGCATGTCGCCGCCAAGTGGCTACGATCCTCTTGAGTTTATGATCCAAGAAGCTCACAAAAGACAAATTGAACTCCACGCTTGGATGAACCCTCTTCGTGCAGTATACAACCGCTATAGTGATGTTCATGAAAAACATGTTTCTAAAGTCAACCCACAATGGTTTTTTAAATATGGAGGCACAACTTTCTTTAATCCAGGTATACCAGAAGTAAGAGATTATATATGCAAAGTTGTATTTGATGTTGCTAGCAGATATGATATAGATGGGATTCATTTTGACGATTATTTTTATCCATACCCTAATTCAGATGAAAAACTAAAAGACGACAACACTTTCTGGAAATATCGCAACGGTATTCGTGATAAAAGTGAGTGGAGAAGAGAGAATGTTAATAATCTGATAGAAACAATCCATGAAGGATTAAGTGCTATTCGTCCAGAGTTAAAGTTTGGGATTAGTCCTTCTGCTGTATGGAGAAATATTTACGATAGTCCATTAGGCTCCTATACAAGGGCAGGAGTAGCTAGTTATGATCACTTGCATGCAGATATAAGACTTTGGCTAGAAAAAGGATGGATAGATTACGTAATTCCACAAATATATTTTAGTACCGAACATAAGCATGCAAACTATCGCACACTTGTAAGATGGTGGAATAGAAACACATTTAACAGGCACTTATACATTGGGCAAGCTGCTTATAAAATTTATTGGGATAGAGATAAAACTTGGTATAGCAAGCAAGAAATGCCTAAACAGCTTTCTTATAACAGAAGTCTGAATCAAGTTAAAGGAAGTGTATTTTTTAGAGCAAATAGTTTTATGCGTAATAGAGGAAACTTTAGAGATTCTTTAGAAACTAATTGGTATAAATATCCTTCTATTACTCCTCCGATGCCGTGGAAAGATGATGTACCTCCAAGAAAACCCGATAATTTTAAAGTAACGTTACAAAATAATGGCATGCAGTTAAGCTGGGAAAAGCCAGCTCCAGCTCAAGATAATGACAATGCTATTAGATATATACTTTATAAATTACCAATAGATAGCCATCCTGATGTGATTGAAAATCCTCAAAACATATTAGCTATATTAGATGGAGAGCACTTTACATTTACAGATACCGCTGCAAATAGCTACGAGACCCACGAATATTTAATTACTTCATTAGACAAATTAAATAATGAAAGTGCTCCTGCCAAACCTCAAATAGAACCGCTATTAGTTTTGGATAAATTTAGCTTTAAAGAATTCAGATATTATTACAGGTTCTTTGAAAATGGTATTTCTAATCATTTCGGTTGGTTAAAACAGGTAGAAAATACCGTTGCAGAAGGAATTGAAACAGGAAGGTAGTTAGAATAGGGCTGAAACTTGTAAGTTACCTATGTGAACTATGTTTCTTTCAGGAGATTTACGACCGTTATAAGAAGCTTGTATTTGAAGGCCATTCTTCAATTTCTTGACAAAGTTTACTTGCCAAGTAAAGTTTTGACCATTTCTCAATCCCTCTAACATCTCATAACCTAAAGCAGAGTTTTCGTTTCCATTAAATGAAAACCTGCTTGCTTTTACACTAGCATTAATATTCTGTTGTTGCAATCCACTACTTCTCACAGCTAGCGACAACTCATGCAATGTACCTTCATAATCAATTTCTTCTGTAGTATTTGGAGCCTCCTTTAGCTTATAATAGTAATATAATGTCAACTTTAGTTTTCTTCCTGGCTGCAAACCTACCGATGGCTTAACGAAATACTGTGTTAAGTGATAATTCTGATTCAATAAAAAATCTGAAAAACTACTCTTTTCAGAAGTTCCTATCTCAAAGTTATGAGTTAAGCTACTATTTATATTATGCCGATAATCTAACTTAAGCTCTTGTACATCATTTCCTTCAAAGCCACCAGTTAAAAGTTGCTTACTATTGCTTTTAGTAAACTGAAGTTCTAATCCATAATTTGGGTTTTTCCGATTAAAGAAAATAGAAGTTCTGAGACTGGTATTTTTAGAAACAAGTACGCCTTCAGTCAAACTACTTGCAAATGGAAACAATCTTTCGATAAAAGCATCTGCAGAAGTTCTATAAGCAGCATTTAAAACACTTGTAATTGAAAACTTTGATAACATCCTATTAAAACCTTCTTTACTTTGCCAGCTTGCAGGTGGAGTTATCTTTAACCTATGGCTAACATTACTAGCATAAACTTGAATATACTCAGAGGTGGGGGTGTAGAATTTGGCGTAACTTCTTTCATCTGCCAAAATTGCCAAATAAAACTCATCAAGCTCTTGTATCCCATTTCCATTTTCGTCTCTCCAAGTATGTGTTCCTGTACCATCATCTACTTTAACATAAACAAACTCTCTTTTTAACTCCCTGGCAGTAGATGTTGAAAAACCTAAATCAGAAAGAATGACACTTCTCAATAATTTCTGTCTCCAGTTAGCTTGCCCACTTAATGTATTTTCTGTATATGATGTAGTATTAGTTATAGTTTTTAAACTTCTAAAATACATAGACACATCAAACTGACTATTTCTGCCATTTCTATTAATACTGGCAGAAACGGTTTCAGCTCTAGTTGAGGTACTATCTAAATTTGATAGTTTATCATCTTCTCTGTGATTATAAGAAATATTATAGGTAACGTCACTATTATCTAAGTTCCTAACATAAAAAGTATGTGAAGTGAAGTTACCTACTTGATTACTTGTTACAGTAGATTCTGTTAAATCGAAGTTATGCTCACTGCTCTCAAATTTATAACCCGGTTTTGCAAATGGTAATTGATAATTAATATCAGTAAGAATTTTTCTCCACTGAACTTTACTTCCTTCAAACACTGTATTTAATTGAAATAGTGAGGTATTAATTCCAAGTTTCTTTATTTGCTGTTTCCAATCGATTTGATTTTGCATACCTTTTAACCAATCTTCTCGCTTTCTAAACCCAAATTTGTAGGTTAATGAGTTTTGCTTTCCTTTAGTAATTCCCAAAGAAACTTGTGCTATATTATCGTCTATACCTGTTTGTTGAGTACTTGTAAAAACACCCCAGTTACGATCAAAAGTAACAGACCGGTATCGATCAATTTGATTAAAGTCTTTAGTTATTTTTTCAAGACTTATCTCTGAGTTCCACTCATAATCGCCAGTATAACCAATAGGTTTTCCTTTATTTTTATAGCCAATTTTTAATGCTTGTCCAGAGTTATCTTCATCATGTAAATCGGAAAGCAGGTTTAAATCTCTATTGGAAAATGCTGTTTCAGCAAATACATATTCATTTTTACTTAACTGAAATTTACTACCAACGCTCAGCATTTGTTTACTATCTGGTGCCGCTATAACACTACCGGGTTCATAAGTGCCAGAAGGTATTCCATTTGTAGGAGCTATCCATTGATACTCTCTTCCATTTGTATTAGCACTGCCAATTACATAATTCCCTTGACCTTCGCCAACATAAACAAAACTAGGAGAAAATAAAGGAGAGTCTTCTTCTGATGCCCGCTCATAAATTGAATAAACTTGTTCACCGATTAATGTATCTTTTAGAATATAAAGAATTCGGTTTTCGTCATATTGGCTTACTGTATCTGGTACTACATTATAAAATATGTTGGATGTGCTATCGCCAACTGCTGACAAAACATTGTAAGTATCTTGATTTAGTGTAAAACTGAGTGGATTGTTTTTACTATCTCCTTCGCGGTAAAAATCTGCATAAAAATGTAAGTTACCTGCTTGTTGCTGATGAGATGCTTTTGTTATTAGTCTGCTATAATTCTGAGTTGCATACTCAAACTCTATTCGAACTCTAGAATATTGAGTAATGATGTTTTTTGCGGTAAATGTTATTTCAGCATTATTATAGTCTATAGTATAATCATTATATAAACCACGTTCCATTAATTGCTCATCCAAATATACTTTCTCTGAGCCTGCTATTATAATAATGTATTGCTCATTGTCTTCTCCTAAAATCTGATAAGGCCCTAAAACTCCTTCATCAACAGTTAAATATTGACTTGAAAATTTTCCTTTGGCAATGGCTAAACCAACTTCTGTCTTAAATGACCGCTTGTGAACTGTATCTGAATTATTAACTGAAAAACCCGCTCCAAGTACTTGCTTGTTGTACCTTAAATACTCATTTTCGTTATTTGTTAAAGTGATATCTCCGGCTTCAAGTTTTGCATTTTTATGCTTTAAAGCTAAATACACACGATCTATATCTCGTATTTGTCTGGTATTACCCTCTGGCTGAAAAGGTACATTCTGGTCTGAAAAAACAGCTTCAATTTCAACATCATCTGTTAAATTACCTTCTAATTGAAGATTCAATGCTGCATTTACCGTTACATCTTGTGTATTCCCAAAAGACATTCCTCTGGTAAAACTACCTTGCTTTCTAATCTCAGGAGTATCAAAAATAGACTCTTTCTGTTCTGAAAAACTACTTACTTCGGCTTCTAATTCCTGATAAGTATTCTTAAAAAAACCTGTATCGTAAGCTTGTTGAGAACGGTGAAAATACTTTTCGGAAAAATTTATGGGAAATACTGTAAAACAAATCAAGAGTGAATCTGACTTTTCTATTTCTTGATTACCGTCGTATTCAATATAAACAAGATGCTCATCAAAACTATAAGATAGGGACTTTACTCCTAAAAATGTCTTTTCTACAGGAATATACCCTTTAACCTCTAAACTACCAGGAACTACAGAAAGTGAATCAGGCACAAAAATTTTCACGCCATTTTTTATCCAGATACATCTTTCATCGTCAGATTGAGCCAGTAATAATTGGGCTTGGAGTAAAAAAAATAATATATAAAAAAAATTCAAGCGCTCCATGAGTCATAAAAACGACCATGGGCATACTCCATTTTATAGTTTCAGATTTTTATGAGCTAAAAAACTAAAAGGGTAATTAAAACTTTTTTTCACTATTTTTAAAGTTACATTACTAGCACAGACTTGTCAAATTAATTAAATAACTATCTGATGATTACACTCATACAGTTAGAGTATGTGATTGCTGTTGATACTTACAGGCATTTTGCCAAAGCTGCTCAAAAGTGTTTTGTAACACAACCTACCTTGAGCATGCAGATTAAAAAGCTTGAAGAACATCTTGGTATTATTATTTTTGATCGCAGTAAGCAACCTGTTATGCCTACTGATATTGGAAAGGAAATAATTGAACAATCGAGAATTATCTTAAGAGAATCTGAGAAAATTCCGCAAATCATTAACTCTTTTGAAAACTTTGTAAGTGGCGAAGTTAAAATTGGAATTACTCCTACAATAGGCCCGTACCTTATACCAAAAATCACTGGGAGCTTTATGAAAAAGTATCCCGGAGTTAGCCTCTATTTTAAAGAATTGGTACCCGATCAACTCTTTGACGAAATTAAGAAAGATTTAATAGACGGTGGTATTATTGCAACTCCTACAAAAGATGACAGCTTAGAAACTCGCTCACTTTTTTATGAAGAAATAATGATTTATGCGAACCCTTCACATCCCTTTTGCAATAAAGAATCAATTGATATTAAAGAGCTGGAAAATAGTAATTTATTAAATATTAAAGGGCTTAAAGAAGAAGTGTTGCAACTATTTACCTACCAAAACCAAAACGAATTATATCGCTCTGAAAAGAAAGTTTTATTAAAATATGAAAGTGGTTCATTAGAAGCACTTAAAAGAATGGTAGACAAGGAGGGAGGCTATACTTTTTTACCAGAACTAGCAATTAACCTTATTGAGAATGAGAAAAAAAATCAGTTAATTCGATTTAAGAGTTCAACTCCGTTGCGAGAAATAAAAATGGTAAGCAATAAAATTTCAGCCAAAAGCAGATTGATTGATCTACTAGCCAAACATATTAAAAATTGCTTACCACCTCATTTATTACAAAAAGAAAGAGGACAATTAATTAAAACTTAATGCCTATTTGTATTGTAAAATATTTACCATTTCCATTATAGTTTTTTCGATTCCTTCTGGACTAAATCCTGAATAGTGTTGTAATTCGATCTGCTCACCTTGCTCGATTACTTCATCAGGAATTCCTAGTCTCTTAACTTGCGTGTCGTTGTAATTATGATCTGCCATAAACTCTAACACAGCACTACCAAAGCCACCTTGTAAACAGCCATCTTCAATAGTAATTACTTTATTGAATTTGCTAAATACTTCGTGTAACATTTCTTCATCGAGAGGTTTTACAAATCTCATATCATAATGAGCAACATCAATTCCTCTTAGTTCGAGTTTTTCAGCTACCTCTAAAGCGTAATTACCCACATGGCCAACAGTAAGTAAGGCTACATCTTTACCATCTTTAATCTTTCTACCAGTTCCAACTTCAATCTCTTTAAACGGTGTTTGCCAGTCTGGCATCATTCCTTGGCCTCTCGGGTATCTAATAGTAAAGGCTCCTTTTCTTGGCAATTGAGCTGTATACATTAGGTTACGTAACTCTACTTCGTTCATTGGAGCTGCTATTACCATGTTTGGCACACAACGCATATATGCTAAGTCATAAGCTCCGTGGTGAGTTGCACCATCTGCACCGGCAAATCCTGCTCTATCTAAACAGAAAACCACATGTAAATTCTGTAAACAAACATCATGTATTACCTGATCGAATGCTCTTTGCATAAAGGTAGAATATATGTTACAGAAAGGCACTAAACCTTGAGTAGCTAAACCAGCAGAAACTGTTACTGCATGCTGCTCTGCAATACCCACATCAAAAGCACGCTCAGGCATGGCTTTCATCATAATATTCATAGAAGAGCCAGAAGGCATTGCCGGAGTAATACCAACAATCTTTTCATTCTTTCTAGCCAACTCTACGATAGTATTGCCAAATACATCTT
Source organism: Chondrinema litorale (assembly GCF_026250525.1). Classification (GTDB taxonomy): domain Bacteria; phylum Bacteroidota; class Bacteroidia; order Cytophagales; family Flammeovirgaceae; genus Chondrinema; species Chondrinema litorale. The sequence goes on from NZ_CP111043.1 coordinate 2,098,279, forward strand.
GATATTTTGGAGCCTGTGGTTTGTCGTAAATTTTCTTTTTTATTTCACCTGTTATCTTATCAAATTTACCTGGAGCATGCCATTTAGTTTGATCTTTTTCCGCAGGTGAGTAGCCTTTACCTTTAGTAGTGATGCAGTGCAACAACTTAGGACCAGGAATATTTTTTAAATCTGTAAGTACACTCACCATGTGGTTGATATCATGACCATCTACTGGCCCGAAATATCTAAGGTTAAGCGCTTCAAATAAATTACTATGATTTAATAAAGTTGATTTTATTAAATGATCTATTCTTTGAACAATTTCTCTGGCACCTGGAGCTAGTTTTTCAATTTTACCAAAAAGCTTCCAAGCATCATCTTTAAATTTGTTATATATCTGAGAAGTAGTGATATCTGTAAGATAGTCTTTCAATGCACCCACATTCGGGTCAATTGCCATACAGTTATCATTAAGTACAATTATCAGATTAGTATCAGAAACGCCAGCATGATTCATTCCTTCGAAAGCTAAACCGGCTGTCATTGCTCCATCACCAATTACTGCAATGTGTTGCCTGTCCATTTCGCCCTTTAACTTAGAGCCAATTGCCATACCCAAAGCTGCAGAGATCGAAGTAGAAGAGTGTCCAACACCAAAAGCATCGTATTCACTTTCAGCTCTTCTAGGGAAACCAGAAATACCTTCGTATCTACGGTTAGAATGGAACTTATCCATTCTGCCTGTAAGGATTTTATGGCCATAAGCTTGGTGACCTACATCCCAAACTAATTGATCATAAGGAGTATTAAATACGTAGTGTAAAGCTACTGTCATTTCTACTACACCCAAACTTGCACCAAAATGCCCTCCGAAAACAGATACATTATCTATAATGTATTGTCTTAGTTCTTCACAAACTTTATAAAGTTGGGCTGCGTCAATTTTCTTAAGGTCTTCAGGACTCTTAATATTCTTTAGTAGTTCTCCCGGCTCAATCAGCATAATTTTTTGTATTTTATCAGGGTGATGAAGTTTGCAACAAATTTCTCAAAAATAAGCACAAGCTACAATAGAATAAATTTAATTTGCATTTTGATGAACTCTAAACCAGTCGTTTCAGATAAATGTTTGCTAGTTTCAGTTATAAAAAATTTAATTTTAAAACATTTTAGCAACTTAGACCTGATAAAACTTTCCGACTGCCAAAAATATTAATTATCCATAAATATGGTTAATTTATTACTTATAGATATATTAAGTTAAACAAACCAGCATGCAAATTTTTACATTGTTAAGTAAATTTTTCTGTATTAGTGCATTACTTGTTGTTTCGTACTGCGCTCATGGTCAAAAAAACAGACCAAGTCCCGCAAAAATAACCGAAGGAAATTTAGATGGTGCACAAGTTACAATAAATTATAGTTCTCCGGCAGTAAAAGGTCGAACTATTTGGGGAGAACTTGTTCCCTATAATGCAATTTGGAGAGCAGGAGCCAACGAAGCTACCACCGTTAGCACCAATCAACCTCTTAAAATTTTCGATAAAACTTTACCAGCAGGTACTTATAGTTTTTTTGTAAAACCGTTAGACGAACAAAAATGGATTGTTATTTTTAACAAAGATGTAGAACAGTGGGGAGCTTATAAATATGATGAAAATAACGATATAATAAGGGGAGAGGTAAATGTTGAAGAACTAGCTGATAGCGCTGAACTTCTCAGTTATCAGCTAGACAGTATCAATAATAATATTTCTTTAATCTGGGAAAAGAAAAGCATTTATATACCGGTTACTAATATTGGAAAAGACAAACAGTAATATTACTGTTTGTCTTTTCTTGTTTTAATTTTCTCCTTTTGTTAGTAAAGGTCTTGGGTTTGCTTCAATCTTTTCTATAAAGAAATATTTACTACTATTTATTAAATCCTTTTTGTCACAAACTTCTCTCACGCCATAATACAGCATATTGCCATCTCCTGTTAGCTCTACTTTTTCTTCAAAAAATACATTTGATAATTTCACATCAAGAAACCCATCGTTTAGGTATACCTCTTTAATATTAGAAGAATAGCTACCTGCATCAGAGTTTTTATACCTATATATATATTGCCTCTTTTGAATAAAGAATACATTTTTCTGGTAATACTCTGCATCTGTTAGCATAAAAGGAGTAAAGTTTGAAAGATTCTCATTTGGGTAAGTAATAGCATTATCCCAAACCATTCTTCCAGCTTCATCAAAACCTAAAGCAACAGTGTTTAAATAAGTATATTTATAGCTCTTATCTAAAGTCTTAGCTTTCTCGAAACTACTTGCCAAAAGCATAAACCTTTTATCGTATTGCTCAAATTTTTGAAGTTCAACATCAATCTTGGTTTTAATGGTTTGCATTTTTGCCGAAGCCTTACTCAACCTCTTCCTTTGTTTCATTTCGTCTTTTTCGGGCAAATACTTATAAAAACTTTTTAATCTGCTTAAATCGTAAAACCGGCTACTTTCAATATCTCTTTCTTTTAGTTTCATTGAAAAGAAACCGGCTACATTTTCATCTGGGCGATATGTTAAAGAATACTCACCAACAATAAGATAAGATGACTGGTCAATTACACCAAGCCTAAAATCTGAGATATTATAACCCAATGGTATCGAAACCTTTGTGTTAAAAAGTATTCTACCATGCGAGTCGTAATTGTTTAAATAGATGTTTTGTATTGAAGTTTCATTTCCCGATTGTAATACAAAACTTGCAACATTCTTATTTTTATTAAGCTCAATACTTTTAATTGTTGTACTTTCTCTAATATGGTGAAATAAAATATCGGTAGTCTCATTTTCCATATCGAATTTATAGCCTGTTGTTTTTCCTTCCATAATTCCACCAAAAAACACAGTAAACTCCGACACAGCCAGATGAGTAATATCTAACTTCTCGGGAAAATCAACATTTAACTCATTAAACTCTGAGCTATCATTATAATCAATATTAATTAATGTGTACTTACTTTCATCATTCAACAAGATTATAATATTAGTACTATTGTTAGTAACATTTGCAATTTGAGTATTAGGTGAAACAGGATAAAAATTCTGCGATTTTATTTCCAATTCATCATCAATCAAATAAACTCTTAGTACAGGATTCTTTCCTAAATCGTGATATTCTTTTAAAACCAGAGCATAATTTCCATCATCGAACTTAATAAACTGGTAAAATTCCATGTTCTCTTGAAGTGGAATTTCTTTTAGGGTAGTGAGGTTTGGCTGTGCATGGGCACACAAGAAACTAAATAAAAATGACACGTAGAATATTTGTAAGCACTTCATCATAAAAACTTTAAGCTAAAAAAAGATAGTTGGAAGTTTAGTTAATTCCACTAATTTGAATTAGCAGAGAGTTAGGCTGGATCAAAAAAATTTATGATTGTTGTACTTGCAGTTTTCTTCAGCAGTTCTTGCTTACTTTTCAAGTTAATTTAATGCTGTGGTTATTTAGAAATTTAGTACTTTTTAAAGGTAATTGACTTTTGTTTTTTATAAACGGTAAAATAGTTTAGTAAAACCTGTGACAATTAAGTCCTACAAATACTACATAACCTGATTAATAAGATACTCACCATAAAAAATTGAATAATTTGGGGAATTGTAAAATATAAAGAGATGCCCAATTTATTTATAAATAAAAAAAACCGATACTCTAAGAGCATCGGTTTAAAAGTAGATAATTTTCTTCTCAGACTTGAAATCTGAATTTCTTACTGAAAAGTGTAAATACAGCTACCAGAAAGCATATTGCACAAAATAGTGCACTTCCGAAAACTGATTTGTTAAAGTTAAATGTGTTACTATTTAGATCGGATTCAATGGCTGCCTCATCGAGGTTTTCAGGATTGTACTTGACCATAACAACATCTCCTACATTATAAGAGCTATTGCTGTTGCCAGTAACATTTCCAGTGTGATTACTTACTGTAACAAACTCAGCATATGGGCATATACCGTCGTCTGTCATTTTCATTTCTTTTACTACTGCTTCTGCAGATATTCCACTGGCTTTAAGTGTTTCTATTTTTTGATGGTCATTATAATTGATCTTAAAAAATATAAAACCACCATAAATGTAAATGAGGGCGATTGCTACCCTTATTCCCAGGTTAATTATCTTTTTCAAAGCTGTTAAGTTTAGTTTATTAGTAGTGCATGTTTATAAGCTCCATGCTGTTTGTTGATATGATTATTGCAATAACCAGTGCATAACTTGCAAATAGTAGTGTGTTAATAAAAGCAAAAATTACATCGGTAATAAAATATTATCTCATATACAAAACCTCACTTATTGGGGAGAAATGGACTTTAAATTCACCGTCTGCGATTATTAGTGCATATAACATGTGCTCTAATACTAGCTAAAAAATCATTTTTTGAAATAATAATTACTTAAAGGCAATTTGAGGGTAAATTATTTAGCAAAAAGAAAACTTGAACTATGCCAAAGATGTTAGCTGAAAGGAATATTGATAAATAACAAAATAGATAAAATAAGTATAGAACTATTCTTAGTTTTGTGAAAATTAACTAAAATCTTCTCCTTTGAAAGAACTCGCCTATCTCAATAAATATTTAATAAAATACAAATACCGGTTTGTTTTAGGTATCATATTTATCACTTCATCAAATGCTTTCGCCATTTTTCCAGCACAAATGGTAAGACATGCATTTAATTTGGTAAGTGATACTATAAAGGTCTATCCCATTTTAAATGGTACAGAAATTCAAAGTGAATTTTACAGCGAATTCATGTACATCATATTTTTCTATGGTGGACTAATAGTAGCAATGGCATTTATAAGAGGCTTCTTTTTGTTTCTTACAAGACAAACCACCATTGTAATGTCTAGAATGATAGAATATGATCTCAAAAATGAGATATACGAACATTACCAATCATTACCAGTAAGCTTTTATCGAAGAAATAATACAGGAGACTTAATGGCTCGTATTTCTGAGGATGTGAGTAGAGTAAGAATGTATTTAGGTCCTGGGTTAATGTATGGTGTAAACCTAATAATTACATTTGTTTTAGTAATTAGCTATATGCTTAGTGTAAATGCAAAGCTTACATTTTATTCATTACTACCATTACCAGTTCTTTCATTAAGTATTTATTATGTAAATAACCTCATTAATAAGAGGTCTGAAGAAATTCAAAGAAGCCTTTCTGATATGTCTACATTTGTGCAAGAAGCTTTTTCTGGTATAAGAGTAATAAAAGCTTTTGCTCGTGAAAAAAATTCGAGCGAAAAGTTTGTTAAAGAAAGCCTTTCGTACAGAGACAAATCTTTAAAGTTAACCAGAGTAAATGCTTTATTCTTCCCTTTAATGCTCGCACTTATAGGACTAAGTATAATACTTACTGTTTATATAGGTGGTATGGAAGTAATTAATGGTTCAATTACACCAGGGAACATTGCAGAGTTTATTATTTATGTAAACCTATTAACTTGGCCAGTTACCTCTTTGGGTTGGGTAACAAGTATTATACAAAGAGCTGCTGCTTCACAACAAAGAATAAATCAGTTCTTAAAAATTAAAAATGAGATTAAGTCTGAAAAGAACCTTGAAGCTCCAATTAAAGGAAATATTAGTTTTGATAATGTTTCTTTTACTTATGAAGATTCAGGAATACAGGCATTAAAAAATATTAATTTTAGTATTACAGAAGGTAAATCACTAGCAATTCTGGGCACCACAGGTTCAGGAAAAAGTACTATTGCCAACTTACTGTGCCGTTTGTTCGATGTAGAAAATGGTAAAATTCTAATTGATGGAAATAACATTAAAGATTATAACATCACTAATCTGAGAAGTCACATTGGTTATGTACCTCAAGATGTTTTCTTGTTTTCAGATACTATTAGAGAAAATATTTCTTTCGGCTCAGATAACAAGTCTGAAGAGGACATAATTGCTGCTTCCAAAGCTGCCGACTTATATAGTAATATACAGGATTTCCCAGAAGGATTTAAAACAATGGTAGGAGAGAGAGGTATCACTCTTTCTGGTGGACAAAAGCAACGAGTTTCAATTGCTAGAGCTATTATAAGAAAACCTGATATCCTGATTCTTGATGATTGCCTTTCTGCTGTTGATACAAAAACTGAAAATGCTATTTTAAACAGCATGAAAGAAATCATGAAAGACAGAACCAGTATTATTATTTCACATAGGGTTTCCTCTGCCAAATTAGCAGATGAAATTATTCTTTTAGATGAAGGTGAAATTAAAGAATCTGGCAATCATGAAGCTTTAATTACTAAAAATGGCATTTACAAAGAGCTATATGAAAAACAGCTTAAGAGCGAAGAAGAAATAGAACTTTAAAAATTACTCCCAGAAATATTTCACTTGGGTCTTATCAAAATTTAAGTGAAATATTTCTCCTTTTTTAGGAAAATCTTCCCCGTTATAATGCACGTAGACAGTATCTCCACCTCCAATATCTAATAATACATAACTGTAGTTTCCAAAGAAAAACACTTCTTTAACCTCGCCTTGTACTAATGATGGATAAGCACCATGCAAATAAATATGCTCTGGTCTTATTCCAAAAAAGCTACAAGCTTCATTACTGTCTCCGGTAAATATCTTATTAAATTTCTCATAAGGGAAGATATTCATTTCACCAAAAAACTGGGCTACATAACTATTTAGTGGATGATGGTAAATAATATTCGGGTAACCTTGTTGAATTATATTTCCCGATTTTAAAACTATTAGTTTGTCTGCAACTGCCAATGCTTCGTTGGCTTCATGTGTAACAAAAACAATGGAAACTTCTGTCTCAGAAGCTATATTTCTTATTAGCTTGAGATAGTTATTTCTTCTAATCTTATCTAGATTACTAAAAGGCTCATCTAACAAAAGTACTGCTGGCTCACTTACTAAAGCTCTTGCCAAAGCTACTCTTTGTTGCTGACCACCAGATATCTCAGAGGGGAAACGATCTTGAAGATGGGTAAGATCACAGAGTTCCATTACTTCTGCAACTCTTCTTTTTTTGTAAGCTTGATTACTATATAAAACTGGATGCCTTATGTTTTCATAAACAGTGAAGTTGGGAGCCAAATCGAAATTCTGATAAACCATTTGAACTTCCTTATAACCGGGAATTAATCTCTCAGAAGGTTTTTCTAATACAATTCCATTAAGAGATACTGTACCTGAATCTGCTTCGAGTACTCCTGCCAAGATTTTAAGAATAGTAGATTTACCAGCACCGCTTTCACCTATTAAACCTAAAACCTCTTTGCTATTCAGTTTAAATGAAAAATTATTTAACGCTTTACTCTCGCTCTTTGAATATGTCTTATTAAGACGTGTTACTTCTAGCATATAATTTCAATCTCAAAAGCTTACTCCTATCTTGCCTGGTAGTTGCACATTGATAGAAATACCTTTATCTGTTTCCGACTGGATTTTAATTTTACCGTTATGACTTTCCAAAATTACATTAAGATCGTATAAATTCTTAATAGCACTGTCTGGTAATTCTCCAGTTTTAAAATTATCTGCTACTTTTCTAAGAGAATTTTCAGAAAAGTTTTCGCTAATGGTGAAAAAAGAGAAGTTATCTGCTTTTTGTGCAGTAACCATTATTTGTCCTGAGTTGCTTGATGATGATGCTAAAAAATCAAAAATATTATTAAAGATATCTTCTATAAAAGTTCTTGGCGAAACAATCCAGTTATCTGTTTTAAACTCCTTTCTAATTACTGTATCTCCAACAAACTCACTCTCGAACTTTTTAATACTATTTTCAAGAATGTCATTTACATCAATAAACTCTGGGTCTCCGTCAATTGGTGTTGGCTTAGTAGGAGTAATTACTTCATCTTTATATTCAAAAATTGGATTTTGCTCTAGAATTTCTTCTTCTTCTATATTCGTTGTTTCCGAGACAGTTTCTTCAAACTCTTGCTTAGGGATTTCCTCCTCAGTTTTTTGCTCTATTTCTAGAGCAGTATTATCACTCACTAAATCTTCTGCACTCTCAGTTTCAACTTCTTGTATTGTTTCTATTGGAGCAACAAAAACATTTTCTGCTTCAAACTCTTTCTGGGTCTCTATAAAAGTATTCTCACTACTTGAATAGGTATCTTCTTCGCTCTCTAATTCTTGCTCTTCTTCATTTTCTACCACTGTTAGTTCAATGGCATTTACATACATCTCGTCTAATAAATTAGTAAACTTAAATCTTAATGATTTTTGTGTTGATAAATCTTGTAGAAAGAAATTGCCTTCAACATACTGCTCTTCAGATTCAGCGATTTTATTAAATAGTGAAAGTAGATTATCTCTTTCTTCTAGCTTTACTGCATTTTTAATAGACTGACTATTTACTATTGATGTATTGAGTAAGTTTTCTAACTGCTTATTTTTATAAAAAATGCTTCCATCTCTTTTAAAGAGCGCAACGCCTTCTGTCGTATGTTGATTTAACCAAGTAAGTGCTGCCTTTTCAGAAATTGAAATATCTTGATGAACACCATTTTTCGTTTCTTCGGCTTTTCCATCATTTACTGAAAAAATAATTTCTAAAATAGCTCCTTTAAAGTTGGAATAACTCTTCGCATTTTTCACACAAACTTCTGCTTTTCTCCAATTTCCTTCTTTATCAATTATCATAATTGATACTTCTTTTGTTAAAGAAATATCATTTTCCACATCTTCAAGTGCATTAATCAAATTTGTATGAGATGTAGAGTGCAATCTATCTTTTAAATTACCTCTTAACTGATACCCGAGTAATTGCTTAGTTACCGGATTGGCATATTTAATATTTGCTGAAAAATCTGTAAAAATGACAATATTGTTTAAACTACTAAGCATTGAATTGTAAAACTTAGCTCTAAATTCAAAGTCAGTCTCTTTATTTGCTACATCTGTTACATCTTCTAACTGAATTAAGTATCCACTGATTTCATTCTTTTTTTGCAGGGCATTAATTGTACTATCTGACTTACGCCAAATAGCTTTATCATTTTTAAAGTAGAATGTGGCATTTAATAATTCTCTCGGATTAGCCTGAACAAATTGAATATTACTTTTAATTGCCTGCATTTCATTCGGGTGCACATACTCATAAAAGCTATTGCCAATTAAAGTATTAGCATCTAACCCATACATATCTTTAATTGTATCATTTATAAATACAATGTTAAATTCTGTATCGAGCATAATATATACTCTCGGGGAATGATTGAGCAGCTCTTCTAGCACCTCATTACGTTCATTTTTTTCACGAACAATTTCCTGAGTTGCATCTGTTTTGGCAAACTTGAGTACAATACCTTGTACAAATGGATTTTCTACAAGATTTACCTGTTTTAAAATAATGTTTTCCCAAACTCCTTGCTTACTTAAAAAGCGAACTACTCTATTGCCTTGAAAACTTGGGAAGTCTTTTACTTTAGTAAAATCTTCGTGAACTTTTTGGGTAAATTCAGGCGCAATATAGTCGAAACCATACCCACCTTGTCTTTCAGCTTGGTTATAACCAAACTGTTTATTCATATTCTCACTTTCGTAAAGAATCTTACCTTCTTTGTCAACTATTGTTATTACCTCATCTGTGATATTCAATATGTCTGAAAGAAAGTTTTCCTTCTTCTCAAACTCATCTTCCATAGCCAGTCGCTCTTCAATAATTCTTAGTTCAAGAGCAATGCTATTTTTATATGTTGCCGGAAGTTTATAAATAACACAGTCAAATAATTCAGTTTGATATTGCTTATTTCTGAAAGGAATTTCCTTTAAATAATTCCTTTTGTCATTTTCAGAACAATCAATTAATGCATTTTTAAAAGTATCATAATTCTCTTCGGGTAAGAATGATAGCATATTCAGGTTACTACTATCTCCTGATTTTATTCCAAATAAATCTTCTGCACTTTTATTTAAAAACTGGATATGGAACTCATTATCTAGGGTAAGGAAAATATCAGAAGATTTTTCAATAAGTTCCGAGTAGATGTTTTTTTCGTTTTGGATCTCTGTATATCTAACAGCAATAAAATGAATTTGCTCAAGACGTGCGTAACTTGTTATTCCCTTTAAACTAAATAAGAAATTTTCTTCTCCTGAATAGGTACCTAAAGCAAGTTTCTCATTTTTCAGCTCAAAATCATTACTCAAAAAACTACGAAAAACATCTAATCCTAATATTTCAAATAATGCCTTATCATCGAAAAATTCAGCATAACCATTATTCTTTTTAATTACAGCAGAATCCTCTAAAATTTTAAAAGCTTCTTCGGTAGTAAGCTCGTCTTTATGAAATGGCTGGTTTACTTCTATAGTTGCTACAGCAAAATCTGGATAATCTTGTAAATACTGCGTACTTTGACTACCCTTTTCTACAACTTCAAGCTTTTCTGATACTAAATAATATTTAAGAAAAAGCTGTGCAAATGGTGTTGCTCTTAGCAAATAATCTTTTTCCCACTCAGACCAACTCTGTAACTCTTTACTCACAGTAAGCATACCTGTATATTCGCCCTCACTTTTTAAAGGTGCTATTAAAAATGAGTTTTCACTAAAGGCAGAAATATCTTTTAATGAACTATACTCTGAATCATTTATATCTATAAGTGTAGATTCATTAAATTTTTCAAGTAATATATTAGAATCTGGATACTCAATTTCTTGAACAGAAGATTCTCCTAATTTTAGGGTCAAGCTACTATTTTCAGCATTATACTGCCAAATAGCTACTTCTGAGGCATTTATTTTAAACTTTACATTATTTATAAAATCGGTAGGAGAATCATAAACAAGCAGAGAAGATTCAGTTGTTTTAGTAAGCTCTTGTTGATCATCTTGTGGAGTACTTAATTCATCTTGATTTTCTTCTTCCGGTTCAGTTGAATTCTGACTAACCTGTTTTACATCTTTTTCAGCACCACTAAGTAAAACCCAAATAATAATAACCAATACAATTCCTGTTGCTGAGGCTACTAAAGAACTTAATCCGATTTGATCTGGATTTTCTACATAATTGTTATAATTATCGTAGACTATCCATCCGGTAGCCAGTAACGCATGGAATGCTAAAACAAAAATCAGTAGATTACGATATGATTTTGCTTGAGTGTTTGAGGTTTCAGACATGGTTAATTGCTATTATTAGGCAGATGAACTCCAAAAAAAATTTAGTATTAAAAAATAAGCATGAATTTATAAAAAAATTCGGTGTAAATATAAAAACACAAAAACTTATTAAAACCTTCAGTCAAAAAGCATTAAAAAATTAAGTTTTATCATGAAAATAGAAGTTCTTGAATCTGTAGTAATAAAAAAGGCTATTACTTTAATGTAACAGCCTTTTCAACAAATTGATTTAAATATTTTACTCTTGAGCTTCACTCGATTCTTTAATGCTATTATGAATTGAAGTTGTATAATGGCTCTTACCTTTGCCTATACCTTCAAAAATGCTTAAAGACTGTCTGTAATATTTAATTGCATCACTATATTTTTCTTGTACTTTATACAAATCGGCAATTCTTTTTGTACTTACTGCATTCTCTAAACTCATTCTACCATAATATTTCGAAGTAACAACAGATGACTCAATTAGTAACCTTTCTGCTTCTTTATAATCTTTTAGTTTTAATCTAAGGTTTCCAAGAAGTGCTAAAGAGTTACCATATGCTGCATGGTTTTTACCAAGATGTTCTTTTTTAAGCGAAATAGCTCTTGAAAGTAATGTATCTGCTTCACTGTAATTCTCTTTTAAAACATAAAATGAAGCTAAACTATCTAATCCTGTAGCATAATCTTGGTGATTTTCACCTAAACTAGTTTTTCTAATTTCTTGAGCATCCTTAAAGATTTTTTCAGCCTCATCTGTTTTATTCATTGCAAGTTTCAATCTGCCTAACTCATCCATACTTGCAGGGTATAAAGCATCTTTTTCTTTTCCGAGCTTTTTCAACAATACTATACTTTCAGAAAAAGATTTTTCAGCTTCTGCAAACTTCTCTGCTTTTTTATAATTTATACCTATCTCATTAAGAAGGTTTACTTTATCCATTGATTCAGCGGCTATAAAATCATTCTTGGTTTTCAATACATCTACCGCAGCTAAATAGGCATTTTGTTCTTTTAGTAATTCAATAACACCGTCAACTTCTTTTAAGTAATCTTCTTTTTTATCTTTATTTACTTCTTTATACAGAATTAAAAACTCTTTATAGTTAGCAATCATTTCGTCTTTTTTGTCGAGCTTTTGGTAAGCTTCTGCAGTGTTTTTTACTGCATATACATATTCAGACTTATCTGCACTAGCAGCCTTTGCCGCTTTTTTATGCTCATCATATAATTCAATTGCTTTTTCAAACTTATGCGTGTAGAAATATAAGTCTGCATAGTTTTTAACTATTTCTCTATACTTAGCAGGCTCACTTTTATAACCAGTTTTGCCGAAGTCATATAACTTTGTATATAAACTACCTGCTACATCATATTTCTTCACTTTCATACAAAGATTCGCAAACAGAAGCATTGTTTCATAGTAGTCTTTGTGTCCAGCTCCTTGGATTTTCTCTCTTGCAGTTAAAGCTTGTTGATAGTAGTTTGCAGCATTAGGTATTTTTTTCTCAGCTTCATAACTTTTAGCTAGAGCCTCAAGCATATCCGCATATTCTTTGGTGGATGTTGCTCTGTCTTCTTTAAATGCTCTTTCTAAATCTCTATAATTTACAGTAGCATTTCCATAGTCACCAAGGAGAAAATATGCATTAGCCAGATTACTTACAATTGTTCTATAAGTCTCGTTTTTGTTATCCATTTGCTCTGAAGCCATAATTCTAGCTTTTAACAGAACAGTTGCAGCACCCTTATAATCTTCATTTTTAATTGCAGCTCTACCTTGCGAATAGTATTCTTGCCAAGATTGTGCTTGTAGAAAAAATGATGAGAAAATTAATCCCAATACCAAACTAGCCTTAATGTTGATGTTCATAATCAAATCTATTTTTGAATTATAATTCTCTTTTTTTGTTGAAGGTAATATCACAGAAATTTCGGCGTTAATTTTGCATTTTTTTCAATTAGCCTTCGTTGAAGTATCGAAACGAACAATTATTAATAAATCTTAATTGTACCAGATAACGGGCTGACAATAAGAAAATTATAATATTTTTTTTGTGTATTCTCTTATGAAAACAGTATTTGGAACGACAAGTAAGGTAACAGTCCAAAGTGCTGTAACACTTGCTATTTTGCTTATTTTCCAGTTAAATAGTGCCTTCTCTTTTGATGACTCCTTAAAAGTTACACATAGTGAAGTACAATCATATAAACTAAAAGATAGTAAGTATCAGGCTGTGTTTGAGATGGGGTATGCTAGGGCAGAAATTAGTAACCCCGAAGCATGGGGTAACGACGAAAGAGAAAGGAGAGTAGTAGAAGTGGATTTGGTATTTACTCAATACCCCAGAAAGAAAGAAGACTGGCGTACAAATTACGATACACTGCTTAATAGAAGAATTAATGCAGTTAAAGAACTTATACCCGGATTAAAAGAAAGCTCTGATGTAACTTGGAATTTAATACTACAAACTGAATGTAGTAATGAAACTGAAGCAAAGACGATGTTTCATGGGGCAGTGGTTAAATATAGAATTATACTTCCTAAGAGCTTAAGAGCATCACTCAATAATGTTAGAAAAATTGTTACTGGCAGAGTTGCTTTTGAAGATTCAGTAGTATTTAAAGCTTTTGAGAGAAACCCCGATTGGAAAGACATGCTTATTGTAAAAGACTGGACGGGTAGTATGTATGATTATGGAGCACAAGCTATACTGTGGCATAGGCTTAACATGGAGAAAAAAGCTGTGAGACATATTGTTTTCTTTAATGATGGTAACATGACAGAAAACAGCGAAAAGAAAGTTGGGGCAACTGGTGGAATTTATGATGCTAAACCAGACGATATTAAAGATGTAATCAGTGTTATGCGTGAAGTAATGTTGGAAGGAAATGGGGGAGATAGCGAAGAAAATGATGTTGAAGCACTTCTGTACGGTATTAATAGCTTCAATGACTTTAAAGAAGTGATACTCATTGCAGATAATAAAAGTCCTGTTCGAGATATCTCGCTAATTGAAAAAATTCATGTGCCTGTAAGAATCATTCTATGTGGTACTAATGAAGCACCTGTTGTACATCCACATTACCTAAAAATAGCTTACGATACAGGTGGATCAATACATACCATTGAAGAAGATATTACCAAATTGACCTCTAAAATGGAAGGAGAAAAAATAAAAGTACTAGGAGTAGAATATGAGCTCAAAAAAGGTCAGTTTGTACCAATGACTGAAGAGAGCGATAGGTCTTAAAGATTTTTAAGTTTTATAAGAAAAGGCTGCTTTGATTTAAATCAAAGCAGCCTTTTTTTTAATTTTCTTTATATATAAACTCATTACTGAGATTGTTTCTCTTTTTTTAGCCTTTTAGAATCTTTATATGGGTTATAACCATTTAATTTAGTAGGATAGTAACCTTCCATATTCCATTCTCTTTTTTCGGGAGAAGATTTACAATTATCTGAGCAACAACCTTCCATTTTCTCCATACAACTTTCGCAAATAGGTACATGCCTGTTGCATACAGAATTGGCACAGTTTACCATATGATCACTTGTAGTACCACAAACATAGCATTTGCTAATTACTTTTGGGTTAACCTTATTTACATCAACAGCTACTCTACTATCAAACACATAGCATTTCCCTTCAAAATTCTCTCCTCCTTGTTCAAGACCATATTTGATAATACCTCCATGAAGCTGGTATACATCTTCAAAACCTTGTTCGATAAGGTAGGCACTAGCTTTTTCACACTTAATTCCTCCAGTACAGTAGGTAACCACTTTTTTACCTTTGTAAGCTTCAAGATCGCTTACTTTTTCAGGCATATCTCTAAAATTATCAATATCTAAAGTGATAGCTCCTTTAAACCTGCCTAATTCATGTTCGTAATTAGAACGCATGTCTACCAAAACCACATTTTCATCTTCCATCATCGTCTTTAACTCATGTGGCTCTACATATTTTCCAGTTCTTGTTAAAGGATCAACTGTGGCTAAATCTGAGTGAACGATTTCTGGCTTGTAACGAACATGTAATTTTTGAAAAGCATGCTCATGGTGTTCATCTACTTTAAATTCAATGGTAGCAAATCGCTCGTCAGATTTTACTTGTTCCATGTAATCCTCACAATCCTTTTTAAGACCAGAGATGGTACCATTTAAACCTTCTTCTGCTACAATAACTCTACCTCTTAGGTTAAGATCGAGGCATAATTGGTGGTGTTCTTCCCTAAATGCTTCAGGGTTTTCAATTTTTGTATAACAGTAATACAGTAAAATATAATATTCTTTGTTGTCCATCTTCTTAGTTGCTGCTAAGTGATTAAATAATTTAAAGGTGCAAAAATAAAAAAATTAAAAATATAAAAACTGATAATTGTCAAGCTTTGTATTTTGATAGCCCAAAACCTAATAGCTTATTTAAATTTCCTAACTTTGAATATTCAAATAAGTGAAAAAGAGAAATCATGGAAAACCCTGTAATTATTTTTGGAGCAACAGGCATAGGCAAAGTTGCACTAGATATATTCACCAGTAAAAACATTATAACATATTGTTTTTTAGATGATGATTCAAGCTTACATGATACAGAAATCAATGAAATTTCTGTAATGGGAAGCACAAAAGATGATGGATTTTTAAAATACATTGGAAAAAAATGTGAGGCATTTGTAGCAGTTGAGGAGAGTAGCGAGAGAAAACGCATTTCGAATATGCTAAAGCAGAGAAGAAAAGTAATGCCAGTAAATGCTATTCACGACCAAACTATTATTTCGAAACATGCTTTTATAGGTTACGGAAATTTAATTAATGCGGGTGCAATCGTAAATAGTGGTGCTAAAGTTCCTAATCACTGTATTATACACTCTAATGCTGTTATCGAATACGATGTACAACTCGAAGATTTTGTGCAAGTAGGAGCTGGTAGCATTATTGGCCCTAAAGTTACTCTAGGAGAAGGAGCACTAATTGGTGCTGGAGCTACTATTGCCGCAGGTATTAAGATTGGTAAAAGAGCACAAATAGCACCGGGTTCAGTTGTTTTAAAAAATGTTGAAGCTGATGATATTGTTTTTGGAAATCCAGCCGGAACAATAGAAAAAGCTTAGTAAAAAAAGCATTAAATATTTCTACTCAAGGTCACACATTTTAGTGTGACCTTTTTTTATTCTTCCTTTAAAAAAACTATTCTCCAGCTTCTGTATTAAACTTTTTAATACCCTATTCAGAAAAATTTAACTATTATTTTTTAACTGTGTATGCGTCTTGACTAAATAAAGAGCTAGCTTTGCAGCTATTTTTAAAAAACCAGTAGACAAAGCATTTAAAAATTAAAATTTAGCAGGAAATGTTTAATGTTAAGGAAATATTATCTGTATCTCTGATTTTATTTTCAGTGATTGATATTTTAGGCTCTATCCCCATTGTAATAGACTTAAGAAAAAAGTCTGGCAAAATAGAGTCTGAAAAGGCAACAATTATCGCAGGTGTAATTATGATTGCCTTTCTATATTATGGCGAATCTATCTTGAGGTTATTCGGTCTTGACGTAGCATCATTTGCAGTTGCAGGTGCCATTGTGATTTTATTAATTGGAATGGAAATGATCTTAGGCATCAATTTATTTAAAACTGATCCTGAAGCGAAAACTAGTTCTATCGTTCCTCTGGCTTTTCCAATTATTGCAGGAGCAGGAACAATGACTACAATTATTACTCTTAGAGCAGAATTTGGGCAAGCAAATATTCTTGCCGGAATCGTAATCAACCTAGTATTTATTTATTTAGTTTTAAAAACTTCTGGTTGGTTAGAAAAAGTGCTTGGTAGAGCAGGTGCAGATATTTTAAGAAAAGCATTCGGTATTATTCTTTTAGCTATTGCTGTAAAAATTATTAAAACTAATCTTCAATTTTAAATGAGCTAATCACCTAAAGAGAGCATGAAATAATAATGAAAGTATTAATTTGCAGGCTGATTTTAAGTATTCTGTAAACACTAACTTTCATTTTTTCATGCTTTTTTCAACTCTACAAATACTCAAAAAACCGCTGCCATTCCTATTTTTTGTATTTATACTTAATCAAGGAATAGCCCAACAATCACTATTACAATCGGGCCCGATGACAGGCTACTCCACTATGAGAGAAGTGATGCTCTGGGTTCAAACAAACAAAGAAGCTGATGTACAAATAAAATTCTGGGAAACTGGCAACAAACAAACTACAAAAGAAACAGCTACAATAACAACCCAAAAACAATCAGCTTTTACAGCTCATATCCCAATTGAACTTTTATCTCCGGGCAAAAAATACGAATATGCCTTATACATCAATAACAAAGAGTGTAAGTTCGATTATCCCTTAAGATTCCAAACCCAAACTTTGTGGCAATGGAGACCAGAGGTAAATCCACCAGATTTTAGCTTTGCACTGGGTAGTTGTACTTATATAAACGAAGATCCTTATGATCGTCCCGGCGCACCATACGGTGCAAACTATGAGATTTTCACATCCATCTATGAAAAACAACCTGACTTTATGCTCTGGCTGGGTGATAATACTTATTTAAGAGAAGTTGACTGGGATTCTCGCTCGGGTATATTACACAGATATACACATACCAGATCATTAAAAGAAATTCAGCCACTTCTAGCAAGTACACATAACTATGCCGTTTGGGATGACCATGATTATGGCCCTAATAATGCAGAAAGAAGCTATGCTTTTAAAAATACAACACTAGAAGCCTTTAAGCTTTTTTGGGCAAATCCTAACTACGAACTAGGCCCAGGTGGTACAATAGGAACTTTTCGCTGGAATGATGTTCAATTCTTTTTACTAGATAATCGCTATTTTAGAAGCAGTGTTGGGCATCCAAATGAAAAAAGAACAGTTTTAGGTCAAGAACAGCTAAACTGGCTATTTGATGCGCTTAATGTAAGTGACGCAAGTTTCAAGTTTGTGGTAGTAGGAGGGCAGCTAGTAAACCCTGTAGTTACTGATGAAACCTATGCCACTTTCCCAGAAGAGAGATTATATATTATTGAGCAGGTTAGAAAGATGAATATAAAAGGTGTGGTATTTTTAACTGGCGACAGACATTTTAGTGAGCTTTCAGTTTTACAAGAAAGTGAAGATGCTTATCCACTTTATGATTTTACAGTTTCACCGCTTACATCTGGGCCTTATAACCCAAAAAATGAAAACAACTATTTAAGGGTTGATGGCACTCTGTATACTGAAAGAAACTTCGGAATGATTAAAGTAGAAGGAGAGGAGAATAAGAGAAAGCTGACTCTTCAAATATTTGATGTAACAGGAAAGCAAGTTTGGGAAAAAAGTATTCTACAAGAAGATTTAAATTGATAAAAAAGCCAGACTTATTTGAGATATAAGTCTGGCTTTTTGTATCTATTTTTTTCCATAAAGTTTAATCAGGTTTTCTGCACAAAACTCCCCATCCATTGCTGCCGAAGCTATACCTCCTGCAAAACCAGCACCTTCTCCACAAGGAAATAACCTTTTCACTTGCACATGCTCACTTGTATCTCTATCTCTCGGAATTCTAACTGGTGAAGAAGTTCTGCTCTCTGTTGCTACAATTTGCGCTTCATTACTTAAATAACCTTTCATTTTCTTACCAAAGAACTTGAATCCTGTTCTTAGTCTTTCTGCAATTTGTTCTGGTAAAACAGCATCCATATTTACAGGAGTTAAGCCTGGTTGATATGAGCTTTCTAAAAGGTTTTTTGAGGCTTTTCTTCTAACAAAATCCCCTAGTAGTTGCGCTGGTGCAGATTGAGTTTTACCACCTGCTAAAAAAGCATTTTGCTCTACTTCTTGCTGAAAATACAAACCAGCCAATGCCCCGTGCTTCGCATACTTTTTTATATCATCTTCATCAACTGGAACTACAATTCCAGAATTAGCATACTGAGAGTTTCTTCTAGATGGAGACATTCCATTCACTACAATTTCTCCTGGAGCGGTAGCAGAAGGAACAATAAAACCTCCCGGACACATACAAAAAGAGAATACGCCTTTTTCCTTTCCTTTATACCTTACCTGACTTACCAAAGAATAGGCTGCCGCAGGTAAATATTCCCCTCGATCTGCTTGATGATATTGTAATTGATCTATTAATTGTTGCGAATGTTCTACCCTTACACCTAATGCAAAAGGTTTTGATTCTATATAAACTTGTTTTTTGTGTAACAGATGAAAAATATCTCTTGCAGAATGGCCTGTTGCCAGAATTACCCCAATACCTTCAATTTTATCTCCTTTGTGTGTAACCACTCCCTTCATTTCTCCATTTTGAAGAATAAAATCATCTACTCTTGTTTCAAAATGAATTTCTCCACCTGCCTCTAAAATACCTTCTCGCATGGCTGCTACAATCTTTGGTAGCTTATTCGTACCAATATGCGGATGTGCTTCTATTAGTATATCTTCTACAGCACCATATGCCACAAAAATTTCGAGAATTCTTCTGAAATTTCCCCTTTTCTTAGAGCGAGTATAAAGTTTACCATCAGAATATGTTCCTGCTCCACCTTCACCAAAACAATAATTAGACTCTGGGTTTACAATATGCTCTTTATTAATTGCGGCTAAATCTCTACGTCTGGTTTGCACATCTTTACCGCGCTCTAAAACGATAGGTTTATAACCCAACTCTATTAGTTTTAAAGCCGCAAACATTCCTGCCGGACCAAAACCCACTATTACTACAGGTGCTGCTGAACTTACATCAGAATAATCTTTTCTATAATTTAAAAGAGGAGTGAGCTGTTCACCTTTAGCAATTAATGCCTTCACATTAACTTTTACCTTTTTACCTCTGGCATCAATAGAGCGCTTTAAAACTCTAATACGAACCAAATCATTTTCTGATGTAGTATGTTTTTTTCGCAAAAACTGATTGAGCGCTTCGTCATTATAAGCAAGCGCTGGAGCGAGGGAATATCGAACTTCTTTTAGCATAGTTATACGGTAAGGTATTGATCCTTAAACGTTGAGATACAAAGCTAGCAAATATTACAGGTTTGTATTCATTTTTTATTTCTATTATTTACTCCGTAAATCCCTTACGTTCTGCTCTTATAAATTAGAAGTATGTTCCACTAAAACAAATAATGTTATGCAGGAAATACTTCAAACTGAACGTAGCACATCACTACATACTTACAGGAACCTGCCTGCTTATTTAAGAAGAGAACTTTCTGTAAATGATATTTTTAGAATACTTGCGGAAAAAGGAAGGTATCTTTCAACACTTACCTATTATGAAAAGTGTTTTATATCGGTTGATAAAACAGCCGGTGTAATAAAAAGAAGGTTACAAAAAAGTGAAGTGTATTTAAGCAAGCTGCTCATTAAGCAAGTATTAGAGGCTGAAGAAAATTACTATCAGCATCTATTACAATACTATTGGGATTAAATCTACTGTACTAATTTAAAGTAAAGCGTTGCCAGCATATGGTTTACCTTTACCTCGCTACATCGACCATTTTTATATGTATAAATATTAGTTCTGCCATCTGGTAAGGTTAATTCGTATTCTGAAGGATTTATTTCTTTGATGGAAAGAAACTCACCGAACCTTTCGGAAAATACTTCTGAAATATTTTTTGGCTCCTGATAATATAAATGTGCCATGGAATATTCTGGATGTTTTATATCTAAATAATCTAGATCCTCGCCGTCTTTTAATCTTTTGTATTTTCCATTTTCTAGCTCAATTAATGTAGACTCTCTTTCCGAATCGTTGAGAATATTTTTGGTATATGAGCTTTTTAATTTGCCCGCTTTAAAAACAGCATCCATAGTAAACTGAGTAGAAAACTCAAATACCACACGAAATGTAGCGTCACTTTCAATTCTAAAATGTTCTTCGTCGGAAATATTTTTTTTATTGATAGTTAACACTCCAATTTCTTTATTCCCTTTGTAAACCAAATATTTTCGAGATTGAGACAAACAGTTTGTATCTAATGTGAGAATATACAGGAAAAAAAATATTGCTGAGTAAGTTGCTGGTTTGTTTAAAATCATCAAGTAATAGATTAAAAAACATTTTAAATCAAAAAATAGTCAACCTGATATTAATTAGCAAAACACCCTTATTTTAATATAAAAAAACCTGCCTGCAATTAAGCAAACAGGTTTGATATCTTTAAGACACTATTTCAGTAGGTTTTAGTTCAATGCCATCTCTCATAGCTCTCTGTATTTCTCTGGCAGTTTTAGTACTACCATCTGCACTCCAACCTGGAGGGCCAAAAATACTCATAAATGCTTCTTTAACACTTTTAGATTTTTTTACATCCATCCAAATATTTTTAAACTCATGAGTTGCTATAATTAGCGGGTTAAATGAGTTTGGTGGATGTATTACGCCGAATTTAGGTTCAATTTTTTCATCAAGTGCCAAGTGACTTCCATATATACGATCAAATATATTTAGGAAACCTCCATGGTTTTTATCCAAGTATTCAAGATTGCAAGAGTGGTGCACTTGATGTTGTCTTGGGGTATTCATAAACTTCTCGAAAAAACCTAGATTAGGAACTGACTTTGTGTGTAAGTGGAATTGATAAATTGCCTGAATTCCCAGGCAAGTTGCAAGCATAATAGGCTCGAAACCTACAATTGGCATCCACAACCAAAACATCGGCTTATAAAACAAGGTAAACCATCCGTTTCTGATTCCAGAACCTAAGTTAAAGTTTTCTGAAGAGTGGTGCACAATATGTGCTGCCCAGAAAAGCCTAACTGTATGGCTCAACCTGTGATACCAATAATAGTTGTGATCGTCCAATAGTTGGCAAATAATCCAAACATACCAAGCCCAACCTAAAGATTCATAGCCGAGCAATTCCATTCTTACAGGTTTAAAAACCTCAAAAAGAAAAAAGAATATACCTATTGAGGCTATTTTAGTAAAAGAAGCAAGAATTGTGGCGCCTGCTCCCATAGAAACGCTGGCAAAGAAATCATTCCAATAATAAAGATGCCTGTCGTGCTTAACACTTAATACAATTTCTACTATAATAAGTGTGATAAAAAAAGGCAGTGCGTATAACAGCGGATTTGTTACATCCATGTGCAATGAATTTAGTAAAATTAAAAATCGGTTACCGTAAAGATAAAAGTGAGTAGATTTTTATTCCAATAAATTCTTATTTAATGTGAGAATATTACAAAATTATGTGTGTAAATGTAATATTTTTTGAATTAACAATCGGAATTGAATCACTCTAAATAAATAAAAAAAATCTCTACAGACAATAAGTCACAAAACTACTTTAACGTAATTCCACAGAATTATGCCTATACTTACCGATATATTTAAAGAATGTTTTGTTCCGAATTGAGGGATCTCCAAACTAGCCTCACATTTTTTTAATACAGTATCTTCTACACCAAAAACCTCATTACCAAATACAAAAGCATATTTCTCACTTGTCTCAATATCAAACTCATGAAGTGGTATCGCATTTTCTGTTTGCTCTATAGCGATTACTTTATAACCAACTTCTATTAATGCATCCACAGCGCTTTCTGTTGATTGGTAATGCTCCCAACTTACAGAATCTGTAGCACCTAATGCTGTTTTGTTGATATCTCTGTGAGGTGGTTTACCCGTAATACCGCACAAACAAATTTTTTCTACTTTAAATGCATCTCCTGTTCTAAAAGCAGAACCAACATTATTAAGACTTCTAATGTTATCTAAAACGAGTACAACAGGGAATTTTTCGACATCTTTAAAACTTTCAACAGAATGTCTGTTTAATTCCTGCATCGATAATTTTCTCATTAATTAAATTTAATTGCTTGCTAAATAAAACTTTATGAACCAGACTACTAAAACAGACCACGTTTTACTTACAAAAGCTGTAAGCCTGATGGAAACTGCTATAAAAATTCCGGGTACAAATATACGATTTGGATTGGATGCACTCCTAGGACTTATTCCGGGAGTAGGAGATACTGTTTCATTTGGTATTTCGGGAGCACTACTTCTATTAATGGTAAAAAAAGGTGTAGACACTCCCACAGCCACTAAGATGTTGGGCAATGTATTAATTGACTATATAATTGGTTCTATTCCGATAATAGGCGATTTGTTTGATTTTGGTTTTAAAGCGAATAGAAGAAACCTAGATCTATTAATGAAATATCAAAACCAAACAAATACTTATAAAAAGCCAAATGTAAAATTAATGCTCACTTTAATCGCAATCGCTTTAGTTGCATTTTTAGGCCTTACTATTTTTGTACTTTTTGCCTTATTAAATGGTATTGGTGAGTTGTTTTCTTAATCAGTATTATTTTTTGAAAGATTTTCTCTTATTTCTAGAAAACGAGTTCTTTTTCTTATAAGAGCTATTTCTATCTTTTCTAAAAGTTGGTTTATACTCTGGCCCTTCACCTACTGATTTAGGAAGCGGGGCTTTACGTATTGCACTACCGATTAAATTTTCGATTTTAGCAAACCTGTTCTGATCTTTTGGGTTTATTAATGTTACTGCCTCTCCTTCAGATGCTGCTCTGGCAGTTCTTCCAACTCTATGAATATAATCTTCTGCATCTTGAGGCACATCGTAATTTATCACTAAACTAATCGAATCTATGTCAATCCCTCTCGAAATAATGTCTGTTGCAACTATTACATCTATCTTTTTATTTTTGAAGTTTCTCAAAACTTCTTCTCGTTCGTGTTGTTCCAGATCAGAGTGAATTTCTTTTACATTATCTCTAATTTTACTTAAAGCTTTAGTAACTTCTTTTACAGATGATTTTGTAGAAGCAAAGATAATTACACTTTTGGTATCACTCATTTCGAGTAACCATTCTATTACTGGTATTTTTTGCTCATCATATACTACAAATCCTGCTTGTACTACATTTTCTGCAGGTTTAGAAATTGCAATGTTAACTTCAATAGGATCGGTTAATATTTTGCCTGCAAGGTCTCTAATTTTTCTAGGCATAGTAGCCGAAAACAACAGAGTTTGACGCTCTTTGGGTAAAAAACTAATTATCTGGATAATATCATTATAAAAACCCATATCCAGCATACGATCAGCCTCGTCTAGCACAAGGTGCTTAAGGTTTTGAAAACTGCCGATATTTTGCCTTAAAAATGAAAGCAGTTTACCTGGAGTAGCAATTATTACATCGGCTCCTTCCGTCAATGCTTTACGTTCTGTTTCCCAAGCTTTACCATCTACACCACCATAAATAGCTTTGGAACTTGCCCCAGTAAAATACCCAAGACCTTCTATCTGTTGGTCAATCTGCATTGCCAATTCTCTTGTTGGAGATATTATAAGGGTATCTATACTTGAAGGTTGAGTTACTGTTATTTTATGCAGTATTGGCAATACAAATGCTGCGGTTTTGCCAGTGCCTGTTTGTGCACATGCGATTATATCTTTATTATCTATAATAGCTGGAATAGCTGCTTCCTGCACCGGTGTTGCCTCTTTAAAACCAATTGCCTTTAAACCATCTAACAACGAGGCATCAAGGTTAAACTCTTCGAAATTCAAATTGAATCTTTTTAAAAAAAAATGACTTTTTATAAAACTTATATACTTGCTGATATGAGCTTTCAACAAAATCAGTAAATATTTGATTTAATGTACATGGAACGGTGTACATGTTTCAGAAATGAAGACTTGTAAAAAAATCTTCGGAGGATTTTACTTTACATTCTCAAACTATAAAATTATTCACAAGAACGAAATTACTCATTTTTTAATGAAATAATATAAACTGATCAATATTTATATGTTTTCACACATAATAGTAATATTTAATAAAAAATCAGTTTATCAAAAAAACTCAAAATATATCTTATTTTTATAATTAAGCTAAATGCTTTTATTAGCTTAAAATAATATCAAAATCATTAGTCTTAATTCTACAACAAACAGTACTATTCTTTTAAACAAAAAGGTGGTACAATTAGTAGTGGTAAATATTAACATGTGAGATTAACCAACAATACAAATGCTGCACTTAAAAGTTACTATTGATAAAGACTCAGGTTTTTGTTTTGGTGTTGTTTACGCTATTGAAATGGCAGAAGAAATCCTTAGAGAAGAGGGGCGACTTTTCTGCTTGGGAGACATTGTGCATAATGATGAAGAAGTAAACAGACTTGAAGCTTTAGGCTTACGAATTATCTCACATGAAGATTTAAAGTTTATTAAAAATGAAAAAGTCTTAATTAGAGCTCATGGTGAGCCAGCTTCTACTTACCAAATAGCATTAACAAACAACTTAGAACTTATTGATGCTTCTTGCCCAGTTGTATTAAAATTACAAAACAGGATAAAAAACGCTCATGATAAAAATGAAAATATTTTTATCTATGGCAAACATGGCCACGCAGAGGTAATAGGGCTTAAAGCCCAAACAAATGATAAAGCTGTAGTTTTTCAGGATTTAGACGAATTGAATTTAGCAGAATTACCAGAAGAAATAACATTGTTTAGCCAAACCACTAAAAGCACCAGCAAGTTTTATGAAATTACAGAAAGTCTGAGCAATTCTGGTATTAAGATTAATACAAATGATACTATTTGCAGACAGGTTTCTAATAGAGATAAACTTTTAAAAGATTTCGCAGCAAAGTTCGACAAAATAGTATTTGTGTCTGGCACAAAATCGTCTAATGGAAAAGTTCTATACAACATCTGTAAAGAAATAAACCCAAATACTTACTTTATTTCCAGACCTGAAGAAATTCAATCGAATCAATTTAATAATAATGATACTGTTGGTATTTGTGGAGCTACTTCAACTCCTATGTGGTTAATGGAAAAAGTAAAATCTACTATAGAAGAGTTTTAAACTTCTATCTCTGTCTAAATATCTTTAAGCAGTTTATTTATACCAGAGTTTGAAGTTATCTCTCTAAATTCCTTAAAAATAGACCTTAGCGTTTCAGCTTCTTCTGTCTGTATATATGCAAGGTCAATTTTACCTTTATCTTCTAAAGCATTTAGTACAAAGCTTATCGTAATTTTATTAATATCTAATGCTGGCTGATATAAGTAAGTATCTTCCTCACTTATTTTAGAAAGTACATTTCCTTTAATAAGTAAATCGAGCACCTCATTTACAACATTCGCTGGAAGCTGCACATTATCTGCTATTTGGTGTGGATCCTGAGCCTTTTCTCCTTTTTCAAATACTTTGGTTAAATGACTAGTAATTAAGAGAGCTACAATCTTAATCGTATGTTCACTTAATTTATCCATTTCAGGTTCTTGATTAGACTTATCAACAAACTGTACAGCATAGGCATACTCAGCACCAAAAATAACTATAAACCAGCTTGTTTGTAACCAAACTAAAAATAAAGGCAATGCTGCAAAGCTTCCATAAACAGCATTTGCTTTGGATACACCAATTTGAAAATTTACATAAGCCCACTGTACAATAATAAAGATTGTACCTGCTAGAATTCCCGCTTGAATTGCAGCTCTCCAAGCAACTTTTGTATGTGGCAGTAAGATGTATAATAGTATCATTAACATGCATATCAGTGCAAAGGAGACAAACTCCAAAATCACTGTTAAAATACTTTCGATAAGCTCTGTCATATACATTTGTTCTGCAAAGCTTTCTATATTGGAAATTACAAAGACTGAAATACTACTCGATAAAGTAAATAGGATTGGTGCAATTACAATAAATGTAGTGTAATCTGTAAGTTTTCTGTATAAGGTTCTAGGATCAGTAATTTTCCATGCTGTGTTGAATGTTTGTTCTATGTTTGTTAATAGCTTTAATACACTATATAATACTAGCAAAAAGCCAATACCAGCCACCACGCCACCATTTGTAGTATCTAATAATGACTTTGCGAATTCTATTATCTTTTCAACTACCTCGCCTTGCCCATAAAACTCCTGACGCATTTGCGTTTCTAGCATATCTTCAATACCAAAACCTTTTGCAATCCCGAAAATCATTGCGAAAACCGGTACGATAGAAAGCATCGAAAAGAAAGTAAGTGCTGAAGCTCTTATCGCACACTCATCACTTATATATCCTTTTATTGCTGTAATTAAGATTCTTAGCTCTTTATAAAAAATAGCTTTAGTTCGTGGTAACTCATCAAGCTTTAACCTCCAAATCCCTTTATCAAAAAAGTCAATTAATGACTTAAACTGCATGATAAGTGTACTCATAATACTCTGTTTATAATTTTCTGTTTTAAAGCTACGAAGCCTTTGGTTAAAAGAATTTTATTAAATAAAAGTGCTAATTATAAAATGATATGTGATGACTTTTGTTAAAAAAAATTGAGTTTATATTATTGTTTAACTGTTTAGTAGTAAAAATTCAAACCATTGCATTTTATTTTTACCTAAACATTAATTAGAATACAATTCTGGCTATCTATAATGAAATGAATTAAAGATGGCTCCGTTTTTGGCTTAGTGTAAATTATTTAAATATTATAGTAGTAATGAACATCAATAATATTTAGTTATTAAAGTTTACAACAACGAACAAAAGTATTTTTTGCTAATAGTTAAAGTCTAATCATTGTTTTTAAATAAAAGACATAAGCTTTTCACTTTTCATATATGCTTTTTAATAGGCATAATGCTATTATCTTTTTCCTCAGTTAAGGGTCAAATTGTTGTAAATGGAAGAAAAACAATACCTATAACTGAAGGGCCTAAACTTACTGTTTCCAAAAAAAAGAAAAACAAAGGCTTAAAAAAGAGAAGCAAAAAGCTTTTTGTTAAAGATAAAAAGGATAAAAAAAGCAAGTTAGGACGCTACACAGGTAATTACAGAACTCAAAAGTCTAATAGGAAAAATAAAAGCTTAGCTAAATACTCTGGTAACTTAAAAGATAAAACTCGATTTAAGAGTAATTATACTGCCTCTAGAAAATTTAGTGGTAATATGAAGGTTAGCAGAAAGCAGCGAAAAACCTCACTTAATAAGTTAAGGACTGGTTATATTAAGATTCCTAGAAAGAGAAATCCTACCGGTTCGGCTATTAGCAAATACTCTGGAAGTATAAAAGTTAGAAAAAGTAAGGGTAGAAAAGTAAATAGAAGTAATTCTTACAGTGGCGATATTAAAATAAAACGTAATAGAATTTCTAGTAGGAGAAGAGCATCTTACCATGGTGGTCCTGTAAATCCTTTAGATAAGGCAAGATATCGTAATCAGTTGATAAAGAACTCTCGCAAAAAACCAGGACAACAGGGTAAAAGACCTGGCAAGAAAAAACGTAAAAAAGAGAAACTTAAATACGATACCCGTGAAAGCAAAATATGGAATAATTGATTGTCAATTATTCCATATTTTTATACTCCATAAAAAAAGATTGTATTAGTCGGTTAATGCACCTGAACCTTCTTTCATTTTTTCTGTATTATCTGCAATTCTTAGTTTCTCTATAAAATCACCAATTTCACCATTTACCACACTTGGCAAGTTATATACTGTATGATTAATACGGTGATCTGTAACTCGGCTTTGAGGGAAATTATATGTTCTAATTTTATCAGACCTGTCACCACTACCTACCATAGATTTTCTGGCTGCACCTACTTCATCATTGTGTTTTTTAAGCTCAATTTCATAAATCCTTGCTCTTAGTACACTTAGCGCCTTATCAAGGTTTTTATGCTGAGACTTTTCATCCTGACAAGAAGCTACAATACCAGTAGGTATATGAGTAAGCCTTACTGCTGAGTAAGTTGTGTTCACAGACTGACCACCAGGACCAGATGCACAGAAGATTTCTTTTTTCACATCAGACATATTTACATCAACTTCTACTTCTTCCATTTCTGGCAATACTGCCACACTAGCTGCTGATGTATGAACTCGTCCCTGAGTTTCCGTTGCAGGAACTCTTTGTACTCTATGAACCCCCGATTCGTATTTCAGTTTACCATAAACGTCTTCACCTGTAACCGATGCAATAATCTCTTTATAACCTCCAGAAGAACCTTCGGTTACATCCATGAGACTCACTTTCCAACCTTGAGTTTCTGCAAAACGCTCGTACATTCTAAATAAATCACCTGCAAAAATTGCAGCTTCGTCTCCACCTGCTCCAGCTCTAACTTCGAGAATGACATCTTTACTATCATTAGGATCCTTAGGAATCATCATGGCTTTTAGATTATCTTCCAAAATTTCTTTTTCTTTTTGGAAAGAATCTAACTCTTCCTTAGCCATCTCTCTAAATTCAGGATCTTTTTCAGTAGCTAACATTGCTCTAGTGTTGTCAATGTTTTCAACTACTTCTTTATACTTATGAAAGTCTTTAACAATTCTTTCTAGCTCTTTGTATTCTTTGTTGAGCTTTGCATATTTTTTCATGTCTGCCATGGTTTCTGGCAGTACAATCAATTTACTTACTTCTTCGAATCTCTCTTTAAGTTCTTCTAATTTATTAAGCATCGTTTTATGAATTATGCATCAGTTTCTGCTGCGGTTATCTACAATCTTTTCACCTTTTTCATCCCACTCCCTCACTGTATAAGGCTCAAAGTCTTCTTCGTAAGGTCTATTTCTGTTTACATACTGAGTTTCTTTTTTATTGCTTGATCTTTCACGATCAAAATACTCGTACCAACGCCCTACTTTAATATCGTCTCTATATTCTCCTTTTTCTTTTAATCTTCCACTCTCATAAAAAGAAAGATAAACTCCATCTTTTTTACCATACTGAACAGGAATAACTTCTTTTACTTTCTTCTGAGAATTATCATAAAAAGTAATTTTAGAATCTTTTGGATGACCTCTGTAATAATATTGTTTATCTAACAACTCCAAATTATTACCGTACTTCTCCCATCTGCCATGTTTAGCACCTTTATAAAAAATGCCTCTATCAACCAGATAACCATCTATAGTTCTTTCATAAGTTCCATGCAATAACATACCCATTTCAGGCTTATAATGTTCTGGAGCAATTTTTCCTACTTCTCTTTTCTTATCATTAAAGAAATAAACTTCACTCACAAATTGGTTTGGAACTTCAGGTTCTTTTAAAACATGAACTTTACGAAAAATAACTTTAGTCCTACTATTATTATATTCCTTTGTATACCTTACCTTGGTTTTGATACCATAGAAAACCTTTTTCTTTCTTTTCTTTTTCTTAGCTTTCTTTTTCTCTACCTCTATGGCACCTGGATTTATCTCAAGTGTAGGTTTAAAGTTTGGATTCGTCTGAACTAATAATGTATCACTCTGCTCAGTACTCTCTTTTTCCTTTTTTTTGTTTTGTGAAAAAGCTGGTAGGAACAAAGTTAAATTTACTATAAATAATAAAAGAGATGTCTTTAAAATTTTTCTAAACATATAACTAAAAAAATTTAAATTCTTCAGGTCTTCTGTTTTTAAGGAAGAATAAATGTTTTTATGTTAGAATAGTTCCTCAAAACTACATTAAGTATTTGAATAAATTTACAAAGATCTATTAACTAACAAATCTTATTAACAATAGGTTAGATTTTAATATAAAAAAATATTTAACAATACTCAATGTAGCCTATTTTTCAGTAATTAAAAACCATCATCGTCGTCGTCATCATCTTCATCCTCTGAAGATTTCTCTTCTTTTGGCAGTCCTTCATCTACTACATCACCAAATATATCAGAATCAATTAATTCTTGATCAATATCTTCTACAGCACCATCCTCTGGAATATATATATCAAGCATGTCATCAATTCCAAGATAGTTCATCCTAAAGCTACTTAAATAACCCAATAATTCATCGTTTGAAGCTCTCGAAACACTTCCTCCTCCTTTTTTGCCTGCAAGAGTTTCGTTAAATGTAGCATTTGAAGAAAGTGCATGAACTCCTTCTTTTTGGAAACTAAAATAGAACCAATTCTCTTCGCTGGCCATCACAAATACTTTGGCATCATAATCTGTTTCACTTTTAGGAATCTCAATATAACCAGTAACTAAAGAGTTTACATCGCCTTTAAATACGTTGCCTAAACCTAAATCACCAGTGCTATACAAACTTCTATACTCAGATGACCACTTCAGGTTCACATCAGAAAACATTATACCTTCTCCAAAGAAAGCAGCAAAGCTCTCGTTGCCATTTCTATATTTATAAAGGTATTCATCTAGCTGCTTTTGAGTTAGTATTTGGGTAAGTTTTGCAACTACCTGATCTGACTCTTCAAAAGGAGATATTACTTCTTCTACATTATCTAGAATATCGTTTGCTAAGTTATTTGAAGTACCTGTTGCTTGTGGTATGTTAAAGTATATCTGAGAGTTGATGTCATATTCTTCTTTCACATAATTACCATTACCCTTGCCTGTAGCTTTTATAATATAATCTTTGGTATTTTCTACAAGGTTTAGCTCACCATCAAATTCAACTTGATGGTTTTCAAAATTATAAATAAATAGGTTTCCTTTGCCTTCAGGATTATCTAATTTTTCTTGAGTTGCCAAAATGTAGTTTTTGGTAGAATCATCAAAAATCAGGTTACCTCTACCTTGAAAGATTGTAAAATCATTTACACGATCTCTATCGAAATGCACCATAGAAGGATAGAAATCTCTATCTATTTTACTTAAAAATATACCTGTAGATAGCTTAGTTGGATACCCAGCCGCTTTTAGGTTTTCATCTACCTGAATAACACCATGCGTTTCTTCGTTTTCAGATTTATAAGCAAACCAACCATTATTTGCACGTTCTACATCTAATGCAACCTCGCCATCAAACTTCAAGTATTTCTCATAGTCTAACATGGTAAGTTTACCTTTATAAATAAACCCAGGTAAGAACTTAAACTCATCGTCTTCCCTAATTTCAGCCTGTGCAGAAGTAATAAACTCAACTGTTTTATCTTGGCCTTTTTCTTCTTTGGCTTTTTCAATATTAAAGTTTGTAAACCTGATCTCATAAGGATCGTTTACACCCATTGTATACTGGTAAGAAGCTTCACCTTCAAACTTGTTTCTCGAAATAATTTTGATATTAGCATCTGTAAGTGTGTGAAACTTATTAAATGCATTCATTTCAATTGTTGCATTATTAAGCTCATCAATATTTGCATTCTCTCTTACGAATACTCTTCCACTATCTGGAATTACTCTAACATTTGCTATAGTAATATAAGGTACACCTTCCAAGTTTAGAATGTGCTCATTCAAATCGTAAACTGCATCACTAGCAAAAATCTCCAATGAATCTTGTCTTCTGTTATTTGAGGTAAATTTACCTAAACCCATTTCATTTTCACTATCCACACTCATGACCAATGTATGCTGATCTAGATTCCATAAAACCTGACTAATGTTGGTTTCATACTGGATGTAGGGTAGGGTAAAACTATTTTCACCTTCAACTTCTGAAGTTGCTACAGCAACTCTTTCTCCTAAATCGTATTCAACTTTTACATTATCACCTAACAAACCTGGAGTATTTGGGTCATTAGATTTAATAATAAACTCTGAATTTCTAGCTACATATTTAGAAGCCTCCATCTGAAAATCTTTTGACTTATTTAAAGAATTTGGAGTTTCTATTTTACCACTACCTTTCAAATTATCACTGGTTAGTGCCAATGTACCCTCAAACTTGGTACTTGGATCGTATATTTCAAAAGGGGCTTCTTTATCGTTAGTCAAAAGCATACTGTCATTATCAACCAACCAGCGCATTTTGTAATGCTGCATTTTCACTGAAGGATAACTCGCTCCATTAAACTCACCTGCAACAATTTCTCCTTGCTCACCACGGGTATGAACTGAGTCTGAGTAAAAGATAAAGTCTTTCGATTCAAAAGAACCTGCTAGGTATTCAATTTTACCTCGCCCTCTTATACCTTTATTATTAAGAGTAATCTCATTATAATACTTAGCTTTGTCATTATAAAGCGGAACACCTGCCGAATTCATTTGTCGCTTAAACCCAAAAGAGTAGTCTGGCTGAATGGAGATTACTTGTTTAAAATCAGGAAATATTCCTTCCGTTTTAAATGTTCCATCGAATGTAATTACATCCGTGTTATTATCATTCAAACTATCTATTACAAATGGAGGGATTTCAAACCTAATTCTATGGTCATAAGCTCCAGATAAAATCTCCTGACCATCAAAATAAATGGCACCACCTTTTTTTGCATCAAGTATTGGATATCTCTCCATGCTTTTTCTACCCGATTTATTTTTTGGGTTCGAGATGTAAAGAATACCACCAGTTTGTACAATATTGTTGGCTAATTCTTTTTTAACTCCATCATCATGAGTTACTAGAATACCAATTGAATCAATTACTTCTAGATTTACATTAAAACTATCATAGTTGTAAGTAAACTCTGGACCCCTAAACACGAAGTTTCCTGCTCTCATCTCTCCACCAAAGGTTGTATTCCTTCCATCTTTCAGGTTAACTTTTCCATCTTGTGGAGTTACAAGTACCTTCATAGAATCACTAATCATAAACTGATCTACACCTTCCAAACTAAAATCTTTACCTTCTAAAGAAACTGTAAGATTAGGCTTATCTGTAGTTCTAGAATGCATAATCATGTTATCATAGTCAACTCCACGTCTACCTTGCATGGCATATACATACAATTTAGCTTTTCGCTGTAAGTCTATTATGTCTGTCTTAGTGTCATAAGTGATATAACCTCTACGGCTCAATTCTACCATAGCACCTTTTACCACATCTGGGTTTTGCTTAAGCGACCTTGCCATATTAGCAGAGTAAAAGGTATTCTTTTTTACTTTATTAGAATAACCAACCACCATTTGTAGTGGATGGAAGTTATAATTACCTTTTAATGCAATGAAACGATATTTATCAAAGTAATCTTTAGACTCTACAACTAATGGAATTCTGTCTCTAGCATTTAGAATTTCTAAATCGAAACTGTCTGCTTCTACACTCCACTCTAAGAAATCAGCAGAAATATTTACATCGTTTCTAGTATCAACAAATTGAGATATTTTATAGTCTCGTTTGTCTTTTCTTGCCTGAAGCAGTTTATCGTTGGTATGGTATTTTAATTCAACTGCAGGGTGGGAGATAGAATCTTCTTCACTGTAATGAATTACAAACTCTGCTTTAGGACTATATAGAAGAGAATCGGCAAATGAGAATCCTTTTTTAGAACGTGCGGTAAATTTATTCCCGGTACTTCCTTCGTATCGAATTAAAGACTCTCCACCGTGAAATACCGAATTACTTTTAAACTTTTTACCTTCTAAAGATACTCCACCTCTATATGTTACATCATCTACTAAATCTTCAATTACAATATTAGCATGATAAGACTTAAAACGAGGATATTGAGCTTTTTCTGGTTTGTTATTATGTATGTGGCTCTTATACTCTAAAACACCTGGAATTTCTCCTTCGGTTTGTGTATTATAAGTCAGCTTGGCATCTTCTGAAATAAATTCCGGATTGTGAAAATCGAAGCTAAACTTACCTAGTTCGGCAAAAACTTCTTCTTCTGGCAAACCTACATTCTTCCATGTTATCTTTCCACTTTCAGCAACTAATGTGTCATTTTTTAAAAGCAATGATGCATTAACTTCTTTAAGGTCTAAAGTGTCATAGACTGATAACAGCACAAAATCAGCATCAGTAATTTTTATAAATGGGCCTGTAACAGGTGGAAGTATTGGTTCTGGAATTTCGTAAAGTACTGTTTCGGTTAACATTGCCTCTTCAGTACCACCATCACTAATAAGTGCTGTTGTATCTTCAGTTGCCCAAGAATCTTCTGCGGTACTCCAACCATCATCACCTGAATCGCTCCATGCATCTTCGGCAGTACTCCAGCCATCAGACGAACCCCAACCATCATCAGAAGACGACCAACCTTCATCAGCATCTAAAGAAGTTTCTTCCATTAGCTCACCTTCTTCTTCTACAACTTCTCCCTCGAACCACTCTTCTTTGTCTTCTTCCTCTTCTTCACCTAAAAGTATACCTTCTTCTTCAGTCGCTTCATCTGTAGATGCATACAAGTCGCCTCCCATTCTTTCCAGATCGGGAACATGATCAAAACTAAAGCTACCCTTTATCATAATCATACTGTTATATTGTGATCTATATACAGTATCTGATGTTAAGAACTGCTCTGACTGTTTTAAAAAATTAGCCATTACACCTCTTTTATAAAACTGAACAGTAGTATCTGTAACTTCTAAAAAGCGAGTAAATTCATCGTGAGATAGATTTCTGATAGTGTTAGCATTTTCTACACATTTCATAAATCTGATAAAGTGAGGTTTTAAGGCAAGACGCTTCGCATACATACCGCTAAATATGCTATATACATGCGTTTTTTGGGTTTCATCCAATCCATCATAAACAGATTGAAATCCTGAAACAAGCGAATCTTGCTCTTCTGCATCCGGTCTCTGAAATAAACCTGTTAAATCGACTATAAGACTATCAGGTTCTTCAAAAGGCACTCTGCTGTATTGAGCGAATAATTGACTATATAATGCCATAAAACTAATGGCAAAGAACAATGCTTTTCTCATAAAATAGCTAAAGATTGAATACCTTTTATTGATACTGCTAATGAATTATCTTCAGGAGATTTATGCCATAGATTTAATACTAAGACACAAATCATCGCTATTAAGTTCTAATAGTTGTGAATGTAAGCAGATAATACAGGGCAAAAATCTATCCTTTCTTAAAAACCAGACTAACCCAGTTTTCCTGCACTTTGCTTTTTATGAATTGTAAACGTAAAGATGTGGCTTTATTGACTATTAAAGGAATATCTTCACCATGAAACCCGCTTAAAATTAAGATTCCATCTGATAATAGCATATCGTTGTAGACCGGTATTTCTTCTAGAATTACGTTGCGGTTGATGTTTGCCAGTACTATATCGTATTGGCCTAAATGAGTGAAATTAGCGGCTGTTCCTAGCTGGCAATTAACAGTAACACTATTGAGTGAAGCATTTTCTAAAGTATTCTCAACTGACCAGTCTTCTACTTCGCAAGCGTCTACTTGTTGTGCTCCAAGCTTAATAGCCATAATTGAAAGTACGCCAGTACCACTACCTGCCTCAAAAACTTTTTTACCTACATGGTCAGTCTCCATTTGGTTTAACAACATAAGCTTGGTGGTTGCATGATGCCCAGTACCAAATGACATTTTGGGAGTTATAAGCAATTCATATTTATATGGCTTAGGAGGTTCGTGAAACTCTGCTCTTATCAAACAGTCGTCATTTACAAAAACCATATCATAATTGCTCTCCCAGAGCTTATTCCAGTTCTGCTTCTCTACTTCTTCAGACTGGTAACTTAATGAACCTAATGATGAATAAAAACCGAAGACCTCATCTACAGCATCTTCGTTAAATGCATCCTTTTCAACAGAAGCCTCAAAACCAGAATCTGTTTCTATAAAAGAATCAAATCCGTGTTCAGATAATTCTGCTATTAGTAAATCTGCTGCTTCCTCGTTACAGCTTACTTTTAAAAGGATATAACTCATTAGGCTTTTCTTTAATTAACTGCAATGCTAGTGTAAAACAAATGAAAATAAAATTTTGCTTTATAGATTATCTATTGCAGTGTGCTTCTACATCAACATCTGTATAATGTACAGTAAAATCTGCCAAGTTTCGATCTTCTACATAACAAATGGTAAATTCTGCAAATGCTTTGTTCTTTGTAAAAAACCAAAGTCCGGTATCATCTGCCATTAATTCATTTGTTTCTTTAAATACTATTAAATCTGCAGAGTATTCGTCTTCTTCGAGATATACACGATAAGTAGCTTCGAATACATTTTTCACTTCGAAAGCAGTACCATATACATCGCAAATTCCTGTTCGATCAGATTTTAGTTGCTCATTTTCTACTGGTAAGAAGCCAAGCAACATTGGCACTAACATAAAAAATAGCTTCATATATCAAGAAAGCAGGAAAACATTTTGTTTGTTCCCTGCTCTTTAAATTTTAGTTGAAAAAGATAAGTTCAAGAGAACTATTTTGTTCAAATTAATAAGATTTAGCTATGTCAATAAAATCTCTTGATTTTAAAGAAGCGCCACCGATTAATCCACCATCTACATCTGGACAAGCAAATAATTCTTCTGCATTAGAAGGCTTACAACTTCCACCGTATAGAATAGAAGTTTCTGCTGCTACTTCTGTTCCGTATTTCTTTTCTACTAATCCTCTAATAAATGCATGCATTTCTTGAGCTTGCTCGCTACTTGCAGTTTTACCAGTACCAATTGCCCATACAGGTTCGTATGCAATTACTACTTTAGAAAAGTCTTCAGCTGAAAGATGGAAAAGAGATTCTTCTAATTGAGAACCTACAATTTCTTCTTGTTTGTTAGCTTCTCTTTCGTCAAGTACCTCGCCACAGCAGAAAATTGGTAACATATCATTTGCTAAAACGATGTCTACTTTTTCTGCAAGTTCTTGGTTGCTTTCTTTAAAATACTCTCTACGCTCACTGTGTCCAAGAATTACATAATCGATTCCGTAAGACTTTAACATTGGTGCTGCTGTCTCACCTGTGTAAGCACCAGAAGTTTTAGTGTAGCAATTTTGCGCACCTACAAATACATTTGAAGAACTACCAACTAAACTTTTAACCTGAGATAAATGAATAAAAGGAGTACACATAATTAAAGTAACATCTGAGGGTACTTCGTCTTTTGTCATGTTTACCACTTCAGAAGCAAGTTTTTGTGCATCTTCTTTAAGCGTATTCATCTTCCAGTTTCCTGCTACAATTTTTTTTGCCATTTGATTTACTTTTTTTATTTATTTAAATAAGCCTGAAAACATTTACAGGCTAGAAAATTAATTTCTAATGTTAGTTTTACAATCCTCTACAAAAGTGTAGAATAAATAAGATGATTCAGAACTAAGTGCCAAAAAAGTTTATATGACAAAAAAAGAAAAAGTGGCTGAAATAATCAGAATATTGGATGAATTATATCCTGAAGTACCTATTCCTTTAGATCATCAGGATTCATACACTTTATTGATAGCAGTTTTACTTTCAGCACAATGTACTGATGCAAGAGTAAATAAAATTACACCTTTGCTTTTTGCCAGAGCAGATAATCCATACGATATGATTCTGCTTACTGTAGAAGAGATTAAGCAAATTATAAGACCGTGTGGGCTTTCTCCAATGAAGTCTAATGCCATATGGAATTTATCTAAAATTCTTATTGACAAGCATGGAGGCGAAGTACCAGATAATTTTAAAGATTTAGAAGCATTACCGGGAGTAGGACACAAAACAGCATCTGTGGTAATGTCTCAGGCTTTTGGGCAACCTGCTTTTCCAGTAGATACACACATACATAGATTAATGTATCGCTGGGGACTCTCAAACGGCAAAAGTGTAGAACAAACAGAAAAAGATGCAAAAAGACTTTTCCCTAAAGAAAAATGGAATAAGCTACACCTACAAATTATCTATTATGGCAGAGAGTATTGCCCAGCAAGAGGTTTTGTACTAGACAATTGCCCAATTACTAAAAAATTTGGTCGACAAAGTTTTATAGATAGCCTCAATAAAAAGCCCGTAAAGAAAAAGGCATAAAAAAAGCGAGTTTAACTGCTGGTTAAACTCGCAAAGAATTTACATTAATTGATAGAATACATTTATACTTTTTTCTTTTTCTTATCTGTTTTACTCAACATTTGAATAATCTTATCTTTATCATTCAATTGTTGTTTCAACTGTTCTACCTGATCTTTCAAATATTTTATCTCTAGGTCTTTAGAAACATTAGACTCTTTATCGTCTTCGTTCACTCTCACTGACGTAGAAGTACTTGTCGCTTCTTCTTTCCCTTTAAATTTTTCAAACAAATCGAACAAATCATCTAAACCTGGATTTCTACCATTATTTGCCTGCCTAAATTTATTAAAACCTCTAGTCATCATTTCTTTAATGAACTGCTGAATGAGGCCTTCCATGTTATCATCTTTTCTTTCCATAGTAATATCTTTTCGATGTATTTCTAAAATTTGTGACGCATAAAAATGTATTTCAGTTACACATCATACCATCACAATTGATTTATATCTATTTTAAATTAGTCTTTAATCTCTATATAGCTAATGTAAATGTTTCAAAACATATTAAAAGTTTTTATTTTATAACAAGTCTGAGAAATTTTCAAGCGGAAAAGATTTGTCATAAAAGGTACTATGCATAGTATAATACCAAGTTAACCCATTTTTATCTTATTTACAGCTATAACAATTTTTCGCTAAGTTTATATCCAATAAAAAACACTTTTTAGAAGTGAAATTTTTTTTCACACATTCTCGTAGAAAGCAGCGCTTTAGTAAACTCGAAAATTATTTAAATAATTTTCAGCAAAATAGTTACATTAAAAACTATATAGTTAGTAATCGAAACTATCAAATAAGTAACCAAGCTGAGTTTAACTCATTTGTAATTTTTGATACTGAAAGTACAGGCTTAAACCCTAAATCAGATTCACTTTTATCTATAGGAGCAGTTAAAGTAATTAATGGCAAAATTCTGCCTAAAGAAAGTATCGATTTATACTTTAATGATGAAATTGATAACACTAATTCACCTGTTCATATCCACCAGATTAGAAAAGCTGATTTAAAAAATAATGGTATTCCATTAAAAGATGGCTTAGAAGAATTTTTGAGATTTATAGGTAATTCTGTTTTAGTGGCTCACCATGCAAAATTCGATTGTGAATTAATTAATAAATACCTCGATCAGCTATTTGGTTTATACTTACTCAACCCAGTACTCGATACTCGAAAAATTGCTATTAGACTAGACAGGAAAGGAATGCATACTGATTCGGTGTCTGAAAAAAATTATAGCCTTGACCAATTGTGTAAAACCTTTAATATAACTCCTGTAAGTAGACATAATGCACTCGGAGATGCTTTTACAACTGCTATATTATTTCTCAAAATTTTAAAAAAATTAGAAATAAGGGATATAAAATTAAATAAGCTATTAATTTAGTTTGAACAATTTGATATCACTATTCATTTCTTATTAAGGGCTAATTTGTTTTACACCCTAGTTTTTTATGTAGAATAGTGACTTATTTTCTGGAATAAAAAACCCCCTTATTATTTACATTTTTACTATTCCAATAAACACTTATCGAATTTACTTAACTGACCTACAGTTAGTTACAGCTAATATTTTGATCAATTTTCAAACATTTTTTAAAGTAAAATGACTGAGCAAAAAGCGGATTTTAGAAACGACAATCTTTGGTATAAAGATGCCATTATTTACGAATTACACATCAAAGCATTTCAGGATAGTAATTCTGATGGTATCGGTGATTTTAAAGGACTCTTAAAAAGGTTAGACTACCTGCATGATCTCGGCATAACAGCAATTTGGCTATTACCATTTTACCCTTCTCCACAAAAAGATGGTGGGTACGACATCGCTGACTATTATAGCATTAATCCTTCCTACGGGAAAATAAAACACTTTAAAAAGTTTCTTGATAAGGCACATAAACTAGATATGAAAGTGATTACCGAGTTAGTTCTCAATCACACTTCAGATCAACATCCGTGGTTTCAGCGAGCAAGAAATTCACCTGCTGGCTCTAACTATCGCAATTATTATGTTTGGAGCGATTCTCAAGAAAAGTATAAAGATACGCGAATCATATTTCAAGATTTTGAAACCTCTAACTGGACATGGGATTCTGTAGCCAATGCTTATTACTGGCATAGATTTTACTCTCATCAGCCAGATTTAAACTTCGACCATCCAGAAGTACAAGAAGAAGTT
Organism: Chondrinema litorale; assembly: GCF_026250525.1. Classification (GTDB taxonomy): domain Bacteria; phylum Bacteroidota; class Bacteroidia; order Cytophagales; family Flammeovirgaceae; genus Chondrinema; species Chondrinema litorale. Next base: position 2,139,247 of record NZ_CP111043.1, read on the forward strand.
TTTAATATCCTCGATTTTTGGCTAGACCTCGGTGTAGATGGATTTAGACTTGATGCAGTTCCATACCTATTCGAAAGAGAAGGTACTAACTGCGAGAACCTACCTGAAACACACGTGTTTCTCAAAAAACTCAGAAAACATATTGATGAGAAATATACCAATAAGATGTTTTTAGCTGAGGCTAATATGTGGCCAGAAGACTCTGCCGCTTATTTTGGTGATGGTGACGAATGCCACATGAATTACCACTTTCCAATAATGCCAAGGCTCTTTATGTCTTTAAAACTAGAAGACAGACACCCAATTATAGATATAATTGAACAAACACCTGCTATTCCAGAGAACTGCCAATGGGCAATGTTTCTCCGAAACCACGATGAGCTTACGCTTGAGATGGTAACCGATGAGGAACGAGATTATATGTACCGAGCTTACACCAAAGACTCAAAGGCAAAAATAAATCTGGGTATTAGACATAGACTAGCACCATTGCTTGACAATAACAGAAAAAAAATCGAGCTGATGAACTACCTGTTGTTTTCACTACCGGGAACACCTGTAATTTATTATGGTGATGAAATTGGAATGGGCGATAATATTTATCTGGGTGATAGAGATGGAGTAAGAACACCAATGCAATGGAGTTCAGACAGAAACGGCGGATTCTCACAAATCAATCCTCAGAAATTATACTTGCCTAATATCTCAGACCCTGAATACAGTTTTGATGCAGTAAATGTAGAGACTCAGCAAGACAACACATCTTCATTACTCTGGTGGATGAAAAGAGTAATTGATATGCGTAAAAGATATAAAGCATTTAGTAGAGGAAGCATTCAGTTTTTATCTCCAGACAATGCGAAAGTATTAGCTTTTGTAAGAAGTTATGAAAATCAACACATTCTGGTTTTGGCAAACTTATCTCGCTTTTCGCAAGGTGTAGAAATTGAATTAGATGAATTTGAAGATTACATTCCTGTTGACGTTTTTAGCCGCAATAAATTTCCAAAAATCACCAACAAACCATACCTATTTACTTTAGGGCCACACGGTTATTTTTGGTTTCAATTAAAAAATAGCAAACCGGGTATTCAAGATTTAATTCCTGATCTCGAAATTACCGGCATTCACTATAGCGATATTTTCAAGAAGAATAACCTTAAAATTCTTGAGCAAGAAATTATTCCAACTTACTTAAACAATAGTAAATGGTTCGAAGGTAAAGACAGAGTAATTAGAAAAGTAGTAATAAAGCAAAGACGTAACGTAAAGCTTTCCGACAGAAATGCCTTTATGCTTTATATGCATATAGAATTTAATGATGGCTTCCCTGAGTACTACTTATTACCTGTTTTAATAGTATCTGATGCAGAAAAAGAATCTCTAAACGGAAATACCAATGATAAAATAGTTGGAACATATTTTATTAATAATGAAAAATTCTGGATACTAGAAGCCGCAGTTTCGCCAAACTTTAGAGAAAAACTCATTTTTCAATTTTTCGACAATAAGAAACATAAAGGTGAATCTGTAGATATTCTCAAGTTTGCATTAAACGAAGGCGAAAAAGGACAAGTAGACACAAGTGAATTTATAGGTCATTCTAAATTGATTGATACAAGAAAAGGCAATACTGGTATCACTTATAGCAACAAGTATTTCCTTAAAATGTACAGAAGGCTAGACAAAGCCCCTAACCCCGATTATGAAACAGTTAAATTCTTAAGTGAAAATACAGATTTTCCTTATGTGCCTAAATTTAAAGGTGAAATAACTTGGGCAAATAATAACGACTTTGTTTCTGTAACCGGAATGCTACAAGAGTACATACCGAATCAAGGTAATGCTAAATTATATTTCGAAGATGTAATTAAGCGCTACTACGAAAGGGTATTTTCTGTAAGAAATAATTTTGATTGCCAAGACATAGAAGTTGAAGTATTTGAAGGTTTACCAGAAAAAGAAAAATACAACTGGTACGAAGAAGTAATCGGAAATGTGGTGATAGAACGTGCCTCATTACTTGGACTCATTACTGCACAATTACACCAAGAATTGGCTGCACATCCTCAGGTTATTGGCTTTGAGAGAGAGAACTTCTCCCTGCATTATCAGAAATCTTTATTTTCTGCGCTTCAATCTTCAATCAGACTTAATTTTCAACTAATTAATAAAAAAAGTCATCTGTTTTCAGAAGCTACACAGGAAGAACTCAATAAACTGGTTGAAAACAAAGACGCTATTGTAACACTGCTTAAAAAGTTACAAGACGATAAAATAGATACTTTAAAAACCAGAATTCATGGTAATCTGCATTTAGGAAATGTACTTTTTACTGGTAAAGACTTTTACATAAATGATTTTGAAGGAGATGCAACTAGAGCTTTTAGTGAGAAACGACTTAAAAAATCTCCACTGAAAGACATTGCTTCATTGTTAAGATCATTTCATTATGCTGCATATAATGCTATTTTCCATAAAGGTGTAGTAAGAACAGAGGATATACCTTTCTTAAAAGAGTGGAGCGACAAATGGTATAAGTATGTTGCAAACAGGATGTTAAACTCTTACTATGAGAATATGCACGATATGGCCATCTTACCTGAAGAAAAAGAGCAATTCCAATTCTTATTAGAAGTGTTCTTAATTGAAAGAGCTTTTTATGAATTAAAACTGGAAATACTTAGAGAATCTGATAAAGCTTGGTTACCAGCTCGTGCAATTAACGATTTAATAACCAAAGATTAATAAACATAAAAATTAAACTCAATTTTATAATTAATAAAACTGAAACTATTTATGGATATTAAAGAAGCATCAGAAATTCTAATTAGTCAACTTCAATCTTGGTACACTAACATTGTTGCCGGTATTCCAAATTTAATACTAGCAGTAATTGTGGTAATTTTATTTGGAGTACTTTCAAAAAAAATAAAAGCACTTACCAACAGACTTGTTTTCCGGTTTTCTAATAACGACTCGCTCGCAAGCCTTTCAGCTGTAGTTGCTGCTTACATAATTATTCTTGTAGGCATGTTTATAGGTTTAGATATTTTAAACCTAGACAAGGCTGTTACTTCATTACTGGCTGGTGCTGGTATTATTGGTTTAGCATTAGGTTTCGCATTTCAAGACCTTACTTCCAATTTTATCTCAGGAGTTTTTATTGCAGTACAAAGACCTATTCGTATTGGCGATGTAATCGAAACCAACGGCTTTTTTGGTCAAGTTAGAGCCATTAATATTCGCTCTACCATTATTTACAATTTTGCCGGGCAAGAAATTGAAATTCCCAGTAAAGATATTTTTCAGCAACCTATTTTAAATTATAGCAAAACAGGAGAGAGAAGAATGCAACTAAACTGCGGGGTCTCTTATGGAGATGATTTGCAAAAGGCACAAGATATAGCAATAGCTGCTATTAATACGCTTCCATTTTTACAAGAAGGCAAACCTGTTGAATTACATTACGATGGATTTGGCGATAGTAGCATTAACTTTAAAATATGGTATTGGCTAGATCAAGAAAAAGCTGGCCCGCCACATGCAGGAAGTGAAGCAATTAAAGCTGTTAAAAAAGCATTTGATGAAAACAATATTACTATTCCGTTCCCAATAAGAACATTGGAGCTAATGGACAGAAAAGAAATACTAGCCCCTTTTATGAAAAACGGAAATTAAGATAAATAAACACTCACATTATGAGCGTCTCTATTAGCTTAGAGACGCTTTTTTGTTGTTATTGAAATCAAATGCTATTTTTTTTTACATTAAATGTTATTTAATTAAACTTTTTATATATTTGAAAAATATTCAACATTTTTATTTACTCCGTAAATCTCTTACGTTTTGGTAATTTATTTTTGAATTAAACAAATCAATCTCTTATCAGATTATTTTTTTATTTATATTCCATGTAAAATTAAAATCCATCAGTAATGGCTACAGATAAAGATCAAAAGGAAAAATTAAAATCATTGGATTTAACAGTTGCGAAGCTGGAAAAAGATTTTGGTAAAGGCATTGTCATGAAACTGAATGATGATAATGTAGTAGATGTACCAAGTATCTCGACTGGCTCACTCGGACTTGATATAGCACTTGGAGTAGGAGGTTTCCCAAGAGGTAGAGTAATTGAAATTTACGGGCCTGAATCATCAGGTAAAACTACTTTGGCTTTACATACTATTGCTGAGGCTCAAAAGAAAGGCGGAATTGCAGCATTTGTTGATGCAGAACACGCTTTTGATAAAATATATGCAGAGAAACTTGGTATCGATATGGATAACCTATTAGTTTCTCAACCAGACCATGGTGAGCAAGCTCTTGAAGTAACCGAACACTTAGTTCGCTCTGGAGCAATTGATGTTATTGTGATTGACTCTGTTGCTGCACTTGTACCAAAAGCTGAGCTTGAAGGTGACATGGGAGATAGCAAAATGGGTTTGCAGGCAAGATTAATGTCTCAAGCACTTAGAAAATTAACAGGTTCTATTAATAAAACTAATTGCTGCTGCATCTTTATTAACCAGTTAAGGGAGAAAATAGGTGTTATGTTTGGTAACCCAGAAACTACCACTGGTGGTAATGCACTAAAATATTATGCCTCAGTAAGGTTAGATATTAGAAGAATTGGTGCAATTAAAGAATCTGCTGATAATATTACTGGTAACAGAACCAGAGTAAAAATTCAGAAAAACAAAGTAGCACCTCCATTTAAAGTAGTTGAATTTGATATTCTTTATGGAGAAGGAATTTCAAGAGCTGGTGAGATCTTAGATATGGCTGTAGATTTGGATATTGTGAAAAAAGCTGGATCTTGGTTCTCTTACAATTCAACAAAACTAGGGCAGGGTAGAGAAACAGTAAAAGAACTTATTAGAGATAACCCTGAATTAATGGAAGAATTAGAGAAGAAGGTAAAAGCTAAAATTAATGGTGAAGAGTTGCCAGAAGAAGCTGCTACCACAACCAAAAGTTAAATTACCGAAATTATATAAATAAAAAATACCTGCTCTATTTTATGAAGCAGGTATTTTATTTTTTTATCTAAATGATTTTATCTCATTCTTAAAGTTCTACCAATTCTTAAAACCGTGCTCCGGCTTATACCATTTAGCTTACAAAGTTTAGAAATGGATGTACCGTATCTTACAGCCAAACCAGAAAGTGTATCGCCCGATTTAATTCTATGGTAAACACTTTTGCTTCTATCAATTAACCCCTCATACTGTTTTGCAGTAAGCTCAAACTCTTTAAACATTAAAGTGTCTGTGTCAAAATCATACAAATATGTAGGGTCAAAAGCATGACCTTTGTAACGAGTTTCAAAATGTAAGTGTGGCCCTGTGCTTCTTCCTGTATTTCCGCCCCAACCGATTAGCTCACCAGCTTTCACTTCCTGACCAACTTCTACCAAGTATTTTGTTAAATGACCATATAATGTTTCAAGTCCATTTTCATGTCTGAGCATTATATAATAACCGTAACCACCCCAATTGTATTTGGCAATTCTAACAATACCATCAAAGGCAGCATAAACAGAATCACCTTTCTCCAAATCAAGGTCAGTACCGTGGTGCCATCTCCAACGACGTAAACCATACTTAGAATTTATTTTGGTAGATTTAATAGGAGGAGACCAGTTTTCTTCTTCGTATAACTTTAATAAAATAGTATCATTAAAGTTTTTAAGTTCATACTCATAAGGGTCTATATTCTTAGAATCCCATACACCAAAATATTCATCAGCTAATAAATACTTCATTGGGATAACAGTTTGCGAGTCGCTAAGTACTACAAACTCTTCTTCTTCACATGGAATTTCAACCTCTTTAATTACTGGCATTCTTAACTCTTCCAAAGCAGCTAATAGAAAAGTATCAGTTTTGTCTGAAAGGAATGGAATGATGTTATTTTGCAAGTATTCATCCTCACACATGTATTCGTTCTCCATCACAAAGTTATTGGCTAGCATGTTTGACTCGGCAGTCAATTCGCTATCTTCAGTTTCTAGCTTGTCATTATAAGCTAATAAGCTATCACTGTTTTTTTCTTTGGCTTTACCGATGGGGAAGATTCCTAAGAACTTTTTACTGCTTATTTTTCTCTGTGCAGCAGCTTGGTGATTTTGAAATAAAAGGAAAAAAAATAGAAGAAAAAATGAAATTTTCAGAGATTTACAAAAGGCACTTTCAGTATCCATATAATAAAATTCTTATTAAAGAAAACACTAAAAAATTTTAGTGATAAATGTTGTTTTCTCTGTGTTATTGGATGCCAAAAGTGCCGAAAATATTGTAAAATACCAAGATTTATTTTGAATAATGAAATATCTTAGATTGCAAGTTCTTTAGCAGCAAGATACCTTTCTGCTTCTAAAGCTGCCATACAGCCTGTACCAGCGGCAGTAATTGCCTGTCTGTAAACATTATCTTGAGCATCTCCCGAAGCAAATACTCCTTCAATATTCGTTTTGGTTGTACCATTTTCGGTTATAATGTAACCACTTTCATCCATGTTAAGCCAGCCTTTAAATATGTCGGTATTTGGTTGGTGACCAATCGCTACAAAAAAGCCAGTAACATCTAACACTCTTTTTTCACCTGTTATTCTGTTTACAACTCTTACACCTTCAACAGCTTCTTCACCTAAAACTTCGTCTGTCTCAGTATTCCAAAGAATTTCTACATTTTCAGCTTTTTCAACTCTTTGCTGCATAATATTAGAAGCTCTCATTTCATCTCTTCTCACTAACAGGTAAACTTTTTTACAAAGTTTTGACAAATAACTTGCTTCTTCAGCCGCAGTGTCACCACCACCAACAACAGCAACCTCTTGGCCTCTGAAGAAAAACCCGTCACAAACCGCACAAGCAGAAACACCTTTACTGTTTAACCTTTGCTCAGACTCCAAACCTAACCATTTGGCAGAGGCTCCAGTAGAAACGATTACAGTATCAGCTTCAATTTCGTCGCCATTGTCTACATAGGCAATATGTTTTGCGCCGGAAAAGTCAACTTTCGTAACCAAACCAAAACGTATATCAGCACCAAATCTTTTAGCTTGCTTCTGAAAATCCGTCATCATTTGTGGTCCCATTACACCATCAGGATAACCCGGATAATTTTCAACGTCTGTGGTAATTGTCAACTGGCCTCCTGGCTGGCCTCCCTGATATAAGATCGGGTTTAAGCCTGCACGAGATGCATAAATTGCAGCTGTATAACCTGCTGGTCCTGAACCAATAATCAGACATTTTGTACTTTCCTTTGCCATTTTATTTTATTTGATTATTTATAATTCTCTCAATATTCATTTTATGCGAATATTTTACAAAAATAAACTTATTTAAGTTCACTTACGCATACTCGTCTGTATCTAATGCTTCGAGTAAATCTGCCAGCTCATCAAAGTTATTTACTCCAGTCTTAATTTCTTCTGTCCCTTTTAGCGCAATACCCTTTGGATTAAAGCTTTCAACAAAAGAAACAATATCTTCAGAATCAAAATTAAAACCCCAATAAATACTATAATGTTCTTTTAATTTTTGTATCAGACTTTCGTCGTAATTTGAATATTTTCCAGCACACTCTAATACAAAAAAAGAAACTTTATATTTTAATGGTTCTAAAATATCTTTTGCAAAACTATCATTCAATTCTTCAGGCGAGATTTTAAATGATAGGATAGGAGTAATGCCTTTGCTTATATATGTATCGATAATTTGAGATGATGAAATTTCGATAGCATCTGTTTTGTAAGCCTCTGGATTCTCCAATACTTTAGCACTTGTAAATCCGACTATCTTAATTCCTGAAAGCCAGTCGGCAATTTCATTAATTTGTTCAACAGTTAAGGCCCCGTCTATATCCGACGAAACCGGCATGCTTATAAATTCGACCCCCATACCCGCACAATATCTTGCATCGTGAAGGTTTTTTACATTTCTAACTATTACATCTGTCTTAAGCATGATTTTATATGTTTACTTCCCGATTCTTAAAAACTAAAGCAAAAAAATAATGAACTCCTGATATTTCAAAAAAAATAGCTCAGCAATTAAGCCTATTCGTATTTATTAGATGAATGAAAAAAAAAATGAAAAAAAAACACATTTTTTCTTCCAAACTATTGCATGATTCAAATTGCATTAATACATTTGCATTCCCAATTGAAACATTCCTCCTTAGCTCAGTTGGTTAGAGCATCTGACTGTTAATCAGAGGGTCCTTGGTTCGAGCCCAAGAGGAGGAGCTAGAATAAATTTATTGTTATCAGATTTTACCTGAAAAAGTAACCCGATAAGCTTGTTATCGGGTTTTTTTATTGCCAACCCATAACACAATGTACACAATTATTGTTAACCAATAATTGTTACACAGTTTTTGGTTACAAAAATTGATATTTTAAATTCCCACCCCAATTTTTTTCAACCTAAAAAACAAAATTAATATGAAAGTATTATTCCGCGCCAGAAACGCAGGAAGGGGCATTGTTGTACTTTATTGCAGAATTACTATTAACAAAGTACGTACGAAATCTGATTTTTCAACCCATGTAAAACTACCAGCTAATGATTGGGATTCTAAAACACAATTATGTTCTCAAGAATATTTTGAGGACAACGAAAAACTAAGCAAAATAAAAAAGCAGATTAATACTATATATGACAAGCATATGCAACTAACAGGGAAACAACCTACAGCCGAAGTCATAAAGTATAAATTCTTTAAACAACTTGAAATTGAAAATTATTCAATTTTAAATGTCTTAAATCTTTTTTTAGATAGAATGAAAACAAATCCTTTAGTCAAAGAAGGAACCAAAAAAAAACATGAAGGACATCACAAAAAGATTGCAAAATACTTAGGTATGATAAAAGCTGAAAGTTTAGATCATCACCATTTAGATGACTTCTATAATTACCTAAGAACTATAGAAAATAATGGTCATAATACAGCAATTAGAACTATAGAATATTTAAAAAGATGTTTAAAAAATGCATTCGAAAAAGGATATTTAAGCTATTTCCCCTGCAACGATTATACAATTAAAAGAGATAGAAATCCGAAAAAAGCACATCTATCAAAAGATGAATTAAAACTTCTCATCAAATCTAAATTCAAAAATAATGCTCTCTGTGAAATTAGAGATGCATTTGTTTTTTGCTGTTATACAGGGTTAGATTATGGAGATTATATGAGCTTCTCAAAGGATTGGATAAAAGAAAAAAATGGAGAAAAATATATAGAGTATTCAAGAAAAAAGAGCGGTCAAAAAGGTTTCGTTAGACTCTTTGAAATTGCTGAATTCATTTTAGAAAAATACGATTACTGTCTACCAAAATTCGTAAATCAGAATTATAATAAATACATAAAGGAAGTATGTTTTTTAGCTGGTATACCTGAAAATAAATGTAATATAATCTCTACACATTCTGCTAGAGTAACTGCTGGTATGATATGGTTAAATGAAGGGATTAGCATGGAGACAGTGAGTAAAATGCTTGCACATGCAAGTGTTGTAACTACACAAAATCATTATGCAGAAATTACACTTGATACAATGTTAAAAGAAACAAAGAAAATTGCTTAATTAATCATTGTCCCCCTAGACCAATTCTAGGGGGACTTATCTAACAAGTTCAGCCTTTGGGATTACCTTCATTGCTTCAAAGAACTTCCATACGGTGTATTTATTTAAGCGCCCATCTGGCTACTACGTATCCTCGTGTTAGCTCCAGCAACCTTATTCAGCTTTATATAGATTAAGTGGAATCGAAATTAATATTTGAAATTAATAAATTTCACTCAATTAAAGGGGTGAAATAATTAATTTTAGATAGAACTATTTACAAGTATGGAACACGAAATTACAATATTAAAGAAATTTGCAAAGGCCAATCACAAAGGAGTAAAGCCTTGGGAATTACGCAAAAACGACCGCAATTATAAGGTGGGTGATTTTATTAAGTTTCATGTGATAGATGATGAGACAAAAGAGCCAACTGGATTTATATATAGAAGGAAAATAAAATACCTTTTTGAAGGTGGTGAGTATGGTCTTGAAAAAGGATATTGTATCATGACTCTTGAGTAGATAAAATAACAAGCATGAATATGCTCATGCATGAATATGCTTCATTTCTATAGAAATACAACCTGTATGTTATTAGACTGAAAAGCCCTCACTAAAAATTAGCGAAGGCTTTTTTTGTATATCTGTTTTTACGCTTAAAAAACTACTTATTTACACTATGAAATAAATTCAGGAATCATACCTCTCTATATATAAAGATAACGCTTTTTTATACTGACCTTTTTCAAGCAAGTTAAGTACTTCTTCATCAGAAACAATATCTAAATCGTCCAATTCAACAAAGTGGGTAAAAGTGCTTTTAGATAGCCCTCCATTTCTAAGACAATGACATGAAGTAAATGATAAGGCTTTTAAATGGTTAAGGTCACTGAGCTTATTAAAGTTTATTTTACTCCAATTGTAAACTACACTATAAAAGGCATAATCTCTGGGGTCATCTTCATTAACGCCCATGTATAAAATTGTCCCAGGAGGAACAAGTTCATTGATGATACTCTCAATCTCTAATTCGCTTTTTTCTTTCTGAATTAAGATATCATTTATTATCTGTTTTTGTTTGCCTAGTTTGCTCTTTATTAAATTCTTCTTTTCTTGATCCATTATTATTTTTTCTTGCAATTATAACATGCTATCGGTAAAGAAAATAACCAATTTAGACCAAAAAAGCATTTACTTCAGTAGGCAAAAGGCCATTCATAGTAAGGGTGATTTCCATGTTTTTCACTAAAAACTCATCCCCATCGATCCGGATTTTTTGAGTAGGTTTAAAATTGATAATGTCTAAAATGGATAAGTTCACCTCAAATTTTACATCTTTGGTTTTATCCATGAACTCAATAAACTCATTGTAAAAATTATTGATGATGCCATCTGTATAATCCCATCTAAGGGCAAAGCCAGGAAGTGATTCTCCATTTAATTTATAGTTGAATGAAGAGGCATAATAATATTGATTGCCTTCTATGCCAGGGGCATCCACTAAACCATGCCAATAGGCTATCATATTAGCATTGGATTCAGTTCTATCTAAGATGGGTAAAGCACATTTTGTGTCTAGTGATGGAATGAGTAAGAGTATTTGCCTTGAGAGCTCACATTCTAAACTAGAAAAGTCTTCATCTAAATATGGAATATCTGTTACCAGCTGGGCACTGCTATTTTCATTAAAAATGGTGTACACATGCTCTGGATCATAATCGTCTTCCTGATTTAAAATTCTCACCTTGTAACCACCTAAAGAAAAAGCATAAGCTTTTCTTTTTTCTTCAGCTATTTCAAGTACTGCCAGGGTATTATCATCAGGGTTTTCTACCAGCTTTGTAAAACTTTCTTCATAGGTGAAAGTCTGGGTGTTTTCTACAGGGAGTAACTTACTTTCTAGTTTTATGCCTCCCTCTCCAATGATATGGCTATTTCTAGGAGTAGCATATTTTTCCCAATAAGCATTTTCATTTTCTGCATCATATCGATTGATGTAAAAGAAGCCTTTTTCTATAACAAGTCGTATGTGATTGACATTTCCTTCGGTAGGGGTAGGCAAATTGTTTTCTGAAAGTACTTGCCCATCCCAAACCAGATCTGGGTTTGAAAGTGGATCATCATCAATTTCCGGAAAAATAAAATGAATACCCTGTTTTCTAAAATCACCTGGTGTGTTCTCTGGAAACTGTACTACTTTTTCTGTAAAATCAACTACCTCCTGACCAGTTAATACTTTCCTGATATTGTAAATGGAACATACTTTCTCTGTAGAGTTAAAATTCATGGTAGTACCTGTGAGTACCATAAAGGTTTTAATGAAATCTGCCACTGTTAAATCTGGTACATGGCAGTTGATATTAAAACTATCAGCTCTGGTGATACCATCATCTATTGCTTTAGATTCTCCATAGATAACTATTGGAGGGTCATAATTCACCTGGTACTTCTTTGCCTGGATGTAATTGGATATGGCTATTAAATTTTGAATATCTGGAGAGCTGGCTGAATACTCATCTTGTATGGAGTAAGCTTCAGTTTGAAACAAAACTTCTCTTAAAATAGCTACCAACCTAAAACATGGAATTTGAATATTGGAAAAATAACCTGAGTTGAGAAAGTTGGCAAAGCCATTATATCTTCTCCAGTCATCAGTAGCTGCCTGGTAACCAGTGAGCAAATCTTTTTTAATCTGGATCTCATCTAATGTGCGGTAAACAGGCATGACAAAATCCATATTATCAAAATCATAATCACCATACAAATCATCATCTACTGGCGAGTATTCCTTAGTTATCACCTCTTTTAACTTTTTACTGCCATGAGCAACCAGCTCTGCTGCACCTGCCTGAAAAAATGCTTTGTATTCTTTTCTACTGGCTTTGGTGATTTTAAAAATCCCCTTCTGGAATAACATGGATTGAAAATAAATCTCACAATCATATTCCTGGAAATAGTCGAAGGTGTTTGAAATCTCATCTGGAAAACCTAAGATTGATTTATTTCTTGAAGTAGCTGGAACGGTAAATTGGTAGGAATAAACGCCTTCAATCACCTCAAACTGAAATAAACCTGTAGGATTGTTAAAAGTGATTTTGGTATCTTGATAGAGATCTATTTTATAAGTTCTGACATTGATTTCAATCATCTCAAACCTGCGATTAAAAATGCATAATAGTATTTAAAAGTGATGGCATATTGGAATTGATCATCTGGTGGTAAGTCTGTTTTATTTTGATTGACTATACACCTAACTGCTTGATTTTCCTGTATTTCAAAAAGTTGCTTGACATGAAAAATATCTAACATCGATTCAAATTCATCTTTGGATAAATGCCCACTCGATACAGTAATGTGCAACTGGTTTTCAGTTTTATTTTGGGTGTATTCGCCATTGCTCAGGGAGTAATTATCATAGAGGTAATTCCTGAACATGGTATTGGAAACTTCTTCAATACTGCGATTAGATACACCTGTTGAAATAAAAGTTTCTAAGCCTCCATAAGAATTGAAATAGATGAATTGTCGTGGCCACTCACAGTTTTTGATTTTGGGTTTTAATACCAGGTTGATCGAAGGAAACTCAGTAATGCCCACTTCAATTTTAGTGATGGTCTTTTCTGGAGATTGATTAAAAAAATCAAATACATTGTCCCCAAATGGTAGCGTATAAAACTTAATGGCATCTAGAGTACCATAATCTTTGGAAAGTACTGTAGTTGTAGCATCTGAATAATGAATGGTTATATTCATATTACAGGTAGTTTCAACTGTAGGGATCAGGCTAATAAAATCCCTTTGTCCTGGAGTAATAGATCTTTCCAGATTCTTATTGGTTAAAAAAGGTTTACTTCTTGGATATAGACCTTGTTTGTTTAAATATTCTACAAAGTTGAAACCTCCTAAAATGGCAATCATGTTATCTGTTGAATTGTCATCAAATTCATTTTCAAATAAACCAGGAGCTCTCCAGGCAATATAGAATCTTCTGGCAGAATAAGGCATTTCTTGTGCAACTGAAGAGTTAACATCTGGGAGTTGATGCCTTAAAAAACTTTCAATTACATATTGCAAATTGAAGGTTACATTGCCATCATTGCCTGAATATTTGGTGGCATTGTATACATAACTAAAAGTTTCTGAAGTAGCTCCCTGGAGGTATAATCTAATTTCAATGCTGTAACCAGCTCCAGTAGGATGGTTTAAAGTAAAAGTTACTGGATTATACACATATACAAATTGATCTGGCTTTTCAACTAAGGTAACAATGCTCATAGCTTGGAATTTTGTTCTACATAATCAATATCATCTTCAAATTCCCGAACCTCTTTATAAATGATCTTGGCAGTTAGACTGGATCTCCAGGTATCTATTTTCTCCATGGTAGCATTGAACTTAGCATCTAATGCAATGATGGCACCAGCCAAATCATCATTTTTAGCCGTTTGTCCCTCCATAGAAATTTGTTTTCTTTTTTGATACCTCAAATCGGTATTGGTTCTTTTGGCTTCAATGATCCGTTCAAAATCGGCTACTTCTGGATCTTTTCTTAAATACTCAGGAATTACATATTCATTGGCATGGACTGCTCCAGTAACAGGACCATATTGATCTCGATAAAGTGCTTTGGAACCAGTATCACCCCCATAGAAAAATGATGGGGCAGACGGGATTTCTTCGGAGTCCATTAAGTTCTTTGCCTTTACCATATTGGCTAAAACCGTAGTGATTGCAGCGGCTACCTTGATGGCATAATCAATAGGGGTGAGAGATGATTGGGCATTCTTTGCAGTAACAGCTGCAATGGCACTACCTGTATCAATAGCAATCTGGGCAATGGTGAGGCCTTTTTGAAATTCCAGGTATTCTTGGTCATTATTTGCAGCTGCTTGCAATAGGCCAGCTTGTAACTGAGAAAAGGCATTAAACAAGGAATTCATGGCTTGCATGGATTCTTGGGTGTTCATTTCTCGATCCTTTAAACCAGCATTGTGGATGGCATTTAATTTCATTTGTTTGAGGGTTTCAATTTCCTCTTCTTCCAATCTTAATTCTTTGGCCATTTCAATTAAATGATCATAATGTTGCTGGATTTCATAAATCTCCCTTTCTCGATCATTTAAACCCATTTGGTAAATTTCATCTCTCAATTCATCTTGCTCCTCAGCTCTTTTTTGGGCTTCTTCTAGTCCTTTATAATGCCTGAGTTCTTTTTCTCTTTCAAGGGCTTCCTCAAATTTTTGATATTCTTCCAGTACTTTTTGTTGCTGTTTTTTTAGCTTTTCTAGCTCAGCCTCTCCCTTTTTTTCATCTATATCAAAAGGGCTGGTGCGGGATCCATCTGGATCCTCTTCTTTAGGGTTCAATCTTTCATCAGCCACCTTTTTCCAGTATTCCAAATCAGCTTTACTTTGCACTTCGTCATCTTGAGTTTGTTTAGACAGCTGCTCCATTAATTCTTGCCTGGATTTTAAAAGCAAGTTTGTTTGGTTTTCTACTTCAAACAAGTCTCTTTTTGCTTCCTGTACATCTGCAATGGCACTGTTCAAATCCCTCACATCAGAAAGGGCTACCTCATCATAGGACCTTCGGTTTCTAATCGCTTCTTGTCTTTCTTTTTGTAAGAAGATCAAAAACTCCTGATAGTTTTCCATTTCAGTCAGGTCATCTTGATAGGAGAACCTACCTGATTCAAAGTAGGATTGGTACTTACTTTCCACCTCAGCATTTTGTTTTCTAAGTGCTGCTTCAGCTTTAATCAGTTGGAGTCTTTTTTCCGCCACTATTTCATTTTGCTCGCTGATTTTCTCATCTTCTTTTTGCAAAATAATTTTATTGATGAGTTGATCATTGATTGCTTTTATGGTTCTGGCGAGCTCTTTATTGGTCGCTGTTTCTGCATCTATACCAGCAAAATAATCTGGGTATTCTTTGATTAATTCATTGATGAGCTTTACCCTGTCTTCTTGTTGAAGGTTTACATCATAGAGCCTATTTTTGGTTTCTATTAATTTTAACTGTTCATCCTCCAGCTTTTCAGAAAGTGGTATTTCAATATATTTAGCAACCCAAGACACCATGTTTTCGATTCCTTCCATGATTTGAGAGTTTACAAAAGCTCCTAGTAATCGCTTTTGAATTTTTTCAAGGTTTCCGGCTAGGTTATTATTCTTGATGTTGAATTCATCTGTTAAACTGGTAGCTTTTTCCATAGCCTGATTGGCTATTTCTTGTTTTGTTTTAAGCAGGTCTGTTTGCTTGGAAAGCAAGCTGATTACTTTGATGGATTCCTGAGTGCCAATCTTTAATTCCTTCATGGTTTCGGCTACTTGCACATTGGAAAGTCCTTTCATGGATTCGGCCAGTTGTATGAGCATTTGATTGGGATCTGTATTGAGCAATTCCTTAAACTCGTCTGTGCTTAATCCCATTTGTATGGCAAATTTCTCAGATTGTTCTCCAGCTTTTAGTAAGATATTGGATAAACCTCCAGCTGCTATTTCAGCGGTGAGTCCTAATTCTTCAAAGGCAGCTGCATAACCTAAGGTTTCATCAATTCGGGGAGCTAAATCTCCTAAGGCACCTAACCTTTGAGTAAAATCTGCTACCACTGGAGCTGAAGCAGAGCCTGAGGCTGCTAGGTCATTAATGGCACTACCGATTTGATTAATGGCTTCATCAGGCTTGAGTCTTTTAGTTTCTTTAAACAGGTTTTGAAGTTTGCCTAGCTTGGTGGCCACCACATCAGCTCCTCCTCCAAAATCATCTCCTAATGAAACTACAGCTTTGTCTACTGCTTCAGTAAAGGCAAATACATCTTCTTTTGCAATACCTAACTGGCCAGCTACAGTGGCAATTTCTCTTAATTCTTTTCTTGATGTTCTTGTATCAATTTCTTTGAAGGCTTCATCCAGCTCTTTGACTTCTTCAAGGGTCATCCCAGTTTTTTTCTGGATATCTGAAAGTTCATCAGAGAGTTGGGCATTTTGATTGATAAAACTGGAAAGGCCTTCTTTGATTAAATCTGTGGCTAAGTTAGCAGCGGCAAAGATCCCAAATGTTTTCAGGCTTTTGTTTAAGCTAAGAAAAGAGTTGTTTAGATCCAGTGCTTCATTTTTTAGGTTCTTGAGCCTTTTATCTGCCTGTTGGAACTCTCTTGATTTGCGGACAAAATCTTCACTGCCTTTTTCAGCTCGTTGCAATTCATTCCATAGCTTGGTGACTTCTTTTCTTGTGCCCTTAATCGTTCCATCAGATTCTTTGGTATTAATAAATAAGTTAACACGCTTATTGGTGGTATTTTTATCCATACTTTTTATCAATTAGCAGGATAATTTTAAAAGGGAATCCTTTAAGAAAAAAGGACGAGAAATCTACCTGATTAGAATACGTCTGGCATTAATTGTAGCCAGCTCATCACCAAGTTCTTCAGCCAGTTTAGAAACATTTTCTTCAATGATGGGATTAAACCAGGCTTTTTGTAAGGATTTAGCTCTACGACTACCCACAGGTCTTCCTTTTCCAACTCCTTTTTCTACAAATACACCATATCTGGGAAATCGAAAGGCAACGCGATCGGCAATGCCCTCTTTTTTAGAAACTCTTGCTAGTATCTTTTTTTGCAAAGTACCTGTATCTGCAATGCCTTTTTGCTGAAGAGAAAGTTTTAATTGCTGTTTGGTTAATTTACTCCAGCTACTTACTGTTTGATTTAATCCTTCATAATCTTTCATAGAGCAAAATATCTAGTTTGAAATACTCAAAATCAGCTTGATGGCTGATCATGTAGTTGAACATATTAACTTGGCTTGAAAGACTTAAATTGACATAGTCTAACAAGCTAATTGATCTAATTTGATAATTGTGATCTAATAGAAAAAATATAAGCTCGACCACCTGTTTTTCAAATCCTTCAGCTTCTCTAATATAAGCTAGGTGTTTATTTTTATTATTTGCTTTTATACACACTTCCATTTCCCTGACAATAAAGCTAAATAAATCCTGACATTCTATTTAATAGAAATTGTCTATAATTCCTATATTGCTATTAAATAGTAATTTTTGAGCTGATGAATAATGATATAAGTCCTGCTAACAAATTAATAGAAGAATGTCTGAAAACTAAAAATCCAGAATTAGATTTAGGTAATTGTGGAATTAAAAGCTTAGATGACCTGCCAAAACTATCAAAATGTGTCCATTTAAAAACATTAAGTTTTAACTTTAAAAGATGGGATCATATCAATAAGAGATGGATTTTTAGTGAAAATATAGGCCCAAGTAATAATTTTATAAAAGATTTCACAAAAATAAAAAGCCTCACAAGGTTAATAAGTTTAGACCTGTCCTATAGTAGGATACAAGATTATAGCTTTTTAGATAACCTCAAAAGCCTAGAGTCTTTAGGCTTGAGCTATAATAGGATTCAAGATATCAGTTTTTTACAAAACCTCACTAATATAAAGTATTTAGACCTGAGTGACAATCAAATCCAAGATTTCAGTCCATTACAAAATCTAAATAAATTACAATCTTTAAAATTGATGAGGAATGGAATACAAAACATCAGTACTTTGCAAATGCTCTCCAGTCTAGAACATTTAGATCTGAGTAGAAATAAAATCCAAGATATTAGTTCTTTGCAAAACATCACCAATATACAACATTTAGACCTGAGCAACAATCAAATCCAAGATTTCAGTGTTTTACAAAAGTTCATTAATCTTAATTCTTTATCCCTAAGACTGAATCAAATTCAAGATTATAGTTTTTTACAAAACCTCACTAAAATACAACATCTAGATCTGAGCGACAATCAAATCCAAGATGTCAGCTTTTTACAAACGATCTCTAGTCTACGTTTTTTATTCTTGAATTATAATCAAATCCAAGATATAAAGCCTTTACAAAAGCTAACTAAATTACATACTTTATATCTGATCAAAAATCGAATCCAAGATATAAAACCCCTACAAGAACTCACTGAATTAGAGTTTTTAAACCTGAACGAAAATAAAATCCGAGATATTAAACCTTTATTATCATTGATTCGAAAAGGTAGAAATGTCACTTTAGAAAATTTTCAGCTTGGATTGTGTCTTTCTAAGAATCCTATAACAAACCCACCAGAAAATATTGTAAAGCAAGGAAATGCTGCTATTATTAATTATTTTGATCAGGTCAAAAAACAAGGAGAAGCCCCTCTATATGAGGTCAGAATGATGATTTTAGGTCAGGGAGGTGCTGGGAAAACAACCTTTGCCAATTTGCAGGTAGATCCTGATTACAAGGTAGAACCTAAAAAGCAAAAATCTACCCTAGGTGTTATTATTCATAGGAACCATCAATACAAACATCAACAAGTTGATAATCAAATGGTTCATTCTCACCTGTGGGACTTTGGAGGACAGGATATTCAAAAAATGTTACATCAATTTTTTATTGCTGAAAACTGTTTATATGTCATTGTATCTGATAAAAGAGCAGAAAATACCAATTTTGATTACTGGCTTCAAATTATACAATTGTTAGGTCGTAAAAGTACTGTTATTGTAATAGAGAATCCTATAAACTCTAAATATGCTATTAAAGACTTCGCTTTGATTAAGTATAGAGAGCTTTTTCCTGACTTAACTATTGAAAGACAAGAAGTGAACTTTTTATATGCAAGAGATAAGGCTAGAAAAAGATGGGAAGCTCTTAATGAATTAATTGAAGAAAAAATTTCAGATTTAGAAATTGTTAACCGCAAAGTGCCTAAACATTGGACAAAGGTAAGAAATGTTTTGACCAAAAGGATTCCTGAAAAATGTATCTCAAGAGATGAATATTACAAACTTTGCGCAGATTCTGAAATTAACATGACTCCTGGAGAAAGTGATTTGTGCTTATCCTATTTTAAATCTTTGGGAGATGTGACCTATTTTGAAGATAGAGAGTTACGGAACCGTATTATTTTAGACCAAAACTGGTTGATTAAAGGATTGTATTTCATTCTTTCTGAAAAAAAATTCAAGGCTCATAATGGTGGAAAATTTACTCGTCAAGAAGCTTATGATAAATGGCATAAGGAAGGTTATGATGAAGATAAGAAAGGTTTATTATTGAGTTTATTACTCAAAGACGGTTTTGACTTGTGTTATGAATTACCTTATCAAAAGGATATATATATAGCTCCATTATTACTTCAAAATGATAAACCCGAGAGCTGGAAGTATGAAACACAACTTTATTTTCGCTATCAATATGGATTTATCCCTTTTGGGTTAATTTCTCGATTGATAGTAAGGGTTCATGAAAAAATTCATCAAGAAAAACGATGGGAAACGGGAGTCCATTTGATTGATGGAGAAACTTTTGCTGAAATTGAGTACAAGGTTGACCCTGATGAAAATCAGCATGTTATTGATATTAAATTAAGTGGGAATAACTGTAAAGCTTTATTAAACTTCATCCGTACTGAAGTAATTTACTTGCATAAGGATTTTGAAAATTTGAATGCGAAAACAATGGCAGGTTGTAATTGCCCTAAATGCAAAAACTTAATGAAAATAGGTAAAAAACCCACTTTCCATGATTATAAAGATTTAGAGGGCAAAATACTTAACAACAAATATTATATTTCTTGTAGACAAAATGAATACAATGATGTGAGTATAGGGCAGATATTAGGAGATATCATTATTGAGAATGCAGGGAAATCTAATATAGATCAAGAATTATTATTTAAATTAAAAGAAATGAATATGAGTATCAATCAGATTAAAAATGAAAATAAGATTGAAAATGTGGGGAATCCGAACATAGCAACTAATGTTGGTCAACAGGCTAATCAATCTCAAGAAAACCAACAAAATCAATCTACTAATATTAGTATTGATATTAAAATGATTGGAGAATTGTTAAGTCAAGCTGAGATGTTAAAAGAAGATATTGTAGAGGAATTGGAATTGGCTATTGAAAAAATTACTGAAAGAGAGATAAAGTTAATTGAACGAGATGTTTCTAAAGCTGAAGAAGCACTAAAAGAAATTGAAATAGCTGCGAAGGAGAAAAAGGACCCTTCTCCGAAATCCAAAAATCGTTTGAAACAATTTATCAATGATTTATCGGATGAAAAGTCATTACTTAACAAAGGATTGAAATTGTTGAGAAAAGGTAAAGATTATGGAGTGAACTTAGCTAATGGCTATAATATGCTTGCCAAAGGAATAGGAATGGATGAAGTTCCCCAAGAAGTATTGGATGCAATAAAGTTATTATAATTACTAGATATGTTAAGTAGGAACTTTCTATTTGAATTGGCTATTTTTGCCAAATAAATCTAGGAAATTCAGGCCGTAAATAATTACGACCTGAATTTAACTCAGCAATAGTGAAAAAACATTATTTGGCTTTTTCGACTCAAACAAAATTAATGATAAGTTTTGCCAAATTCAGAATATTCTTCGGTTAAAAAATCTTATTCTGATTTTAATGTCTTGACATTTTTTACAATTCTCTTAATGCCATTATAGGTTTCAACTGCCCCAAAGAAAATCTCTTTGGCTTCCTCTCGATTACACTCAAAATGATTTTGAATTTCATTGTAAATGTATTCTGCTTCATCATTACTGATATCAGAAATTTCTAAAGCAATTTCTTTTCGCTTCTTCCAATCTTTCTTGGCTAGTTTGAATTCATCTCGAAGTGAAAGGATTTCCCAAAAACTCACCTTTTCATCTTCTATAATTTCATGATAAGCAACTGCTGAAATACCAATCGTTTTAATGGCAGCTGTTAAGTTTTCTACTCCATACTTTTCTGTACTGTTATCCATAGTCTTTTTTTTGCTAAGGTATTTAGTACTGAATCTCAGAAAAGGACAATTCTTTTTTGAACAAAAACTTTTGGATATTCCTGGCTGCTAGCCGGATTTGAGACTTTTCTGCTCCAGATAATTCTGGATCTACTCGGTTAAATGAAACTACTAAAGTGTAAGTGCTTTGTTTTTTTTCATCTATTTGAATGGAGAAAAAGGATTGAATTTCCTGAGATTGTAAATAATCTTTTAGGTGCCCTTCAGGCAAGTTTTGCATGTCTGGAATGTACAAACCATCATCCTTTTTTTCAGCTGTTTGATGCACCAATATATCCACCAGCTGTTCAGATATAAAAATGCCTTGCATGTTCATTTTGGCATAATGGAATTTCATAGATGTATCATAGCGTATCCAACATTGGTATTGTTCTCCTCTTTTGGCTTTCCGGAATTGCATTACTTGAATGCTAACTGGAGCCAGCTGCAACAATCGGTACATTTGGGTATAAACGGCTGCTACTCGATCTGAAATCTTTTGTAAATGTGATTCTCTCATTTGCAATGTCTTCAGATGTAAGAACATCCATAATTCATGTTGGATATCCAGCACTTTTTTAGCAAACTTATCTTTGTAATTCCAAGTGATGAAAACAAAAAGAATGAATAAATAAACAGGAATACTGCCTAACAGTCCATATTCTTTGATTAATTCAAGCGGATTGATATTATTCAGTATCGTTGTAAAGTTCAGGATCATAAAAAAGATAAGTACCAGTGGTAATGGTAAAAGAAAAGGTAAAACCTGTTGCATTATCATAGATGGGAAGGGTTTCTTCATACTTGATGGATCCAGGATCAAAACCCACAAAAGCTTTGTAAGAAGCATCTCCAGAAAAGCCTTGAGTTTTCCATTGTAATAACAAAGCAAAAATCTCCATGCCCACTTTTTTACAATTATCGAGTGCCTGGGCTTTTTCTAAAAAATTGTTCAGCTGATAGTTTTGTACTATCGAGAAAGTAAAAAGTGGATAATCTCTTAAATTATCATTATTGGAGCCAGTAATACTGCCTTCCGTTTCTTCCAGAATCATGACTGGAGATTTCATATCAATCTGAGATCTTAACAGCTCAAAGGCTTCTTCAGCTGAAGCGGCAAACTTTTTATTTTCTTCAGTATGGCCAATACTCTTTACTTTTCGTGCAATTAAATCTGCCTTTTCAAACCAGGTATTTAAGTTCATAGTTTTTTTAGTTTTTCGTTTTGTGCTTCCATTTCTCTGATCCTTTTTCCATAGCTAAATAAAATGGTATAGACATTCATGTTGCCAACTTGATCAATATGAATCACGTTTCCAGCAAGATCATCCATCACATGGATCCAAGTGTAGTGGATTTTATTCTGGGTAGATTTTGAGATTTTTGATTTGGGTATCAGATCAATGAGATTTTTTCTGGCACTATGATAAAATAACAGAATGGCCTGTTTGTATTTTTTTTGCCATCTAGCTACTTCTTTCACTCTCCATTGATGGCTCATATCATTAAAAGGCTGCCTGATATCCTGATCTGTTTTAGGATTAAATTTGGCTTTCTTTTCTCTATACAGTAAAGCTATGAGTTTATCTAAAGCCTGTATTTCTCCCTTTTTGATATAATCAGTAAAGTAGTTTTCCGCTTTAATAAACTCATAAAAAGTGATGTTTTCCAACCTGCTTTTTGGACCATATAAGCCTTTATGGGAGGGTATTTTGTTTATATCCAGTTGGGCTTGATTATATAAAAAATCTGTATAGGGAAGCAGCTTTTTAATATGCAATACATCCAGTTTAATGGCAAAAAGATAAGCTAATCTGAATTTGTACCATTTCAGATTAAACAGAATATGTAGGGCTTTGATCTGATGTTCTTTAGATAGTGCCAATGTATCCAGCAATTCACACAATCTTAAAAGCTGATCCTTGGAAAGTTCATTTACTGATTCTGCTAAATCGAAAACCTCACTATCAATTTGTACTGATACCATTCCCTAAAATTGAGGAAAAGGAAAATAGAAGAAAAGGACAGTGATTTCAATATTAAGGTATTAATTGAAATCAGCTTTCTGTGAAAAATCTAAATATTTCTGAACCTTAAAAGAGAGTTAAATTTTAAGAAGTTTTAGACTAGTTCATTGAAAATTAGCATCAAATTGCAGCAGTAAAAGGATTTCGCTCGTCTGTAAAATAAAAAGAATTTCACCGTAACCAATTTTTTAATGAAAAAGATTCCTTTACTACTTTTGCTCGTCTTTATCTTCAATTCATGTAATGAAGATTCCATTGAGCCATCTAAAAATACCCAACAAGCACTTAGCGATTTAAGAAAAGTAAGTACACAATTTACTAGTAACTCCAATGAATTTACTTTCGATATTTTTCAAAAAGTAAATGCTAGTGCTGATGTTGACGAAAATGTAATGATTTCTCCATTAAGTATCAACCTTGCTTTGGGTATGTTACTTAATGGATCAAATGGAAACTCTGCTGAAGAAATCAAAGAAGTTTTAGGATGGAGTGATGAAGATTTAGCTGAGATTAATACTAACTATAAAAACATTTTATTAAGCTTACCAAAACTGGATAATCTAGTAGATGTAGGCATAGCCAACTCTGTTTGGTACGATGAAAATTTTATTGTAAAAGATGCATTTTTGAACACTTTATCAGCTGAGTTTGATGCTAATGCCACCCCTTATGATTTCTCTAAAAGTGATGCTGCTGATTTAATTAATAGATGGATAGAAGATAAAACCAATGGTTTAATTGATGAAATTATAGATAAAATTAATCCTAGTCAGGTCATGTTATTAATTAATACATTGTATTTCAAGGGTGAATGGACAAATAAATTTGATAAGGATTTAACACAGCAGACAGCCTTTACAGATATTAATGGTGAAGAATATGAAGTAGATATGATGATGTCAAATGATATAGATCTAATGGTTTCTATTCAGGAAAATTATACTGTATTTGATTTGCCTTATGGCGATGGAATATATACAATGTCCATTTTACTGCCTAATAATGGCGTAAATTTGAATACTATATTAGAAAGTCTTGATACAAATGATTGGTATAATTTAAAGAATTCAAAAACGAATGCTTCTGCAATTGTTGGCTTACCAAAATTTGAATTTGGTTATGATTTAAATTTGAATGATGTTTTACAGCGTTTGGGAATCGGAGATGTCTTTGTAAATAGTCTAGCTGACTTAAGCAATATTTCAGATAGTGAATTATATGTGAGTGAAATTAAACATAAAACCTATATAAAAGTGGATGAAGAAGGCACTAAAGCAGCTGCAGTAACTTCCGTATCTATAGATACTTACAGCGCATTACCTCCCACTCTTAACCTAATGTGTGATAAGCCTTTTGCATTTTTTATCTATGAAAAAGAACAGGGTAATATTTTGTTTTCAGGTAAAATAGTTACTTTAAAAGAATAGGTTAAATATCTATTTCCCTTAAAAATAATATAAGATAAACATGCAGTCATTACGCCGATAATATATGGAGATATAACTTGCCTAGTAGTCCACTTTACCTTGTCAGTTAATTAAACTTATTGAGATTTCTTTTTTAATAACCTTCTCTTAAATCTAACTCAAGGTAAAAAGCCACCAGGCAAATTTTAATTCTCTCATACATATTGTTTTTTGGTAATCTAGCCAATGGAATTGATTTAGCCAGCACATGAATTTCCATGTGGTTTAGTTGATTAAAAACTTCTTTTCGCTCTATTCTGGAATCAAAAAATAGGGGTTGTAAATTTTTGACAAATTGTGCATTCCACTCCAAGTTATTTTTTAAAAAAGCTTGCAAGTTTTCTTTTAACTCTCCAATACTTTTCTTGACTGCCTGGATCTCATTTTTACTAAAAGATAGTTGATGATCTTTGGCTTCTTGCAATCTTGTTGAACAATTAAAACATTCAATAAAACCTGATTCTCTGAGCTTTTTATTATCAAAAAAGGCAATGATTCTCAAAGTATCATCACTGATAGTTTGTTTATTTTTATCCTTGGCTTCATCCTTATATTTGTCAGGTATTTCCCCTAATACTTTCCATAAATTGAAAGTAGTATAACTCAAGTTGTATTTTTTGATAATACTTTCTGCTAATACTCGATCAAACTCCATCTACTGTTAGTTTTAAACTAATAAGATCTTACTATCATCTAAATCGCTGTCATCCTCATCATCTCCCTGATACAAACTGGAGTTTTTAAATAGGGGATAAGTATCTGCATTGTCATTTAAAAAAGCCTCCAGTTTTGTTTTGGCTTTACTGGCCTCATGCCTACTATCATTAATTAAGTTGATCAGTCTGGCATCATCTACAATGCTTTTTTTCTCTATTGTTTGATAGGATTCCACAATGGTAATTCCCTGATCTGTGATTTGTAAAGAGATTTCATTGGCTGCCTTGGCAATGGTAGCAAAGGCAATGAAGGGTTTGATGAAGGTGAGTAATTTTTGGTTTTCTAAAGAAACACTATTTGCTGCTGTATTTTTTACCTGAGTTATTATTTCTTCAAAGAGTTCTTCAGATATTAATTCCGGAATTTCTCTTTCTATGCGTTGCATGATGGCATATAACAACATAAATACCCTTCTGGAGCTTTTAATATTGACATATTTTGAAAACTCTACAGCTGATTGAATCAGTGATTCTCTTTTTAAAGTGACACCAGAGCCATTTTTCCACTTCACAAATTCAGGGTCTTGAATATTACTTTCCAGGTACAAAAGCAGGTCATCAATGGCATTATAGCCAATATTCAAGTGAGAATCCCGGAGCTGGTTCACCTGCCAGGAAAAAGCAGTTTTCTTTTGCTCATTGGTTGCAATATGAATACCTGAAGAAGATACCTGTACATTGCCATGAGGAATGTAGAGCATAAAGCCAATATTTACAATGGCATTTTGTGCATGATAGAGCACCTGTTTGAGCTTATCTGTAAGACTATTTGTATTATACCCATCCCATAATTCTTGGTAAAAATCTTGATCTAAAAAGGGATAGATATATTTATCTTGGGCAAGCTGAAGGAATGGCTTGACATTTTTAAAATCAAAAGAGACATTGGCTGGTACATAGTCCCTGATTTCTTCAGTAGTTTTGATGAATAATTCCATAATGATTAATTGTCTTCAATGATGGTTGATCTTTGAGAAGGATTTAATTTATCTAGTGTTTGCATGAGTGGCTGATTGAAACCCCACTTAATTTGCCCGTATTTGTTATTCCATCCATTGTATTCTGAAACAATGTCATAAGGCTCTAAAACGATATCTGCATGAATATTACAAAGAGAGATATAAGCATTAAAGGCTTCTCTTTTATCTGATCCTGAACGGTTAGATCCTCCCTTTCCTGGAATGATTCCGGCCAAAGCCGGATCCACCCCCAAAGCAGAAAAGATCTTAATGGTCGCCTCCACGGAATCTTCGATATATATACCATCCTTGAGTTTATTATCCATTTCTTCCACTTTCCAAGAGGCATATTCCTGTTTGGTGTTGGGATTGGTTAGAAAGGTGAGCATGATGGATTTTCCAGCATTTTCAGCTCCAGCAAGAAAATCATTAAACCTTTTCAATTCCTTTCTTTGAATCTCATTTCGTTGCTTTTCTCCATAGGTATTGAAGTTAGGATACTTCCAGGTCCACCAATGATCCGGAACATGAATTATATACTTAACTGATATTTGATTGTTAAGTAAAGCTTTTTTAAATGCTGGAATTAGATTAGCATGTTCTAACCAACCAGACTTTCTCAAGGTATTCCAGTGGGCTAACTGGTAGTAGGCTTTTCCTGTAGGATAGGATAAAGGATAGATATACTTGTATTTAGAGCCTAATTTCATGAATAAGTCTGGTTCTAAAATAGGATCAATCACTGGTACTGTAATAGTCTTAGAATCAGCGTGGGATGCACCCCATTCCCAGTTGGCATTGATATACATGGTATCAATTAATCCAGTTTTATCATCTGCTAGCTTATACCTACAGTATTCAGGGTTTTGAGCTGTTAAATAATAAATCTTAGCTCTATTCTTAGTCAGGACAAACTCAGGGAAAACATTATAGTACCAGTAAAACTGATTGACTGATTCGATGGGGTATCGGCGATTTCTTTTTAAGAATACATCTATTTCTGCAATAGACTTTTCGATATATCGACCATTTTCTAATACCTGATATTTTACTCCACCTGCATAGAGTGCACGTGCTTTCCAGTCCAGGCCTGCTGCCAAATCTGGATTAGACTCTATGGCTTTCCGCACATTGGTAGGAAATAAGTTATCTGTTCCCCAATCTGCAATGACAGAACTGGAGGTTTCATACTGATCCTGAACTGGTGTAGATGGAGTGGATACTTTAAGTTGATTGCTGCTCTTATTACCAGTATAAACCAAGGCTTCTACATGATCTATAAAGGCCACATTTTCTCCTACGAATTGCATAATTAATAAATAACAGTTTGTTGATTGAATCGGACAATTAATCGGATGTGTAGTTTTCTGATTTGCCCATTAGGTAAAAGAATGTTTCTTGTTGCATTGTGCCAGTGATTTGCCTTCCTTTTTCCTGGAGAGTTCCTGGCATATCTAGGTAGATCCTTATCGTATTTGGTTAGGGTTACCTGTGGCAATTCTATCACCTTACCTCCAGTCTTTCTAATTCTGTCAGCTGTTACAAAGCAAATAGAAAAGGGAACTGGCCTTTTCTTTTCATCTACTCTTTCCATTTCTTTCAATACTTTCTTTAAGGTGATGAGATTCATGAAGTGAAATTAGCACCTATAAAAGAAGAAAAAAGGACAAAAGAGTAATGTACAGGAAACCCATACACCACTCTATATTATTTGCACAACCTAAATAAAGATCTAATTTGTACTATTTGACGATTGATCAAAAAATATCACTTTTTGAACCACTATAATTTTTCTAGGCAGCTCAAACCAAAGAATTTATTGAAGGATCATATTACGCGGAATTTTTCATGTGCAATTGCAACTTTTACACAGGTCGGGGCATGGGGTACTCTCACAAAAAGGGTGTTTTTTTATATCGTTTCACATGTAAATTACTGGTTATCAGTAGGTTTTTAAAATAAAAACCGGATTTTCAGGATAACGGATTTTGTAAAACACTGATATACAATGGGTTAAGGTCGTTTGAAAACGCCTATTTTTTAGCTAAAAAATAGGCGTTTTTATTGAACTTATCTAAGATCAATACATTACATCCATGAAACCAGTGCTACTGGAGTCCAGTTTCCATCTTTGGGTAGCATACCATAGGGTATCCAGAGCTTCTGAGCCATGTGTGGCATCTTCAGGTTTTACTTTTGGATCTTTTTCAGGCGTTTTAT
Organism: Chondrinema litorale; assembly: GCF_026250525.1. GTDB lineage: Bacteria > Bacteroidota > Bacteroidia > Cytophagales > Flammeovirgaceae > Chondrinema > Chondrinema litorale. Next base: position 2,168,050 of record NZ_CP111043.1, read on the forward strand.
CTTTTTCAAAACCTGTTTTGCCTTGTTTCAATCCGGCTCCTTGCAAGGAGACAATCAATTGCTTATTTCTATTCAGGTTAATCCTAAACTTTGAAAGTTTTTCTTCATCTTCAGCAAAGGTTTTTTGAAAAAGGGTATATCTTGACTTATGAGATGGTGCTTGGCCCATGTATATCCTGTTTACTTCCCATCCGTATTCCATCAAGGCATTGCACCACTCATCAGCAAAGGTCACATCATCTTTGGCATTTTCCGGAATGGCTGTATGATCAAAATAATAGTTGACTTTTTTAAGGGGTTTGTACTTGTAGTAATCGCAAAACTTTTTAACCAGATTTTTAATTCTCAAAGGGTGTTTGACAAACAAGGAATTCAGGATTTTATATTCATTCCCAAAATCTTGACCGATGACTACCCAGTTTATGGCCGAATTATAATCACAGGCAATATCTAGTGGTTCATATTGCAAAAAATCTGAATCCCATCGGCAATCAATCACATCACTGGAAGTATAAGTTAAATCTAGCTGATCGATATGAGAGAAATTACTATCTACATATCCATGTATTTCTTCATCAAAAAGGCCATAAAAACCATTTTCTATTTTGCTAATTTCTTTGTTGAGTACAGACATCTGAAACTCCAAATCAGAAAGAGTACGCTTGAAGTTTTTAATCACATCAAGCCCCAAAGCATGGATATTATCAAAGGTGCTGGCAGTGGAAAAATACACCGTATTCTTCCTTAACTCATTGATATAAGACTCAAATTTTTTGATCTTCTGAAGAATTTTTTCAGCTCCTCTCTGATTGGGCTTTTCTCTTAAATGATGAGATAGTTCAATGATTTGATGCTGGATAGAAAGAATAAGTTCGATTGTTTCCCCATCCATTTGCTCATAAAAGTCCAATAACCATTTTGAACTGGAGCCTTGAGGCATATCTGAAGTAAAAAGAATGGATCCATGATTGCTCAAATGTTGAAAATGTTCTGCATTACCTCGAATGGTCAGTAGTACCTGATCCAGTCTTTTTTTGTTTAGGTATCTGGCTTCATCTGCATATAGCCAGTCAATGGATCCACCATTGTATGTACCTGGTCTATCTAATGAAATCAAAGCTACTCCTGAGCCATTATACCAGGAAATATAATGATCTGGTTTGAGGGGTTGTAAATAGGCTGAAGGCCAGTTCCACTTTTTAGGTGGAAACTTTTTGATAAAAAAATGCACATCCCTTTGATAGCCTAATTTCTCCCATCCAGAAACAACAGCTGGAAGTAGTACTGTTAACAGTTTTTCATAACTGACATTGACAAAGCCACCGATGCTTCTGGGCATTTTGGTAATATTATCATGGGAAAACATGGCGCCAGGCCCCGTTGTTTTTCCTGTAGCTCTTCCCCAAATCAGCACATTTACTTTGGCTAGAATGGCATAAAAAAGTATTTGGGGAATGTTATAATGTTCTTTTTTCAAATCGTTAACTGGCTTCTACATCTAAAATATCTATCTTTCTTTTGGTCTTGGAAAGCTGTTTATAAGCCTGTTCAATTTCTTGTTCAGATAGTTGATTGACTTTGGTAGTTTCTGGAAAAAATCCCATCAAAATATTTACTGGTTGAATCTGATCAAATGACATGGTATCTTTATCTCCCAATAATTTCTCAACAGCTGTCACCAGGTTTTTATCTGCTTGTGCTGCTGCTCTGGAGTCTTTTCTTTTGATGGCCATATCCTTGGTTTTCATGATTTGACCTAAAACCACATCAATCCAAAACTCCCGATTTAGATTGACACGAGAGCCAAAGATTTTTTGCGTTTCAAAAAAGTCTTGATGGGCTTGAGTGCGTTTAATACCAAACATTTTCATGGCCATAGGCACTACCTTGTTTCTACTCCCATATTGATGAATCAAATCAGCTATTTGCTGATATCTTTTTAATTTTTCCTCTAATTTGGGTGAGAGTTCAGCTGCTTGATCTGTGACCAAATATTCAATAATTAAATCTGAATCTGTTTTTGTAGATAGTTCCATCATAAAAAATATATTTCTCGAAGAATTTCTCCGCTAAACGATCTTTACCTAAAAACAAATCAATAAAATAGGGTAGATTTTACAAGCAAATGTTACATAAGTAATTCAAAGGCAGTCTGTTACCTGCTATCATCCTTACTCTTTTAAACCTTTTTTACCTATTGGAAAGCCGTCTGATAGGCCACCTGGCAGGTAATTGTTTACCACTTGTATTGCTGGAAGCACTCCTTTTTTTGCCAGCTCAAACATCTTTTGTCTCAAGGTGATTTCAGTCTGTAAAACCCCACGTTGGTAAGCCCGATACAAAGCACCCTCCTTAAAATATTCATTCTTGAAAAGATAAATATCCTTATCCAGTAATATTGCAACACTTCTTAAATCAAAATAGAGTCTGGCATAAGTCTCCACCTGCTTTAATTCGTCTTGGCTCAAATTCATGAAATTAACTTTTCTATTTGTCTGATTTCTTCTTCCCACTCAGCTATATTCTCTTTTGATAAGCGACCTTTTTTAGCTTTGGATAGATAAGTTCTCAAAGTGTTTCTACGTCTTAACAAACTCTGGAGATCTGTCATTTCAAAAGACTTCTTATCTCTTCTAGGAAGGGCTCCAGTATTTTCAAAAGTTTTTAAATCATCCCAGATATCATGAATCTCATCAAAATAATCTAAAATGATAAAAGCAGCTGCCATTCTTTCTGTTTCACTATAATTTAGTAGCTTTTGCTGAAGAAAAGAAGCTTCTTTGTATAATTGCTTCCATTTTTCATCTAATTCCTTTACATCCTCTAAAAATGCATTATTAGGGTGTTTTTGCTCAAAACTTGATTGATTCAAACTTGATAAGTCAAGATATACCTGTTTTTCTTTTAATTTTTCAAGCTCTGAAAGCAGTTTGATTTTATTAAAATGGGATTCCCCTTTGTTGAGCAAATCTTTTGTTAGGCAATCAGCTGTGAGCTGATTGTATATTTTTAAGGCATCCTGATAATTGAAATTGTCGATATAAAATTGAATCACATTCATAAAAAAAAGCACATATCCATGTGCTCCTTTAACGCTTTTTCTAGTAATCTTTGGGCTAATAAACTATTTTGATGGACTGTTTTTTACTTCTTTGACGCTTTTACTTTCTGCCTTTTTTAAATAAGGACATTTTGCCTCGTGCAACTTATCTGCTGTATTTAAATCCATGGAACATAAATCATATTGAGTGCCTTTAAATACAAATAGACCAGGTTTAACTAGTACTACTTCATAGCTTCCTTCTAGTGCTCCGCTCATTTTTTTTTCTTCTTTACTCATAATTAGGCTGCTTCAGTAAGTGGTATAACATTCTCATAAAAAGGGGCAACTCTGCCAATACTGCGAATAGTGGCATTGACATGTCTTGAGTCAGCTACTGCTAGACCTGAAGGAATATTAAATTCCTCAATAGATGCTGGAAGTCCAGGAGAGCCTATTACACGCATAGTTCCATCAATATGGACAATGATCAATACCAGGTCATTGTTTTTGTTTTCCTCTATCCAGGCAACCATATTTTTAGGCGTTCCTGGATGTTGCAAGGTAACCACATTCTGAGCTGATTTTCCATCTCTAGCTCCCTGACCACTGGATTCTAATCCAGACATTTCAAGGGTAGATTGTATTTGCCAGAAACGTTTTCCGGTTTTCATCACAAATGGGTCAGTGATGGTGACTTTGTCAGCATAATCGGTTGGAGCTGCTGGAACTACAGGGAAAGTGAGAATATCATGGTAATGGGCATAGTAGGCCACCACCTGTAAACCTGCATCATTGTTGATACCACTTTCCGTTGATTTTAAAATATCTTCAGGAGTCATAAAATGATTTGTTTAAATGATTACTGTTTAATCAAGATGCCTGTATTTCTATCGATGAGCTCTTTGAGCAAATCTTTGTTTTCTGCCTTATTTAAGTCAGCTGTTTTATAAACCTTCGCATCTGGGCCTTTTCCCAGCTTAAATGTTTTGCCAATCACCTTGTACTTTATTTTGTTATGAGTAACAATTAAAGCACCTGCACTGGCTTGAGCTGTCGCACTTTCCACTTCACTTTGCTGCTCTTCGATCACTTTATTCTGATCATTGATCAACTCCTGAGCTTCTTTTATTTTCTTTTCCTGATCCTTGATCTGAGCATTCTTTTCCTTGATTGCTTCCTGAGCTGCTGCCAGTTCTTTTTCAAGTTCTTCAACAGTCTTTTTAGATTCTGCCATAATTCAAAAGAATTTCAATTAATAATTTGAGTAAAACTTTAATAATGAAAAAGCTTTAGCAGCTTGATTAAGCTGCTAAATCCTGGTCATTGGTGAAGACAATTTCTGGGATGACAAAACCTACTCCACGCCAAAAATCTGTGAAGATTTTCACCTTTCTATCTTCCGATTCTGTTTTCACCTTACTTTCGTTGGCTGCCTTTTTAGAAAGCTGAATAGCATTATTCTTAGGAGTACAAAGAATCTTGTTACTTGTGCCAAAAGAAGGACATCCTAACACATTGACATTAGAAAAATCAACTTTACCAGTTGTATTATCTTTGTAATCTGTATTCTGACCATACTTGGCTTTATAACCTCTCAAGAATCTTCTGGCATTCATCTCACTCATACCCAGCGGCATCTTAATGCCCCAATACTTTTGATTGATCGCATCTACAAAGGATTCAATTTGTTCCACCCAAACTACATCATCTGCATCTGGAGCTCCAGTAACAATAGGAGTAATTCTTCCACCTGTAATATGATCATTGACAATTTTTCTAATGCCATTGATACCAGTACTGGCATCACCAGCTGTGCCTTCTGCTGGATTTGCTTGCTCACCTAAAAATACTTCTAAGAGCTCATAGTCTTCTTTGATCTGTGGAATTAAAAGCTCCTCTACAATGTATCTGACAATTGGCCATTGTTTCCTGTCTAAATCATTATCTGCTAAAAAACCTAACCAAGTAGCTTCCACATCATCTGGGTATTCCTCGCTATCCATTTTCAATTTGAACTGATCGATAGCCACTGGTTTGAACTCAACAGGAGCCAATGGAGTCCAGGATTTTTGGAAAGGCTGCAATACCCTACCCACAGTGGCTTTACTGGCTAACCACCTGGTGTCATCTGTTCTAACTGTGGTGAAAAGCTGCTCTGTAATTGATTTGGCCAGCAATAATTTGTACAACCTGGACATATTCTGGCCTTGGTTGATATAATAGGCACCGAATTCGGTGATAATATCGGCTACTTCCATCTTATAAAAGAGATTAAAACAAATAAAAGGTTAAAAAAATATGAGAGGTTTAATTGTTAAATTAATATCCTAAAGCAGCATCAGCTGCTCTGTTATGAGGCAGGCTATCAATGACTTTTTGATTTTCATTATCTTCATCCTGATTACCTTCTTTTTTGGTTGAAGATCTGGTATCTCCGGGCTGTTCACCATATGATTCAGCTTTAGTTTTCCACTGGTCACGATCTTTAATTAAATCATCGCGTTCTTTGGTTACTGCAGCAAGTTGAAAATCCACATCAGAAACTTTAGCAGTTAGTTCTTTTACTTGATTAGTTAGTTTATTATGCTCCTCAACTGATTCCTTCATTGAAGCTTTTAATTCAGTGAGTTCTTTAGATTTTACTTTTACTTCTTCTTCTAGATTTTTATCATCAGAATCAGAAGAAAACCAATTTTTAAGAGAAAATGCCATAGTTACATTAAGATTTGAATTAGTAGATAAAGATTCAATAGCCATATCAAGCGAACCAATTTCATCAATGAGATTGTATTCTAAAGCTTCTTTGGCAGTATATATTAAACCAGTGAGTACCTTTCCAGGCACATTAGGTCTTTTACTCAGAATAGCATTATGGAATGTTTCAGCTACGGGGTTAATGAGTACATCTTTAACTGCAGTATACCTACCTTTCATAGCTTCATCGAATTCAGAATTCTTGTTCTTTGATTTATCAGCAAGAATTTCATGAATTTTAATTCCTGCATTTTCAAAATACTTTGAATAATCAGTAATAGAAAGCATGGTTCCAATAGAGCCGATTATGTCTTGTTCACTGGAAGCAATGATTCTATCACATTGCGAAGCAATCCAATAACCTTTAGAGCAACACATGCCATCATATACCATAGCTATTTTTGGTTTAGACATAGCATTGACGGCATTGGCTAATAATTGCGTACCAAAGACAGTTCCCCCCGGTGTATCAAAAAGGAAAATCACTGCGGAAATATTAGGATTTCTTTCAGCCTGGCTAATCCAAGTAATGATCTTTTCATCAGAAATTCCGCCATAACCTCTATACTTAAACATTACTCCGATAATAGGAATAATAGCGATAGAACCTGCAGGAACTTCTTCTTTGAAACCTTCCCAGTTTGGAAAAACACTATTACTAGGAACAGCCATTTCAAAGTTAAATTCTTTGGTTTCTGCAGGTACTTTACCGGACTGAATGTAAGTAGCGATTACAGGTAGTAAGCTTGTAAAGCCCTCCTTAGAAATAAGCCATTGCTGATTCAAAAAATTAAATTCCATAAGAAATCTTTTGAAACAAGGTTAAAAAATATCAGCAATGGGAAAAAGGACTATAAATCATCGACAATAAGCCTATCGCAAAGATCAAAAAATACAGGCTTAATTTTCAGATTTTTGAGTGAAGACAATTTGATTTCAGGCAATGTTATTTTTTCCTTCTGACTCATCAGTACCTCCATATCTTTCATAAAATCAGCATAAGTTTCTGAAGAAGTGGCTAATGTTAGTTTTCCATTTTTTTCTTCTCCACCATGCTTTTCAAATAGCTTTTTTTTCTGTTGATCAGATACCTTTAGAATCTCATTACATTGATGTGCGAACTTTCCAATTTTATAAGAAAGAGATACTTCAATATCCATTTCACCAATAAATGATAAACCTCTCTGCAGGTTATCAATTTCCAGAATGGTGAGTTCTTGAATGTTTGTAGATTTTTTGTTTTTAGTCATGATTAATCGCGTTGAATGTGTACAAAAGGACTAGCATCATCAAAAGTGACATCGTATTTCTCAGTCAATTTTCTCTGCATAGCTAAGGTGATTGCATCTTGTAAAGAATATCGAGGAGTGTTATAATAGAATTCATCTAACCACATATCCCATTCACCAATCGTCTTTTGGATCTTCTCAGGATTTTCTTCTGAGATTTCTTCAGATGGATTAAAATCGGGATTATCAATAAGTACTGGATCGAGGGAACTATCGACTACTGGTACTTGTATAGAATTGTTTACAATCAAATCTAATCTAGTATCTGTAGGTAAGACTTCTTCGCCTACTTTTACTACCACTGTACATCTAAAAGTAACATTAACAGCTGCCGGATTGATGACCATCATATCTTTTCTTGTAGCACCCCATTCGAGCGTTTTTACAGTACCACCACTGTTATAGAATTCAATTGATAAAAGGCTCATATATAAAAAAATTTAAGTTATGACAATCATATTGCTGCAACAAAACCAAGGTTTCTTAAAGCATCGACTACTGCTTGTAAAACAGTTGTATTATTAGCACCATTTGCATCATCTATGGCTGAGAGTTGATAGAGTTTAATGATTTTATTGTCTTCAGTTTTGGTATGAAAGCAAGCATTATCTCCTGAGCCATCGTAATCTTGTGACCATACTTGGATTGTATTAGCATCAATGTAATTAGGCTCTAAAGAGGTTTGAAATACCATTTGTGCTTTGGTATTTGACCAATGATTGATAAAAATACCAGCTTCATGATTTGAATTCTCCCAACCTACATATAGATATGCGCCATTTCTATTGACTACTACTCGACCTTTGGTGACAGACGCATCACCAATGTAAGCGGTTTTGGATAGGTTAACACCTTGAAAAGAACCTGTATTTACTACGGTAACTATACTGCTGTTTTCTCTGCCTAATCCAATAGTTCGGGAGTTCGTGTGTGATGCCACAAAAATTCCATTGGCATTTTCATAAACAACAAAACTACCAGAAGGACTATAACCAGTAGCTGTAGCAATTAGAGTATGATCACCATTATTGGTATAATCATTTTGAATATACAATGCTGCTTGTTCTAATTGCCTTGAAGTACCATAACTACTATCAGTATAAAAGATTTGTAGACCACTTCTTCTAATTACATCTACCTCAGCATATCCAATAGAAAATATTTGATCAGATTGATTGTAAAACAGGTTTGTATCTTCTGTTATATTCCCATCAACATCAGCAAAAAGAATTGAACCAGGCGTAAAGGTTGTTGTATTTTGATATATTTCTCTTATATTGATCTCAACTCCATCTTCTGTATAAAATACAGGGCTTGCAGTTCCTGCACCATCATAATCTTTGGCATAAAGCACAAATGCATCAGCTATGGCAGCCAGTGATAAGTTTGGTGAAATATACCCAATGAAATTACCTTCGGTTTCTGATAATTTTGAAACTGGGATATGAGAACTACCAAACCTAGCTAATTGGATATAACCTGAACCAATTCGAGCATTATTTGAATTTCCAATTCTAAAATCAAAACTAGTAGGTGCATTCATATAAACGATGCTACCAGTACCTTGAATAGTATAGTTTGTACTATCAGGAGAAGTTTGACCTAACCAAACAAAACCAGTTGAAGAACCATCTGTATTAGTTCCTATAAATGCACCTCTGGCTATCTTTAGTTGATTGATCGAATTATCATAATAGAATCTAGTATTAGCATTTTCAGTAATAGTACCATCTGCATCTGCAAAAAGTACTGAACCGGGTGTAAATTCACTAAGATTTCCTTCGACTGCTTGATGAATAGCCACTAAATTTATCTCGATACCATCTTCTGTTAAGAAAAAAGGAGAACCAGAAGAAGTTACACCATCTCGATCTTTAGCAAACTGATAATATCCATTATCTGGAAGGTCAGGAGTGTTTTCAATTGCTTGATAGATATATCCTCTTACATCCAGATTTGCATTGTTAATTCTGAAATCTTTAGAAACTAAATAAGGATAAGAGGAAGTGAATTTGGTATAACCTGCTGTACTTCCATTAACATCTATTTCTAACTTAGCATTATTTGCACCCCTAAGTACAAGTTCTTGTCCATCTGAAGAATAAATATCATAGCCATTGATAGTTAAAATATTATCAGTACTATCAAAAGTAAGATTTATAGAGTCAGTTAGACCACCATCAACATCTGCGATGATGATTGAACCAGGTGTGAAAGTACGATTAGTGAACTCATAGATTTTTCTAATATCAATTTCAACTAAATCTTCAGTAATTAATACAGGGCTTGCAGTGCCATCTACATCATAATCCTTCGAGATTAAATCAAATGCATCTACAGGAGAGCCAGTTGAATAATCATCTTTATTTCTAATTCTAAGAGCACCTAATAAATCAATGGCCTGTTCTGCAGAACTGACTTGATTGATAGCAATTTGGTTACCGATATAGTTATTTGCTCCTCCCGCAAGCCGGATTAATTCATTTTCATTTTGGTCATAAAGCTCTATATAACCACCTGTAGAAAATGAAGTGAAAATTCTAACTTGTTCAGCATTGATTGGTGTACCTGCAGAATCAATTCGATTGATGTGAATACCATCATGGTCGGTATCTATAACTAAATCAATTCCGTAATCTGGAAAAGAATTTCCAATAGCAAGTCTGTGCCTTACATGATCATAAGTTAACTGACCATCAGTAAATAACTTACCATCAGCATAAGCAAAAACTAAGGAATTAGGGATAAAATCATTGAAGTTATTGTCATCAAATTGAATATCAACATATTCTCTAATATAATCCTTTACCCATTTAACAGGAGGTATGTAAGAACCAAGTATAAAAGCATCTAGTGGGTCAGAACCAAATGGTTCAGGGTCTGAATATTTGATTACACCACCCGGACCTTGAATGAATTCAAGTTCTTGATCAAAAAATCTAAGTTGGCTTGTCCCATGAACATTAGAAGAATATAAGTAAACACCATCATCATTTACATAGAATCCTTCCTTATGCTTTCCATCTGGAGGAACATAACTTTGCTCACGATTACTAATTTCAAAGAAATAAGTATGAGGAACATAGATATAAGTTTCTTCTACAATTGTTCCACCTATCTTACCTTTCTTAGTTATTCCATCAAAATATAAACCATTACTTAATGATAGACTAGTCGTTTGACCTCCATTGCCACTCCCATCAGTTCCTGATCCTTCTACACCATCATCAGTAGGCATCTCAAAATTTAAAAAGGCTGATTCATTTAAAGTGTTGCCTGTAATCTTAAACCCTCTGCTATTGACATTTCCTTGAAGGCGACCTTTGTCTAAGTTATTTGAAATTCTAAGTGGGTTTTCCTTATGACCTATCAGTATCTGATACCCATTATTATCAGTGATGAGTGCTAGAATGCTCAGGTTTTTATACTTATCTATCGAGCTTCGTATTTCAGGTCTATCTTTGGGAAACTGAAAATTAATTTCTTGAGCATATAAAATACCATCACTGCTATAAACTTCCTCCTGGGTATAAGTACCAGTATCAACTGTAATATAAATCTCTTCAAAATTGACTCCTACACTGGTAACAATACTATCAATAATATGTGGATTATCTAAATTATAATCAATACTAGATACATCACTGGCTTTAATGATACTGAGTTTATGAAAACCGGATTGATTATCAAGAGAAAACTTGCGCATTTGACCTTTCTTTATACCGTTGCCAGCTTTTTTTACCTCTTTCCATTTTAAATTCTGACTCAGTAATATTATACAAGTCTAAAAATTCACACAAGGATGCATTTGCTTTTAAGCCTAGGTGGGTATCTCTTTCAATATGCTCATGCATTTGCTGCCTGAATAACTCTCGATAGAAAATGTATAATTTGTATAATTTTCGCTTATTGGGGTTATCCATAAATACCTTCAGGTTGGATTTACCTCCCATGTGGCTAAAATATCTGGTGGATTGGTGGAAATCTTTAATATCAGGTAGTTTTAACTTATTATCCACCACTAACATACCCGATTGAAAATTGCCCTTACATTTGATGAATTTATACAAATATTTGTCTACAGGTAAGATCGCTAGTTTCCTCATTTAATGCAGTATATTATTAAAAAAATACAAAAAAATGCTTGCCATTTGTCCTTTTTTTGATGCTATAAAGGGACAAATAGCAACAAATTTTACCTAATTTAGGTAATCAAAAATGAAAACGTGAGGAAAAACGTAAAATTTTACGGAGTATTTTGGTGAAGAACTTCTCCTTATATGGAAGTTTTCATTTTGAGTAGGCCTACTTCCTTACTGGTTTTATTGTAAAAGTCTGTAAGCATATCTGTTCTGTAATCTGATTGCTCATACCATTCCATAAATGCAAGTATTTCACGAGAATCAAAAACTACCATTATATTTGTAGAATTACTTTTCATCAGTAAAGTGGCTAATCTTCTGAGCAATTTACTTTTAAGGCGTTCTACCACCAGATGATATACTGCATCTGGATTACCCCATAGCAATAGGGTGTTGAGGTTCTTAGAGGTTAAGGAGTAATTACAGAACTCAATGAGTGTATTGAGTTCTGTAGCTTCTAATTTGAATTTTATATTCAGCATGATTTGATGGAGTTAGATTTCATTTAAATGATGATCAACCCAGTCTCTAACTCGGTGAAATACTTGATCTTGACCTGTGAGCTCTAATTCTATATTTAGAAATTTTGCCCTACGATAATATGTATTACAATACTTTAATAGTAACATATGACCAGCACAATACATGGTATTTTCCTCTGTAGTATGGCTGCATAAATAGGCATCTGTTTTATAAACCTCCATCATCTTTTCACCTCCCAATGGCATACAGTTCTTTAAAAAAGGGCAGCTTTTACAGAGTTCTTTTTGATGTAAAAGTTCATTCATTCTTCTAAGTTTTTGATATCTCCTTCAGGAGCAATTTCTTCTGGGTTTTTGCCAGTGTTTTCTTTTAGAATGTTCCTGATATCTGCGTGATTTTTTTGGTGAAAACTAGCAGCATCTTCCAGACTGGTTATATCGCCTTTAAAATTCTCATTGGTCATGGCTGTGGCAAAGTCCCTACCTTTCAATAATACTTCAGACAGTACTTCATCTGGTAATGGGGATCCATTAAAAAAAACTTTTCTACCTGCTAAATCAATTTGAAAATAATCATCTTCAGTGCCACCTATTGATTGGATATTTGCTGATAGCTTATCTTTTGAAGCTTCCAACTTCATAAAACTTTCTAACCTTTTATTATGCTTGTTATGCTTGAGGCCAATTAAAGTTTCCTCTGCTTTTATAAAATACAATCTTGCTTCTTTGCCCTTATCAGTCCGTTGAAGCATGGATATCTCCTTTGCACACGTGATAGTTAAGTAGTATTCTTTATATGTTTGACGATACTCTTTTTTGAGTTTCGTCAAAAAATCTTTGTTTTCTACAAAACCATACTCCAACATTCTTTTAATCCAGTCGCTAAATCTAGTTTTTACATCTAAAAACTGATGCAAGTCTCTGGCATTAACCAAGTTGCCTTTGTAAATTTTAATTAATTCCATTTAAAGAAGTTTTTTTAAAGTATTATAGCTATTATTTATTACTTAATTTAAGTATATATTTTTATCTCTGGCAACTTATCTAAATTAATTGCTTTCTCTTCTAATTCATCTTCATCTGCTTGGATATGAATTGAAACTAGAGCTGTTCTGCCATCCAAAGATTTAAATTTACCTACTTGACATGAGCTGGCAGTAATGTTTTCAAATACCCATCCTTCAGATTTCCCTACATTGGGTTGTATAATTCCTATGGCTTCCTTTAAGCTTTCATATAGTCGTTTTTTAGTTACTCCTTCATTTACAAATTGCCGAAAATATGCTTCAGCTATTTGACAGGAATGCAAGATAGCAAGCATCTCATTTTTTCCTGAAATAGTATGAAACCTCAATTGAGTCAATAATTTGTTAAATAGGATAACTAAATGTTCCGGAATTTCAATATTGCCTTCATTATCTGGCTGGATGTAATTGATTTCACTCATGGCTATCTCAGTTTTTTTATTTTCTTGATCATGATTCTTAATTCTTCTTCAGCTTGTTTACATGCTTTTAAGGTGGCTGAATCTCTGGTCTCAAAGTAAAGCGTTTGTAAATCCATTACCTCAATGGTTTTGTCTACAAAGAGGGAATTGGCAAATGCTTTTTGCACTTCTTCCAGTAAATCATGGCCTTTACCTTCTGTCTTATCAATTAAAAGATAGATCCTGCCATTTTCAGAACTACCTGTAGTAATTTCTGTGTAGAGAGGGTTTAATAGCTGCTTTAAAGTCATGATGCTTTGGCTTTAAAAATACTTTTTTCAACTGTGTTGATACCTTCGGCAACTACTATTTCAATGCATTCATGTTTGATTCCTTCAATCGTGAATTCTTCATAAATTTGCATACCTTTTTTATCAATTAAATCTGGGCGATTCTTTACATATAAGAGTGTATGTTTCTTATGATAAACATATCCAATCTCTTTTTCTTTATGAATCACTGTAACATAATCTTCTTCAGCATGTACAATATCTTCAATATTCAATTTCACATTTTGAGTAGATCCAATTTGTATATTGCAAGGGATTTCATCCTGATTTAAATCAAAGTGAAAATAGACTCTGATTATTTCTATGTAGGGTTTTTCCATAGTTGTTTAATCTTGATAATTTTACATTTGAACTACATTGCTATGCTCTTCCCGATTATAGGTATTAGCAATTGACCAGCTATAAAGCTGTACTGGCATTTGCTCTCCATTTTCATGTAAATCATAGTAATTATTTAAGTAGAAATGCATATGCATTACTTTTCCTTGCCTGTACATTTTCATGGCATAATCATAGAGCTTTTTAAAACCTGTTAAGGGTTTATTGATGCCATAGAAATTTTTCACAAACTCACTATTTTCATTTTTAAGCCGCTCTGTAAGCAAAGATTTATCTTTAAATAGCTCTCTTTCATGAGGAAAATCATAACTGAAATATCGAGCAGTCCAGCCTTCAGGTTTAGCTTTGTTTTTTAATACTATCCACAGCTTAATGAGTGAATCTTGTTTGTCTGGAGGTAAGATACAAATAGGTGAAAAAGATCCTTTTAGGGCATAATGTTCTTTGATCAGGTTGTCCAGGGAGTAAATGGCATTTTGCCTAGAGGACTTTACCACTACTGGATTATAGGCTATTTTCATGAGTTCTGAAATCCCCATTTCAGATATTTCTCTATTGGTATAACTGAGTTCCATTCTGATAGTATGTTGTTGAAGTGAAATGAACCGGGGAAAGTCCCCGGTTACAACTTATTTTTAATTGCAGTTGCCAAGCAATTGAAAGGTGTGCACTTCAATGGAGTGTTCACTCTTTTCCTGCTTCTTTAAATATTTTTTTGATCGGGCCTTCTCTTTTTCGTAAAGGATCCTAATTGTTTTCTTGTATTCTTGGAGTAAACATTAAACCAGCGCCAGCCCGGAAATTTTTCATCTAAAAAATCAGTGAAATCAAGCAAATTACTGGTATTATATTTCACAAACTTTTCACTGGTTACCTTTGCAATGCATCTATATTTGCGCTCTTTTTCTGCACCGTTCATCAAATTTTGACCTTTCATCTTGTTTGAAAATTTTGCTGTTTGCTCATTTTTTCCTCCTACTTCTCTCACTTTCTGAAAGTCTTTCTGAAAGTATTTTCTGTAAGTAATTTCAGTAAGTCTTTTAGGTAAGTCTTTCTGACACAGTAAGACATTACTTCCAGAACGTGGAAAATTTTTCCACATGGCTGGAAAGAAAAGGGCATACTTTTCCCGATTGCCCATTTTGCACTACGTTTGTACTATGTTATGACATGACTTGATTCTGGAAATTTGTGCGCACAAATTTCTAATCTTGAGAGCTTATATGAATAACTCTCTTAGGGCGGTTTTACTATCAAATTCATAGAATACATTTTTTTAGTTAATAAAAAATTTGAGGTTGATTGATATTAAGTCTTCATATCGGCTTGATTTCCTGTTTTTCTGACTGCTAACTGTAGGCACATAATCTATATCTGCTATTTGAGCCATTTTAAGCCGTTTAAAATGATTTTTTATACTCTTTACTTCTAAGTCTAATTGCTTTGCCACTGAGGCTGCATTATCCATGAAACTCACACATGTAAAGCTCTTTCCATTCTCAATTTCAACTTCTTTGTAGTTAAGTGGATTAGAAAAATCTTTTATTTTCTTTAAAGCCAGTTTGATTAGAATTTCAGAGGTTTTGATATGACCCACCCTGATCTGTTCAGATTTTTTTGGATGTTTTTTGTTCCAATCTTTAATGAAATGATGAAGTGTACGAATCTCTTTTTCAGACTCCAGTACCTTGTGGATTACTGCTGCCATGTGATTTCTTTTTGTATGGTTAAAACTTGATTTTCATCTTCTGGGAAAAGCGAAGGTTCTGGGCATTTTAATGCTATGCCTCTTTTTTTAAGCTCACTATTGATTAGCTCATTACTCATGGCTCTAAATACTTCTGAATAATTCATAGCTATCATTTTACAGAACATCTTAAAACGGCTCCTTTCAGCCTCACTAAGTTTGATCTTGATCAACTTATCAGGCTTTCCTTTCGGTTTTACTTTCTCCATTTTTTTTAGCTTTATCCCATACAATAGTTCCTTGAATATTTTTAACTGTTTGCTTATTATTAGTTTTGTGTAATTTGGCCAGCTCCTTGGCCAGCTCTCTATTTCTTCTGGTATGCGCTAGCCTTGCCTTATTCAGGCATTCATCACTGCAATATTTTTTCTTTAGGTTTTGAGCAATCGGCTCTAGTGCAGTATTCACTACAAATGGAGTACTGCACACCTTGCAATATCTTAAATCAAAGCCTGGAGTAAGTTCAATACTCTTTTTTGATACTATCTTTGAAACAGGTATAGAAGTTGGATTTTCTTGCCCATCAGAAGCATCGCCTGAGACTTCGTTCGAAACTTCGTCTGAAGCTTCATTTTTAAAAATTTTAAGGCCATGTAAGCCAATATCTTTGCCATTACTTATCAGTAAATCTTCATCTTCAGGGGCTAAGCTTTGTAGTTTGTCTTCTGGATCTGGCTCAGGGGAGTCTTCTGGGTAATCCTCACTGTTTTCACGCTGATGCTGTCTATTTTGACTCACCGATTTAAAGGAAAAAATACAATTGAAGATGATACAAATCGTGTAAAGTGTTTCTGATATAATTACATAATTTGTATTGGTGTTAATCTGATTATTTAAGTTTTGATTGAATGAGGCTAATTGCTGCTCATATTCTTTGATTTGGCTGGATCGCTGACTGGAATGTTCACTTACTAAATCAGCTTTTTTGGCTTCCAGATTTTGTAGTTGTTCGATATCATACTGAACTTCTTTTTTGAAATGCCATTTATTACCATTTCTTGGCATGTGGAAATTCCCTTGGTAGGTATACTTTTTATTGATACTGGCAATGGATGATTCTAT
This sequence comes from Chondrinema litorale, assembly GCF_026250525.1. Lineage (GTDB taxonomy): Bacteria > Bacteroidota > Bacteroidia > Cytophagales > Flammeovirgaceae > Chondrinema > Chondrinema litorale. The sequence goes on from NZ_CP111043.1 coordinate 2,184,684, forward strand.
GAGTGCAATATTGTTTTCAAAGATTGAATCAGTAACTACAGTTTTAGTTTCGATAGGAGGTAAGACATAGTTTTTCTTGGTTCTATCTTCCATGCCATGCCAGGAGGCATAGATGGAGCCAGCAATACAACTAAGCGCCAGTAACAAAAAGAACAAATTAAAAGACTTTGCCTGGCCTAAAAACTCATGAAAAAATTTGAGGGCTGAAGCTGTTTTTACCACTTCAAAAGCAACCACCATGACTACTGCACATACTAGGGGGTAGGGCATCTTGTTGTTTTCAGTAATGATCAAAGCAAAGTTAAACTCTGAGTACCCTGAAAAACTTTGGCAAAGTACACTCAGCAGTGTAAAGATTAGGAAGATTGCAAAGAAGCGATCGAAGTAATCTTTTTCTGTGATGTAATTGCGCTCAAAAATTCTTAAAAAATAATTTTTCAAAACAGTGTTACTATATTTGTTTACCAAATATTTATTATAATTGCCCATAGAAGTATATGAAAGTATTATAGAAAAAGGTAGCTGACTGTGAGAGGGATGCTGCCTTTTTTAGTTTAATAATTAAACTGTTTCTCTTTTCGATAAATACCAGGAGTTGAAAAATCAACTCCAAGTACAAGATTTCCGATATTGTATTTTTTTAGTCAATAAAAAAATCTTCGTTTTCTTTTTTTAAACGCTTGACCAGATATAGTTGAAGAACTAAACAAACTGGTACTATCAATAATATTATATAAGCAGTTGTTAGCATTATTTGAATTTCTTGAGTGTGAAAAATTATAAATAGTTAAGAATCAAAGGCTTTTTTATTTGCCGCTTTTTTGCTCGATTCTTCTGCCGATTCTCGATCTCACACTGCTTGCTGAAATTTCTTCTCTGTTCCCAGATAGAATTTTCATCTTTTTTTACGTTATTTGTCATGTCTATAAAAAAGTTTGATTTCACAGTTGAACTTGAAGCCAGGTGTTCGTAGCACTTGGCTTTTTTTATTTATTTATCTTCTGTTGTTGCTTCTCTCTATATTTAGTAATTCTATTTCTGTTTTTATGTAGAGCTTGCCTGCAAATTCTAATAGCTTTTTCAATATCTCCTTCTTTCAAGGTATCTATTATTGTTGCATACATCTTTGTAATGTTTAAGTTAGACTTTTTAATTTTTTTTACGTTTATTTGTATAGTTTAATTTGAATACAATGCAATTGTAACAATTCAAATGAAACCATGCAAATGTATTTAATAAATAAATGTAAATTTTATGGAATTTCATGAAAGGTTATGTTACCTCATGGATAATAGAGGTATACGAAATAGTGATCTATGGAGAAAAACAGGTAAACATCCAGCAACAATTTCAAATTATAGAACTGGAAAAACATTACCTGATACAACATTTTATTTTGAATTGATTAAGTCTATTCCAGATATGAATGGGCACTGGTTATTATTTGGAACTGGAGAACCATTTTTGCCAAATAATCAAAAAAAAGTTAATAAGAGCACTGATTCGGTTACAGTTTCGGGTACAGAAAACGCTGTAACCTCAAATGAAGCAATCCAAGAAAAAATATCTGTTCTTGAAAAACAAGTAAATGCTATTGTTACTGGTTTTCAAGAAGTTAAGGAGATGACAAAAATTGATTTGGGAAAGAATAAGGTGTATTCGTACTCAGAGGTTGTAACTGAAAGTAAAAATTATGCTGCTTAAAAAGGTTACAGTTTCGGGTACACCTATATTACACTAATGTGTAATAATCTGAGAGACAAAAAATTAATTCAGGTGTTCGGAACCAAGAGGAGGAGCTTTAAAGTTTTAAAAGTCAGGAGAAATCCGAAAAAGTAACCCGATAAAATTTTATCGGGTTTTTTTATGCCCTCCACTTAACAAAATATATACCCAATATTTGTTATTATTCAATTGACTTTAATGCTGACCTGAGATAACTTATGTGATTTTAAACATTTGTTAAACTCAAAAAACTTTTTATCATGAAAGTATTATTTCGTGCTAGGAAAGCCGGAGAGGGCTTTATCATCCTTTATTGTAGAATCACTATCAACCAAGTGAGAGCTAATGCTGACTTTTCTACTCACTTAAAAAAAATTCCAAGTAGTGACTGGGATTCTAAAAATCAAACATGTTCTAAGAAACATACTGAGCACAACAAGGAGCTGATTGAAATTAGAGAGCAGCTTTTTGATATCTATCATCAATATTTAAAATCGACTGGTAATGAACCAGATCCTAACTCGGTGAAAAGAGATTTCTTAAAAAAAATTGAAATTGAGAATTTCACCATCACCAATGTTTCGGCTTTATTTCTGGAACAAATGAAAAATAATCCACATGTTAAAGCAGGTACCAAGGAAAAACATAAGGTCCATCACAGAAAAATTGTGAAGTATTTAGGACTCATTAAGGCTGAATCTTTAGAACATCATCACTTAGACCGTTTTTATTCTTCTCTAATAAAACAGGAAAAACACCAACATAATACTGCTATCAGAACAATTGAATATCTTAAAAGGGTGTTAAAAAATGCTTTTGAAAAAGGATATCTCAGTTTTTTCCCTTGTAATGATTATTCTCTCAAAAGAGACAGAAATGAGAAAAAAGCCTATCTTACCAAAGATGAACTACAAAAATTAGTTAGTGCTAAGATTAGTAATGAAAATTTAGCTCAGGTTAGAGATGCTTTTGTTTTTTGCTGTTACACAGGTATGGACTATGGTGACTACAGTAGATTTACCAAAAAGCTTGTTAAAGAAAAAGACAAGCAGAAATACATTGATTATAAGAGAAATAAAAGTGGACAGAGGGGACTAGTTAGGCTTTTTGGCATTGCTGAAATTATTGCAGAAAAATACGATTACAATTTACCCAAATTTGTAAACCAGAATTACAACAAACTTATCAAAGAGGTTTGTTTTATTGCTGGTATTGATGAAGATAAAGCTAACAAAATATCAACGCACTCAGCAAGGGTAACCGCTGGTATGATTTGGCTGAACGAAGGAATTAGTCTAGAAATAGTAAGCAAAATGCTCGGACATGCAAGCATAGAAACTACACAAAAATACTATGCTGAAATTACCCTAGATACTATGCTTAGAATGACTGAAAAACTAGCTTAATTATATTCCACGAAGGCATTAAATCTATGAATAAACAGATTTTAGGAGAGTATTTTTTTCAATCGTTTGAAATCTTTCTTATTATACTTACTTAGTATGAGAGATTCTTTTTTAAGGTGAAACTTAATTTCATCTAAAGTAACATATCCTTGTAATGTCTTCAAATTACAGATTACTAATTCCCTATTTATATATTTCTGATTGGTTATATTTTGTAGATTTCTTATCATGAAATCTATATGATGCTTTAAAATTTTTAGTTTCAACTCATTAATTTCAAGTTCAGATACAATCACTTCTTTTTTAAAATAATTATACCAGTTTATCATAAATTTGGGAATATATCCATTTAAAGTTTTGACAATCTCAAATAATACTAAAAGCTTTTGCTTTGAACCTGAGTCAAAATATCTAGGACTCATAAAGAAATGACCAACTAATTCATTTGCTATATGCTCATAGCTAAAACCTTTTGATTGTAAAAATGAATAAACACAATCCTCTTCTTCTTTTGTCCTATTATCTTTTAAAAACCAATATTTCCCAGCAACTTCTCTATTTCCTATATCATAATTCAGTTTAGCATATTTATCCAAAACCCAAATATCATCATAATATGCTTTTAAATATCCACTTAAGTATTTAAGCGCTTTTTTAGGAGGATGCTTTTCTATAATAGTAGAAATTCTTTTATGGATAACTCGCTTACGAATATCTCTAGCCATCATTATTAAGACTTTTCATAAATCATATTCTTAACTCTAATTATAATTGTTTGTATAATTCCAATTACCCAATAAGTAGGAAATCTTAGAAAAGTGTATAAAACTTCAAAATTGTCTATCCATCCACCTTTCAATTTAACCATTTCTAACTCTATGAGCATAGAAATTAATGGTAGAACAAAACCAAAAATGGCTACTAAGATTAAGCAGCCTATTTTTAGATCTATTTTTTTTCTCCAAAACTTAATGTTTAGAAAAATTAATATTGTAAGAATTAAATAATCAAAATATCCGAATAACATTTTTTCAACTTGTAGCTAGTACAATAATACACCTACTAATGAGATATTATTTTGGGCCAAAGCTATCCAATAACAGCTAATAAGCTAGTCAATTAAGCCACATTAACAGCTCTCAGTTTTTCATAAATTAAACCACCTACAACACAAAACATTTCTGTTAATTTCTATAAAAGTATCTGCTTCAAATGCTCTTTACATTAGCCTATGGATTTTTAGCGCCTGCTACCAGCTTTTACTTTCTGCTTCGGTTAAAGAGCCTTGCTAGAAATCCTTGCTTGATCTTCTTTTCAACAATCCAAATGGGTTCATCTGTTGGCCGTATAATCTTTGAGTTGACTCCAAACTTCCCCCAAGCAAAACCTGTCTGTATTGGTTCGTTCGTTAAATCAGCAATTAAAAACGACTCTGGAAGTTCAACAGTTGATTCAAAATCGTAATCACGTTCATTCTGTTCCCAGATTCCAACTTTTTCGTTCCAAATGTTGAATACAATTTGCTCATGAATTATATCAAGGTTTGATTCATCTCCAACACGTCCAAATTCATCCACATGCTCAATGAATTGTGTTAAATCATTAGAGTGTTTTACAATAACGGCTGGATCATGACATACATAATATACCTCATTCCAATTACCTTTAGAATCAATATCTAGAATCCAAAAGTTACCAAAGCCATCACCTGTAAGTTGAATAGAGTTTGGAAAAACTTCTTCAAAACCAAAATGACCAAATGAATCAAATCTAACTTCCTCCAAGCCGTAAAATTCAAAGCCTCGACAGAACTTAAGAAGTCCCTCAATTTCTGTTGGTAAGTGTTGGTTCGGTAAATTCCTTTTGAGTTCTTCAATTTCGGATTGATTCATCCCTTCGAGCAGCTCTACCCTGTACGCGTCACCGTCCTCAAATTTATATTGATTGTCAAGGATGGATTTCAGTTTCACAGTTGGTGTCATATTTTAGTTTCGGGAATTGCTGGTAACGCTCAACTAAAATGAGTATGCGCCCCAGTGGCTAGAAGCATCGAAGTTTCTGTTTCGCACAGGCCTTTCAAATATCTCAGTTCGCATATTCATTTTAGTGTTTGTTGTGTGGCGTTTTCAGTAATTCAAATATTCTTTCTTCAGATGATTATAAAAATCTTTTTCAAATGTCTTTTCTGATAGTCCGAGAGCTTCTTTAACGTTTCCATTCTTTGCCATTAGTTCTATTACCTTTTTCCATCCCCATTTTGTATCAATAAATTCAATTAGGTAGTAACCCAATTGATATTGAAATTCCCCATTCCAATTAATCTGTTTAAGCGATGGGAATTTTTCTTTTTTAACGTATTCGAGTTGGTCTATGTCTTCCCATGCACAGCAGCCCTTATAAAGTGCAACACCTTCCCACAACCATTTTGGAATTCTGTTGGGGTCTCCCACTATATTCCAGTGAATAATATGTACGAATTCATGGATGAGTAAATCATCAGAAATTGGTTCATTCAATGCAGTTTCCAGATAAGTAGGAGATACCAATTTTATTTCGTTTTCTGTCCAAACTCTTCCTTTTTGCCACTTGGGTGCTCCAGGAGTTAGCACACCGTTATGATATGACTCAATATCTGGGTATATTTTGTATGTTATGACAGGCAAGGGTTCACAACTAAACTCATCCAATAATTTGTAATGAACAGATTCAATTTTTGAGGAGAAATTTTTGACAAATAGCTCATCTTGTTTGCTGTAAACAAATCTGAAATTATCTGTATGGAGTTCCTGTGTCATTTTTACTTCAGCGTTCACAGCCAATTCATCCAATTCTGGAATTCTATAACCGTAAAGATCGGTTTGCCATTCTTTTCTTGGCCGTATAACTTTGAACTCTTCTAATTTCTCGTTTTTAAAAGTAAGTACTACATAATAAGTCGTATCGCTTTCACTGATTTCTGGGAGGTCATCTTCATGGTAGACTACATTATAGCTCAATTTGCCATTTGAATAAGCTTCAAACTTTCTATCAATATCGGAATCGTAAATTGTATATAATTCACCATCCTTCAAGTACCATCTACTTTTAAAAAAAGGTTTATTGGGTTTTACACCTACATTATAGTAGCCAATAAATTGACTTAAAGGTCGTATTTCCTTTGTATCCTGTGCAAAAAGGTGTTGGTTGAAAACTAGAATCAAAGAAAACGTTATAATCTTCATATTGGCTTGGTTTAATGCCACACAACAATCAGATATGGCGAGTGGCCATATCCTTAGTAAACACCTCTAAAGTAGTGAAACTGCCCAACCCCCGCAACAGTATCCACAATGCACTGCGTTTTGAAAGTAAAATGCCAGAAAGAAAAAAATAGCTAGAAGCAAAAAAGTCAGCAGAATGGGCAGGTTCACGGTCGGATTGCATTGAAATATCAGATTGGCAGTTTGGCCATTCGCTATATCGCTTGTTACCCACCGTTACTTTTTGAATTTGACGTTGGCTAAAGAGTTGATTAGCTCTATTCGATGCTCAGTTCCATAGTTAGACGGGTACAAGAGAAAGCTATGCGACATGTCATCTTGCCAAGGGATTATGAATCCTGTTTTAGCGTTCTTAAACACTGTATGAATTATACGGCCGTTCAGCGTGTCAGTTTGTGATTCGAACCCATCCTCGACAAATGATGCGAGTTGAGGAGAAAACATGCCATATTCATAATAAATCAAGTTCGAAGCTGAAATCATAAAATTCCCCACGTACCCAGGGCATGTTGGTCTGTTCGCAACATTTATAAACTTCTCATTTGTTGGGATATCAGCCCAAGAGGTTAACATTATATATGAATATGAATCCTGCTTTTTATAGTTTGTTTCAAAGGTTAGTTGGTAGCTGACGTCTCCAAATGTTAATAAGATAGCAGATTGAAGTGAAAACCAGAGCAGAAAAATTCCAGCTAATATCAAGATTGATTTTCGGTATTTTCGTATTCTGCGCATGGTGAGCAACGGCGATCGTAGGCGCTGGCAAAGGCTTTAGCCGTAGCTTAGCGCTTACTAAATGTTGTGCGTAGTTTTTTAATAATTTTTTTCAGATTCTTTAGTGGCAGGTGGAATTAGAATAGCATCGAATTTTTCAATATATCCTTTAATCGTTCCGTTTAATTTTATCTTATTTTCTATACTTAATTTTTCTAGTTCGTTCAAATCAATAAAAGTCCATTCATCAGGTTTTGTATATTGAAGTATTTCAATATCTTCTTTTTCAACCACATCTTTAATTTCATTACTGGAGTTTAAACTGTATCTAGTAAATGAAAGTACCGAAAATGATTTTTTAAAATTAAAATTTGCCAATTCATAAATTGTATTCCCCAATTCTTGAAATCCGCTATAACTAGTTCCTTTTGCTATATGTACAGCACCTAATTTTATAAAGACTTTTTTTGAATCTGCGTTTTCAAGTTCTTTGTATTGAGAGATAAAATTATGTTTCATATTTTCAACTCTTGGATACCAAAAGCCTTTTCCCTGACCTGCATAGATTTGTAATGATTTTTTCAATTCATTTATTATCATTTTATTTTTTGAATTGTTTACTGCATTGATATAATTTTCTAATTCTTTAGAGCTTAAAAGGTTTTCGGCTAATTCCGGATTAAATCCATTTTTACCTTTTTTATATTCTGATATTATATAGTTATAAGCTTTCTTATATTTTTCATTTATAAGTTGTGATTTATTTGAATTTTCTAACAATAAATCAAGAATGAATAAATAGGAGTTATAGTTCTCAAAGTCCACACCCCAAATATTTATGCCGTAATCAACAATCTGATTTAATGTTTTTCCCTCTTCAACTGTTCCAAAAAATCCAAAAGGAGCGCCAACGATATAATCTGAATATTTTCTATTAAATTCTTCCAGTGATTTTTTTTGTTTACCTAATTCTTCTAATTTTTTTGAAGCTAAAGGGCCTATTTCAGCAACATAATTGTTGAAACCTTCTTTTTTAAGAAAAGGAACTAAAGTCTTTACCATAGTTTCCAATTTTGAAACATCGTGTTCTTCTCCAATGAGAAAAAACTGACTTTCTGATATTTTTGATTTGAAAATTTCAGCTCCTTTTCCTGCTAAAGTATCATTGGTTATAGTAAAATAATAAGTGGATTTTTTAATTACTTCCTGTGCTGAAATATTTGAAAAAATTAAAATAAGGATTGTGAGATTTATATAATATTTTATCATCTGGGTTTACTTGAAAATTACGCAGTAGAGTAGAGCCTGACAGTCTTAAACTACTTTGTTAAAATAACAAGATAGTAATTTTTTTTTTTTTTTTTTTTTTTTGACTGTCAGAGCCCCCTTCATCAAACCGTGCATGAAGTTTTCCCTCACACGGCTTACCGATAGTATTCTTCATTCTGCTTTCGCAAGGGTTTTCAAGCGTGCATACTTCTCTATGTCCAGTAATCCATAGGATTTAACCAGGTTTTCATAGGGTCGCTGGCGTAGCTTCCGATGCGCTTTCCTTCCTTTACTTTTCATCCATTTGAACAGTTTATAGCTAAGATGTAGTTTGATGATTTTAACCGTTTCCCAAACATGGGTCACTTTACTTATTGAAAAATAGTTTAACCAACCGATTAATAAACGGTTGATTTTCCACACTATCCATTCCATACGCCAATGTCGACGCTTGGACAACAGTTCACGAAGTTTGCAGAACAGTTTCGAGCGAGATTTCATACTCGGCCGGACATCTGTGTATTTGTTCCTGTTCCACGTGAACTTGGAGGCGATGTAACGGAACTCGAATCCCAAGAAGAACAAGCTGCTCCGACAACTATTGCATATAATTATTGATCTTGACCACCCCCAATTATCAAGCAGACCACTAGCAATTATGATATTGACCACCCCTTTAGCGCTTTGAGAGCGGTGGTCAAAAAAGCTATAATTATCAAACTGACCACTCAATATCAGGGTGGTCAAGATGATAATAATTATGATGCTGACCACCCCATTATCCCCGTCCTTCCGTGCTTTGTTTGCGGTAGCAACCAAACTACCGCAAGATATGGCAGGAAAGATATTGAACATGAACAAGTTAAAACAGATCATCAGGTTACGGGAACAGGGCATGGGTATCCAGACGATATCCAAGGGTCTTGGTGTCTCCCGTAACACGATAAAAAAATACCTGGCCCTGATCAAGGGCTCTGGCCATGATACAAAGACACTACTGGAGAAAGATGAGGTTGAACTGGAGGCCCTACTGGTATCCCCTCCACCAGATGAAGAAGAGCGTAAGCTCAATCTGGAAGCGATGAGACCCTATATCGAGAAGGAACTTCCCAGGACCGGAGTGAGCCGCTGGCTGCTCTGGACGGAATATATGCAGAAAAACCCCGGTGGTTACAGCTACTCCCATTTCTGCAACCACATCCGAAGTTGGAAGGCAGGCAAGGATGCCACCATGCACCTGGAACATTCCCCTGGTGACAAGATGTTCATCGACTTCACGGGGAAGAAGCTACACTGGGTGGACAGGGAAACGGGGGAACTGCACGAGGTAGAGGTCTATGTGGCCATACTTGGCTATAGCCAGTTGACCTTTGTCAAAGCGGTCCCCTCACAAAAAAAGGAAGACTTCATCGGTGCCACACAGGATGCCCTCCATTATTTCGGTGGTGTACCACGGTTACTCGTACCTGATAATCTCAAGGCAGCCGTACACAAAGCCAGTAAATATGAGGCAGACCTCAATACTGACTTTGCCGATATGGCCAACCACTATGGTACGGCCGTACTCCCGACAAGGAGTTACCGCCCACGTGACAAGGCATTGGTGGAGAACGCCGTCCGTATTGCCTATTCCCGCATCTATGCCCCATTGCGTGACAACACCTTCCATTCCCTACAGGAACTCAATTTGGCCATATCACAGCTCTTGGAACAGCACAATGATATGCACTTCCAAAAAGAGGCCATCAGCCGAAGGGAAAGGTTCAAAAAAGAGGAGAAGGAAAAACTGGGGCCACTGCCGATATCCCGTTATGAGTTGAAGCTTTTCAAGTACTGCACCGTGATGAAGAACGCCCATGTATCCCTGTTGGAGGACAAGCATTACTATAGTGTACCCTATCGCTTCATCGCCAAGAAGGTCAAACTGGTGTACTCCGCTTCCCAGGTCTCGGTCTACTATAAAGGGGAACGTATCGCCTTCCATCGTAGGGATATGCGTTGCCATGTCTACACCACCGTCAAGGAGCATATGCCCTCCACCCATCGCTTTGTATCTGAATGGAACCCACAAAAGTTCCTTTCATGGGCAGCGGGCATCCACCCCGATGTCAAGGATTTTATAACGGCTGTGATGGAAAGGAAACGCCATCCAGAGCAGGCCTACCGCAGCTGTGTGGGCATCCTGTCATTTGATAAAAAAGTGGGCAGGGAACGGTTCCTTGCAGCCATAAGACGGGCTGCCGACTTTGGTGCCTATGATTACAGGACCGTGGACCGTATCCTGAAAAGTGGACTGGAAAAATTGCCCAAGGAAAACAATGGACAGCAAACACTGCCCTTCCATGATAATATCAGGGGCAGCAAAGATTACAGATAACTATTTTTTAACCCTAAATAATAAATGAACATGGATACTACGGTATTGAAAAAATTGTCGCAGATGCGCTTTTATGGCATGCAACATGCCTACAAAGCACTACTGGAAAACGGTAAACAGGATGCATTGACCAATGATGAGATGATCGCTCTATTGGTACAGGCCGAATGGGAGGACAGGGAGAACCGCAAGATAGGGCGCTATCTAAAGTCTGCCAAGTTCCGTTATCCGGCCAGTGTGGAGGAACTCGACCTCACTGCACAACGTGGCCTTGACAGGACATTGATGTTGCGCCTTGCCGACTGCACTTTCGTTCAACGGAAGGAAAATGTACTCATTACAGGACCTACCGGGGCAGGTAAAAGTTACATCGCCTCTGCATTGGGGCATCAGGCCTGTATGTCAGGCCACAGGGCACTGTATTTCAATGCACAGAAGATGTTCCCCCAACTCAATATGTCCAAGGCAGATGGCACCTATCTCAAGCAGTTGGCCAGGATAGAAAAACATGAACTGCTTATCATAGACGATTTTGGCTTACAGCCCCTAGATGCCAACTCAAGGATGATGCTATTGGAGGTCCTAGAAGATAGGCATGGAGTGAAATCTACCATTATGGCCTCTCAGTTGCCAGTGGCAAGTTGGTATGATGTCATAGGGGATAGCACGATTGCGGACGCTATTTTAGATAGATTGCTCAATTCTTCCCATAGGATAGAACTCAAGGGGGAATCCATGAGGAAGGTCAAAGTAAAATGATTTGGTTACATTTGTAGGAACAGCCATCAAAAAGTATGGATAGGTACAGGGAAAAGTAAGGGGTGGTCAAGATGATAATTCCGGTGGTCAGCATCATAATTATATGCAAACTATGGAGCAGTTTTGTTTTCTCTTTGTTCAAGCTCAATCCCATATTTTCCATAATCCTATCGATATAGCCCAGTATATCCTTACTGAAATACTGTTTGCCCATCAATAGGAAATCATCGGCATAGCGAACTATCCTGATGCCCGATTTCGCAAACTTTCCTTGTGGGTCGTTCACGATTCTGTCAAAAGCATGGAGATAGATATTCGATAACAAGGGTGAAATCACTCCACCTTGTGGACTGCCCTGCCTGTTCAATAGCAACTCCCCGTTAGGGAGTTGTATCGGTGAGACCAGCCACTGATGGAGAAGACCCAATATCCCTCCGTCTGTCAACCGTTGTTTTAGGAGGATGAACAACCTATCATGGGGTATCGTATCAAAGTAACGCGATAAATCCGCATCGTAAATGAATTGATGACCCTCATAGATATTCAGTTTTACCTGCTTTATTGCATCCTTGGCTCCCCGTTTTGGTCGAAATCCATAGGAAGTCTCGATAAAGTCTGCCTCAAACAAGGGCTCTATCAACATCTTTACCCCCATCTGGACTACACGGTCGCGTATCGTTGGAATCCCTAGCTTACGATACTCCCCCTTTTTTTTCTTTCGGAATCAGTACCTGTCGGACGGCTTGGCTTCTATAGCCCTTACTTATCAGCGAATATTGTATCTCTTCTAAGAATGATTTCAATCCTCGCTCTTCGATGGTCTCGAAACTTTCACCGTCGACCCCTACTCCTTCCGAGTAGTTGCTTTTGACGCGGTAGTAGGCCGTGACCAAGGTCATACCCTCACAGAGTTTCCCATAGAGACTGTACGCCTTGAATTCAGGCTCTTGCTTGGCTCGAATGTATAGTTTCCTTTGGAGAATACGAATCCGCTCATCCTGTTCGGATGGACTAGCTAGTAGATTTGCATCAATACTTGTCATTCTATTTTCCATATAAACTTTACTAAAGTAGGAGCCCTTCCCTGGATAAGGTTATGTTGTCCTTACCGTTTTCGGTAATATGGCCCCCTCCGACTTCTTTTGGGACAGAAGGTAACTTCGCTATGCTTATATACCTCCTTTTAAGATGGCCAATCTTTATCCCAAAAGACCTCCCACGTTTGGCCTATCTCCATCTATAATCTCGCCATCCCTATGACTCCGGTAGTTTACTGCATCTCATACGACTGTTTATCATTGCAGTATAGCAGGGTTCGAGACCGTCAAAACTCTCCCCAAATCTACTGATACACTTCTCGAAGCTACTTCGGGTTCACGCTCGTGCATTACGGCTAGATTATTTGAAACAGCGGAGCTTCAGCTGATACCTCGCGATATCTACTGTCCACTTTTCTTCAGGGTGAACAGTCAATTGCCCTGATGGTATTTTCACCCACTGGATATAAGCCACCTCGTGGCACACCAACGAATGGGTATATGAAATGTAAGGAATTTTGAAACAATATCGTGTCAATTTGCGAATTAGCCAAATCTGCGATTTGGCAACTGAAAAATCAACTCGTCAAATCGCAGATTTGGCGGTGTTGATTAATTGAACCAAAGTTTCGTAACTCACTGACCTCCTTATATTTTATATACCGTGTTGTGTGTAGCTGTCTTTATTATCAAGTTTTAAAATCAGTTTTCTTTATCGTTGAAATTAAGTTATTATCTTAAATCAGGTCGGATATTCTGTTTGTTTGTTTCCCCGTCATATTGTTGTATTCGGGTCAGTATCCTTAGCTTATTTATCCCAATACCATTTTATAAGGTCTAAATTTTGGTTTAACCGAGCGTTCTTTTCATCTAGTTCCCATTTTATATCCCAAATAAAATCCACGAAATATCCTTCCGTTTTTGATTTCCGAATCATTGCTCGGTTCCATTTGTTATTACCATTATCCGTGTGAATTTTATGAAACTTTGCTATAAAATCAGCGAGTTGCGAACATTTGCTTTTTCCGATATCTTTTAAATCAATTGGTTTAATTAATCCTTTAGAATCAACAAATTCCCCACCGAAAACTACAGTGTTGGGTTGTAAATCAATCCAGAAGTTATAATCAGTGGTTTCAGTCACGTTTGATACGAATTTATCTATTTGATTATATAAGTCATTTTTATCCATCTTGAAATCAGGTCAGTTTGGCGAGAATTTAGTTACACACAACGCTCAATGTATGAATCGTAGCTTTGGTTTGTGGGTTGGTTTTGTGCGGCTATGATTTGATACATAATGTTGAACGAATCCTCCCTATGGTCGGAAGCTATCCTTCTTCCGTTAAAACTAATAGATTTTATTAGCTTAAGCTAAACTTTAAATCTATTTGATCATGTTCAAAAAAAAACTGCTACTCTGGCCGAGCAAGCCTCTGCTCAAGTCAAGGGATTTAGTAACCTTCAAAACAAGTTGACGCAAAGCTTTTCTATCAATGGTAAAGCTCCGAGCACACTGAACAACTACCTCCGGTGCTTGGCACATCTGGCCTTGCATTACAAGCAAAGCCCTGAAACGCTCTCGGTAGAGAACATAGAAGACTACCTCTATTTCTGCCAGAAACAGCATCTTACACCTTCTGAAAGTTTCTTTAAACACACTATTTTTGGTCTACGAGCAGCTTATAAAGTAATGGGCATGGAAGCCAAGCGTGTGGTCTTGCCACAAATCAAACGCGACCAAAAACTGCCCACAGTGCTCAGTCAACAGGAAGTAAAGCGCCTGCTAAAAGCACCCAAATACCTCAAGCACCGATTGATCTTGGGTATCCTATACGGTTGCGGATTACGCAGCTATGAGCTCTGTGACCTTAAGTTGAGTGATATCGACTTTGATCGTAGGACTGTTTTCATTGCCAAGAAAAAAGGGAAAGTAGACCGCTATGTGCCATTGAGCGTACACCTGGTCCGGGGGCTAAAAAAGTACATCGAAACAGAAAACCCATACCTCTATTTATTCAACAGCCAAGTCACTAAAGACGGTAATCCTCGTGGGCTTACCACCAACGGCATACGATGGATAATCAAAGAGAACAGGAGTAAAATAGGCTGTAACAAAAAGGTGACCGCCCACATGTTGCGCCACAGTTTCGCTACACACCTGCTAGAATACGGGATCGATCTTGTTAGCCTGAAAGAGCTGTTAGGCCATGCCCACATAGAGATGACCTTGACCTATTTGCATGTGGCCAATCTGCCCAGTAAAGCCAAGTTCAGCCCTCTCGATAAGCTTTACGTCTAATGCGGCCTACACATACAGTTGCGCAGGTCTTGGAAATGGAACAACAGCAACTCAAAGCACTGAGTTTAACCTCGTGGCATTATCGTACACTACAAGCTATCAGAAGGTGTCGTAATCGTCATTGTCCTACGTGCCAAGGCCACAAACGTGAGCAATGGATCAGGGCACGTGAAAGCGAGCTATTAAATGTGCCCTACTTTCATCTGGTTTTTACACTACCCAGCGAGTTCGGCCACCTTGCCTTAAGTCATGGAAAAATCGTGTACGGCAGCTTGTTCAAGGCAGCCTGGAAAACCTTGCAGCAATTTGGTGTCAACCCCAAACATTTGGGCGGCAAAATAGGTATGATTGCCATACTGCATACCTGGGGCCAGAACTTGAGCCTCCACCCGCATTTGCACTGCATCGTTCCCGGTGGAGCCCTAAGCGGATCAGGGAAGTGGAAACCCGCAAAGAACAAGGGCAAATACCTGTTCAATGTAAAGGCTATGAGCCCTGTTTTTAGGGCTAAATATGTGACCTCCCTCAGAAAAAGTGACGCTCAACTCCCACAGGAAACCTACGATCGAGTATTCAGCAAAAAGTGGGTGGTTTTGCTAAAAGACCTTTTTCCTGTCCTAAAAACGTGATAGAATACCTAGGCAGATACACACATCCGGAGTGGAACTCAAGATTGCCATCAGCAATCACCGGATACAAGGTATAGACCATCAAAAAAAGCAGGTGATCTTTACCGCCAAAGATTATAAAAAGGGGGGCAAAAAGACAACGGTCAAACTCTCTACAAAAGAGTTTGTCAGGCGGTTTGCATTGCACATTTTACCGAAAGGGTTTACCCGGATACGACACTATGGTATTTTGAGTAGTAGTTGGAAAAAGGGGAAACTGCCTCAACTGCAAATAGCTCTTGCTACCAAGTTATTAACCCCGATACTTCCTAAAGAACCGCTTTTACACCGCCAATGTCCCAGCTGTAAAACAGGCCGGTTACATACGATCTTACTTTTTGATGCCCGTGGCCCACCAAAGGATTGGCAGCGATTACTTACTGATAAAAAACTTCTGTTGAACTCTTGAAAAAACTACGATCAGTAGCCTGGCCTTGCTATGTCCAAACAGGAAAAAATATAGCCTAAGAGGTCCCTGAAATCAACAAATGGAAATGAATATGATAGAAAAAGTAGCAAGGAAAGGAAGGGTAAAGTCAAAATGGTCTCAAGTATAACTCAATAAAAACCACTCAAAATAACGTATTCCCCATAGCTGGCACCTGATTCGTTCAACACTGTCTTCATGTTTGGCTCGTTGAGCCACACGAAGACTTAGTTATTAGCCACAGTATTTTATTAAATGAGACTTACACTAGGAAGCGTTTCCTCAATAATTTCTCTTTGTCCATTTTTAAAAAATCTTGGTAAGATTCTTAAGTATTTTAGTTCTTGCAGCTCTAGTAAGGGAGAAATATCATAATTTTTGTTTTCAATATTCAATATAAAATTTAGATATTCTAACTTTTTTAATTTAGATATTGACTCCATACTCTTAATAGCTTTTCCAGTTCCGCTCATTTTTCCGTGATCTAACCATAATTCTTTTAAGTTTATAAGAGTCTCAATTGGGGTTAAATCATAAAGGTTATTTATACCATAAACATATAGAGTCCTTAAATTCTTTAAATCTTTTAGAAAATCAATATCTTCAACCTTTTTAATACCACTTAAAATAAGAACTTCTAATGAAGTTAAGGATGACAAACTCGGAATTAACGTTTGTTTGTTATTGGAAATATGAAGATATTTCAGATTAGATAAAGTAGAGAAGGTATTTATTCGGTTTTCATCTATGTCATTTAATGTTATTGCTTCTATAATTTTATTATCTATCAAAGAATCATAATTGGTATAGCTCAACTTGAATTTTTTCAGAGGTGTATTCATCTCTATTATTTTCGCACTATCAGATAATTCAGAAATATCAAATGGGCAACGAACTGTACCTTCTATAACTCCTAAATGAGCATAAGAATTTGGTGCTTTGTTTTCGGATAGATAATTATTCCAATTCATATTTGATCTTGTTGTGGCTAACGTGTTACTAAAAAACGTTTGGGCTTGAACGTCAGTTCGGGCAGCCGTTCGCAGGACGTAAGCGGGAGACACGAAGTGTTGAACCGCTAGTAAACCCCCAAATTTTTTTTAGCTTTTGTTCACTTCTGTTTTCTTTTTTATTCGTATTCATTTAACTCGATTCTTTCTTGTATTCCAACAACTCCTGCTCCGATATATCTTTTCGCTAAAGTATCTGCAACTCTGCAAACCTTTTCAGCTTTCATCATTTCTTGAAATGCTTCTTCTCCTTCACCTTCAATTATTTCCTCTTTTTCTTCAGGTATAAAGATTTCATCCTCGTTAATCTCTAATTCTTCTGGAATTGGTTCTCCATAATCGTATTCAAATTCACCGTCACTTACCAATACTTTTCGGATTGTTTTACCATTTTTGATTAAACTAAATCCATAAACACTTGATGTTTCATCCCAAATTATTGAAGCTATTTCGGTGTCTTCAAAATTCAAAAATGGATTTTCATCTTTAAATGCTTTACTTGCTAATTCTCCATTACATAGAATTTTGCAAATATCTTTCGTGCCAATAAAAACACTATCCCATTGTTTATTTGTATCATAAAAATCAAATGTTTTTCCTTTTTCTAAATTCGGTAATCCGACCATTTTCAGAATTTCTTCATCTGATTTGAGCGCTTTGCTTTTTATGAAAATTGGTATTAATCTAAATCCCATAGGTTTTCATCTTTCTTTTTAATGGAAGTGAACGGTTTGAATATAGTGCGTTTGGCTTTAGCTGAAGCATAATTTTCAAATGGCATCTATTGTTATTTGGTTTACTGATTTTCATGATTTAATTAAACTGCCAAATGCACTATATTTTTTGTGTGTGCCCAGCATGGGCATCCTTTAATTTATCGTAAGATAAATTATTAATCTAGAGGGTGCAAATCCCTTATGGGGGGGAGTCAAGGGCAAACGCATATAAATGAAAAAGTTTTATCTTTCCAATAAATACTATTTTTCATATGCCTACTCCGAGCAGTTACCTATCATCTTTATTACCAAAGCTATCTAATATTGAAGATTTCCGCATGGAACGCAACCAATTATATCCACTTAACGAAATACTATTTCTTACAGTTAGTGCGGTAATAAGTGGATGTAGATATTGGGAAGAGATAGCCGATTTTGGAGAGGAAAAATTAACATGGCTTCGTAAATATCTACCCTTTTTGCAGGGAACACCTTCGCATGACACCCTTAATCGTGTATTTTCTCATTTAGATTATACATCATTTGAGCACTGCTTTATCGACTGGGTTACAGAAGGTTTACTACTAAAAGAAGGAACAGTTATCAACTTCGATGGAAAAAAACTATCCCGTAGTGCTACTAAGAAAGAACAGCAACTACCTGGTAATCAAGGAGGTAAAGGTGCAGTACATTTAGTAGAGGCTTGGTGTAGTGAACTACAAATATGTTTAGGACAATATTATACAGATGATAAATCTAACGAGATAGTCAGTATCCCTGCTTTAATAGATTTGCTAGAGTTAAAGGGAACAGTTATCACCATTGATGCGATTGGATGCCAAAAAAAGATTACAGAGAAGATAGTTAAACAGGAAGCAGATTACGTGATAGGCTTAAAAGCTAATCAAAAGAAGTTACTTCATAAAGTGGAATCCTGTTTTGGTCACTCTGAGTTGAAAGCTGTGGATAGTTGGGATAAAGGACATGGACGGATAGAATGCCGTTCGTGTCGAGTATTACCTGCTCATCTTATAGGAGAAGAGTGCTTACAAGGTTGGACAGGATTAAGTACTATTATCGAAATATCCTCTTATAGAGAAGTAGTAGCTTCAGGTAAAGTAAGTCGTGAGCATAGATATTACATGAGTAGTTTACAGGGTACACCTGAACGGTTTAATCAAATTATTAGAGGACATTGGACGATAGAAAATCAATTACATTGGTCACTAGATGTACAATTTGGTGAAGATTTTAGTACCAAGAGAAAGGATAATGCTGCACGAAACTTTGGTGCTGTTCTCAGAATTGCTACCAGTTTGTTAAAATCTAATAAAGATACGGTTAGTCTCAATAGAAAAATGCTCAAAGCAGCTCGCTCTGATGAGTATAGAGAAACCAGTATTAGATTATAATTTATATGCGTTTGCCCTTGGGGGGGAGTCGTGTCCCTGAATATGCTACATTAGTTGGTACAAAAATTTACAGGCCATAATTCTTAACTTTATCTATTATGGGCAAAAAGAAACAGTACGAAAAAGAACCGTCGCGGTGCGATTCAAGGAAATGATAGTCGGCTTGCTGGAGGCAGGCCATACAGCGCGAAAAGTATCAGAAGATTATGGTCTCTATGAGGGTATGATCCGTAGATGGAAAAGAGAGAGTAGGGAAAAAAAAGGTATCTTTTCAGATAAAAGTAAACCTTCATTGACCCCTGAAGAAAAAGAGATTCGAGAGTTAAGGCAGCAATTGAGAGAAGTAGAAATGGAACGTGATAGTTGCACTCGCATCTTAAAAAAGGCGGTGGCCGCCACGCGGTGAGCATCTTCTCCAACAATTCCATTGGGGGGAAGGCGGGAAAAGTACGAGTTCATAGCAGGGAACTGTGATTTTTTTTCCGTTGGGAGCAGGGTGGCCTGGCCAATGTGCAAGTGTTTGAAGGTAAGCAAGAATTCCTATTATTCCTGGAGGCGTAAAGAGTTCGCCAAGGGAAATATAGAGAACAAAAAAGACATGGTCAAAAAGTATATAAAAGGGATCTATGATGATAGCAAGGGTACTTATGGAAACCCTCGTATAACTGCTGAACTTATCAAAAAAGGCATAAAGATATCAAGGTCCTATGTGGCCAGGTTGATGAGGGAAATGGGCCTTAAGAGCGTTCTAGCAAAGAAATTCGTAGTTACCACTGATTCGAAACATGGATATCAAGTAGCCGACAATATCCTTGAAAGGGACTTTGAGGTAGAGGATATAGGAATGGTCTGGGTGTCCGATATTACATACATTAGGGTCGGGAACAACTGGAATTACCTGACCACAATTATTGATTTGGCAGACAGAAAAATTGTCGGTTGGTCGCTATCAAGTGATATGACAGCCAAGAATACAGTATTACGGGCTTGGTCAATGGCAAGACAAAGGAGAGATATCAAGGATGGCTTTATTTTCCATTCTGACAGAGGCCGCCTGGAAGGTATCCAATATGCATGTGATCAGACAAAGAGAATTTTTTCTTTTCATCGGAAAATAATCCAGAGCATGACAGGGCTGCCTGGCAGCCGGAAGGGAGATTGTTGGGACAACGCCGTGGCCGAGAGCTTTTTTAAAACCATCAAATATGAAAGCCTGAATAGGCAGAAATTTGATACCCCTGAACAGCTTTACTGGCACGTCTACGAATATATCGAGGAATGGCCGCCACGGCAGTGGTACAATATCAAAAGGATACACTCAAGTTTGGGATATATGACCCCATTGGAAAAGGAAATTCAACTGAAATTCAATTTAAAAAAAGCGGCCTAAGTAAATGTGTACCAAATTTAGTTGCAACTCCACCAATTCATTTCTCCAAGACAGGAGAATCTGTTGATGAGATTCCACTTGAAAATTTATTTGGAACCGCCATCAATATAGATATTTCTTCAAACGCACTTAGTAATCCAGATTATTTAGTAAGTGTAGATGATTTTCTTAATTGGGAAAAAAATGAACAAACCAAGTTACCCGATGGCTGTATAGTTTTATTGCAAACTGGTTACTCTCAATATTATCCTGATAAAATCAAATATTTGGGAACAGATAAAAGAGGAACAGAGGCTGTTCAATCTTTACATTTTCCTGGCCTATCGCCAGAAGCTGCGAAGTGGTTGGTTGAAAACCGTAATATAAAGGCAATCGGAATCGACACACCAAGCATAGATTTTGGTCAATCCGAATATTTTGAGAGTCACGTTATTTTACTTTCTAAAAACATTCCTGTTTTCGAAAACCTTACTATGCTAAATCAATTACCTAGTAGCGGGTTTGAAATAATTGCATTACCTATGAAAATAAAAGGAGGAAGTGGTGCGCCATTGAGAGTAGTAGCTATTTTTGGTAGTTAATCTATCCATCAGATTAATACTTTAGCAGGTATTCATTTGATTTTTTCTAATTGAAAATCAAGGTTATATTTCCTGATGTTCATTGTTAGTAAGTGGAATTGAAAAGGTAAATAATGTTTCACTGTCGCTCGACTTTACAAATAATTTACCATTATGCGCCTTTGCTATCTCAGATGAAATATATAAACCTAACCCCAAACTACCTTGGCCATTTTCTGAGGTACTAGCCGCAAAAGGTTTGAAGATACCTTTTAAAATCTCATCGGCAATTTTTTTACCGCTGTTAGAAATCTCAATTTGAAATTGAGATTGCTCCGTTTTTAGTTCTACTTTAATAGTATTTGTTGTAGAACCATGCTTTACGGCATTACCCAAAAGGTTTGAAAATACTTGAGCAATTCTTGAATGATCGCAAGCAATTGTTTCAGATAAGTCTATTTGTAAATCTATAACATGCTTTTCTGTCGTAATTTGAATTTCTTTGTATACATGTTTAATACTTTTAATTAAAGCATCATTATCTTCAGAAATTTCTAACTTTATACCTTCTCCTAAGTGGCCTTTAGCAAAATCTAGCAGATTATTAACCAAATCTTCCATTCTATACGAACTACTCATCATGGTTTGTACTATTTCTACAGCCGTATCTGGAAGATCCTCTGATAATAGTAATTCAGCACACATCTTTGTAGTAGTTAATGGATTTCTTAAATCGTGACCTAAAATCGCGATAAAAATATCTCTAAGTTTAGCAGTATCACGCTCTTGCTGAAGACTTGTGTTTAAGGTTTCAATTTCTTCAATCTTATCTAAATGAAAAGCTATTAGTTGAGTATAGAGCTCAAATAAATCTCTTATTTCTTTGTTGTCAAGCTTCGCTGGCTCAGGATCAATTGCGCATAAGGTTCCAAAAAACCTCCCATCTTTCCTGAAAATAGGATAAGAAATATAACTTAGAAATCCATATTGAGCAGGGGTATGATGGTTGCAGAATTGCTGGTTTTCAGAAACATTTTCAATAATAACCGGATTATAATGCTGCCTAATTTCATTACAGATAGTAGTTTCAAGAACTAATTCGTCATATGATTTCAGTCCAAAATTTATTTCATCATAAGACATGCAAGTAATCCATTTTTCATCTGTAACTCTTGCTACAGCAGAAAACCTCATTCCTGTAATCCTGCATATTATATTAAGAATTGAAGGAACAGCATCAATCTGCATTACCTTTTGTACATCACTTTTGGTTTCTGGACTTAGTTCATTCATTCTAAACTAGATTTATTAAGTAGTTTAAACTTCTTAAATTTTTCGGTTTTGTAGATTTAGCAAGAGTAACAAGTGCTGCTATTATATGCATAAAAGTTAGCTCAAATCTAAAGTATTCTTGATCCTATTAAACTAATAGTAGTTACATGTGTTCAAATTGAGATCATTTTTTTGCTAAT